>CAYVAS010000048.1:17843-20312 GCA_964449375.1 uncultured Iamiaceae bacterium | reverse complement strand
GGCCGAGGCGGCGAAGACCTACTACGGCCCCTTCGTCATGAACTGCCAGGCGCCGGACGAGGGCAACATGCACACGCTGCTGCACTGGGCGACCGACGAGCAGAAGGAGAAGTACCTCCGCCCGCTGTGCGAGGGCCGCGCGATGAGCTGCTTCGCGATGACCGAGCCCGAGGTCGCAGGGTCCGACCCGACGCTCATCCGCACCACGGCCGTCCAGGACGGTGACGAGTGGGTGATCAACGGCCACAAGTGGTTCATCTCGAACGCCCGGCGTTCGAGCTTCGCGATCCTCATCGCACGCACCGAGGACAACCCCGACCTGCCGCAGGCGGCGAACACCGCGTTCCTGGTCGACATCCCCTCGGAGGGCTGGAACCGGGTGCGCGAGGTCGAGACGATGCACGGCAGCACCGGCCACTCCGAGATCGTCATCGAGGACCTGCGCGTGCCGGCGGCGAACATGCTCGGCGGCAGGGGACAGGGTCACATGCTGGGCCAGTACCGGCTCGGCCCCGCGCGGCTCGCGCACTGCATGCGCTGGATCGCCCAGGCCGAGACCGCGCTCGACATGATGGTCGACCGCTCACTGGACCGGTACGCGCACGGGTCGATCCTGGCCGAGAAGCAGGGGATCCAGTGGATGATCGCCGACTCGACCATGGAGCTGTACCAGGCCAAGTTGATGGTGCTGCACGCCGCCTACCGCATCGACGAGGGGCTGGACTTCAAGTCCGAGGTGTCGATGACCAAGCATTTCGTGGCCAACATGCTCAATCGGGTGATCGACCGGTCGATCCAGGTGCACGGCGCGCTGGGTTATTCCACCGACACGCCGCTGGCGTCGATGTACCAGCATGCCCGCTGGGCCCGGCTGGCCGACGGTGCCGACGAGGTGCACCAGATGCGGATCGCGCAGCGCACCATCGCCGCCTACCGCGACGAGGGCTCCACCCGTCGGGGCACCGGCTCACTGCCCATCTGAACGACCCCGCCCTCACCGGGCCACGGCGCGGTGCGCGCTGCGCCGGTGAAGGGTGCGGTGCGGGTTCAGCGGACGACGGTCGCGCCCCCGGGGGAGGACAGTTCGACCCAGGTGCGCCCCGGGCTGAGCGCGATCGGCTTGCCGGCGGAATCGGTGAAGGTGGTGGCCGATTCGTTGGCGTCCTTGGACCAGGTGCCTTCGACGAGGTGCCCGTCGGTGAGGACCCAGCAGGGCCCCGAACCGATCTGGGAGGCCTCGACCACCGGGTTGCCGCCACTGTCGGCGTCGCCGTTGTGGTGGTAGTCGACGAACTGGACGATCACGTTCTGGGGTGCGACCTGGTGGCCGGCCTCGTCGGTGTGGGGGGTGCCCTGCTGCCAGCGTGCCCACCCGTTGCGCTTGGCGTCCCACTTCCAGTCGACCGGGGCACCGCGCGTCACCCCGAAGTTCACGTGGACCTCGCGCACCTTGCGGGCGCCCGCGCCCAGGGGCTCACCGTCGGCCCGGAATTCGAAGATCGGCTCGGGCGGGGTGGCGTCGTCGGGAGCCCGGTCCCACAGCGCGGAGGTCGTGGTGTACAGGTTGTGGGGAGCGACCTTGCCGCCCACGCCGCGGCGCTCATAGGCGTCGGTGGCCACATCTGGGCCCAGGTCGACGAGCGGTGCCGAGGTGACCGCCCGGCTCACACCGGCGTTGGCGCCGGACCACGCGTACAGCGGACGGGACAGCGCCGACACGATCGGGATGTCGGTCATGCGGGCCGAACGCACCGGGCCCACCGGGTCGGCTCCCGCGGAGTGGAACACCGCGGCGAAGCGGGTGACCGACCCCTCGACGCGTTCTTCGTAGACCACGTCGGCCTGGAGCAGGCCGAGTTGGGGTCGGGCGTGGGGGTCGGCGTTGTCGATCTTGACGACCAGGGCGGGTCGCTCCAGGGACTTGAGGTCCTTGGTCGGCGCGCCGGTCAGGGGGGCGACCACGGTCGGGGCGGGCACCGTCGACGATGAGGTGGTGGTCGCGCGGGTGGTCTCGGGTGCCGCGGCGGGTGAGGTCGACCCACAGGCGCAGCCGGCGAGCACCACGGCGATCACGCTGGACAGCAGGGTGGTTCTGAGCGGGCGGGAACTGCGTTTCACGCCCATCAGTGTGGCAAAGCCCTTCGGCGCGGAGTGGGATCCTCGCGGTGCGCGCGGCGGGTGAATTCGGGCACCCGATCTGTCCATGCGGGTCAGCATGGGTTACCATCGGTAACCCCAGGGTCCTGCGCGCCGGTGCGCGCGGGCAGCCGACCGGGAGTCGAATCGAATGGAACATCTCGACGTCGTGATCGTCGGCGCCGGCCTGTCCGGCGTGGCCGCGGCCCACTACCTCAAGACCGAATGCCCCTGGGCGGACTTCGCCATCCTCGAGGCCCGGGACGCGATCGGTGGCACCTGGGACCTGTTCCGCTACCCGGGGGTGCGCTCGGACTCGGACATGTACACCCT
>CAYVAS010000048.1:2179-17743 GCA_964449375.1 uncultured Iamiaceae bacterium | reverse complement strand
TGCAGCGGCTACTACCGCTACGACCGTGGCTACCAGCCCGATTTTCCCGGCGTGGACGACTACCAGGGCACCTTCGTGCACCCCCAGTTCTGGCCCGAGGACCTCGACCACGCGGGCAAGAAGATCGTCGTGATCGGTTCGGGAGCCACCGCGATCACGCTGGTGCCCTCGCTGGCCGAGACCGCCGCCAAGGTCACGATGCTGCAGCGTTCACCGACCTACATCGTGTCGCTGCCCCAGTCCTCCGGTGTGGCCCGGGCGCTGCGACGCTGGCTGCCCGGTTCCCTGGGCGCCTCGGCCACCCGGTGGGCGATGGCTCTGGGCACCCAGGGGATGTACCGGTTCTCCCGCAAACGACCCGACCAGGTGCGTCGGGCGCTGCTCAAGGGCGTCGCCGCGCACCTGCCCGACGACTACCCGGTGCACGAGCACTTCTCACCCCGCTACGACCCTTGGGACCAGCGCTTGTGCGTGGTCCCCGACGGCGACCTGTTCCGCGCCATCCGCGACGGGCGGGCCGAGATGGTCACCGACACCATCGACACCTTCACCCCGACAGGCATCCGTACCTCCGACGGCACCGAACTCGACGCCGACATCGTGGTGTCGGCCACCGGGCTGGACCTGGTGTTCATGGGCGGGGTGGACCTCACCGTGGACGGCGAGGTCGTGGACTACACCGACCGCTTCGTCTACAAGGGCATGATGCTCTCGGGCGTGCCCAACGCCGCGGCGGCGATCGGCTACACGAACGCGTCCTGGACGCTCAAGTGCGAGCTGACCTGTGATTACGTGACCCGGCTGTTGAACCACCTGCACACCTCCGGGCTGCGCCAGTGCACCCCGGTGCTGTCGGACCCCGACATGGACGAACAGCCGCTGCTGGGCCTGACCTCGGGCTACGTCACCCGGGCCGAGGACCGGTTCCCCAAGTCCGGTACCGAGTACCCCTGGCGGGTCGACCAGAGCTATCTGGCGGACTACCGCGCCACCAAGCGACAGAGCATCCACGACGATGTCATGGTGTTCTCCAACCCCGACCCCGACGCCGTGAGGCCCCTCGTGCACGCAGCCGCATCTTCTCCGTCCAACCGCTACGAGGGCCGGGTGGCCGCGATCACCGGCGCCGCCTCGGGCATCGGTCGCGCCCTGGCCGTGGAGCTGGCCCGCCGTGGCGCGCACCTGGCGCTCAGCGACGTGGACACCGCCGGGCTGGCCGAGACCGTGGCGTTGTGCGAGGGACGCGGCGTCAAGGTCACCTCCGCCGAACTCGATGTCGCCGACCGGGCCGCGGTCTTCGCCTGGGCCGTCGAGGTGGTCGCCGACCACGGCAAGGTCAACCTGATCTTCAACAACGCCGGCGTCGCGCTGGGCTCCACAGTCGAATCCGGTTCCTATGAGAACTTCGAATGGTTGATGAACATCAACTTCTGGGGCGTGGTGCACGGCACCAAGGCGTTCCTGCCGCATCTGCGGGACTCCGGCGACGGCCATGTGGTCAACCTGTCGTCGGTGTTCGGCCTGATCTCGATCCCGTCGCAGTCGGCGTACAACTCGGCCAAGTTCGCGGTGCGGGGCTTCACCGACGCGCTGCGCATGGAGCTGGAGATCGAAGGCGGACCGGTGTCGTCGTCGACGGTGCATCCCGGCGGGGTCAAGACCAACATCGCCCGCCGGGCGCGGGTCGATGCGAGCCTGGGCGGCCTCGGTGGCGGCGACACCGACGTCGGCGCGGCCTTCGACCGGATCGCCCGGACCCGACCCGACCAGGCGGCCCGGCAGATCCTCGCCGGGGTGGCCGCCGACAAGCGCCGGATCCTGGTGGGTCCCGACGCCAAGGTGATCGACCTCATCTCCCGTCTGCCGGCGGGCTTCTACCAGAAGCTGCTCATCCGCGGCGCCCGCCGGGGCCTGGGCTCGCCGCGCTGAGGGCCACCGGCGCGGGCCGGGTGCGTGCGGTCAGCCGCCGACGCGGGCGGACTGGCCGCCGTCGACGGCCAGGACCGTGCCGGTGATGAACGCGGCCTCGTCGGAGGCCAGGAACCGGGCGGCGTTGGCGACGTCCCAGGCCGATCCCTGGCGGCCCAGGGGCACGATCGCGGCGCGCAGCTCGGCGTAGTCGTCGCGGTCGATGCCCGCGGAGCGGGCCGCGGCGTCCACGCCCATGGGGGTGTCGATGAACCCGGGCATGATGGCGTTGACCCGCAGGCCGTACTTGGCGTTGGTGATCGCCAGGTTCTGGGTGAGCGCGTTGACGCCGGCCTTGGAGATCTTGTAGGCGGTGATCCCGCCGGCCGAGGCGATCGCCGCCAGCGACGACACGTTGACGATCGCGCCGTGGTCGCTGGCCCGCAGCGTGGGTACCGCCGCCCGACAGGTGCGCCACATGGCCCGCAGGTTCACGTCCATGATCCGGTCGTAGGCCTCGTCGCTCAGGCGGTGGGGCGGCGCGTCGCCGATGCCCACGCCGACGTTGTTGTGCAGGATGTCGAACCCGTCGAAGGCGTCGGTTGCGGCGGCGACGATGCGCGCGGGTCCGTCGTCGGCGGTGATGTCGACGGTGACCGTTTCGATCCTGGTGCCTTCGGGGGCTTCGGCGGCCGCCAGCTCCGCGGTCTCGGTGACCCCGGCGGCGTCGCGGTCCACCAGCACCAGGTGCGCGCCCTCCCGGGCGAAGGTGATCGCCGTCGCGCGGCCGTTGCCGATGTTGCGCCCCTCGGTCTGGCCGGCCCCGACCACGATCGCGACCCGTCCGGTGAGCGACCCGCGTCCGGCCACGGGTTCGTTCACGGTGCGGCCTCGGTGGGCGTGACCGAACCGATGGGTGGCTGGGCGCCGTCGGGTGCCACGCGGGCCGCGCGCAGCATCCCGGCGAGCATCGCGTAGTGACCCACGACCATCGTGTATTCCAGCAGCCCGGCGGGGTCCAGACGTTCGGCCAGCGCGTTCCAGGTCGCCTCGGTGAGGTCGTGGTCGGCGAGCAGCTCGTCGACGCCGGTGAGCAGCGCCGTCTCGAACGCGTCGAAGTCCGCGGCGGGGACCTCGTCGGCGCAGGCGAGGATCTCGGCGTCGCCGAGTCCGGTGTCGCGGCCCAGGGCCACGTGCTGGCCCCATTCATAGTGCGATCCGCAGCGTGCGGCGGTGCGCAGGATCGTCAGCTCGCGGGTGCGGCCGTCGAGGTTCCCGCCGAAGAGCAGCCGGCCGCCAAGGGGCAGCCAGGACCGCAGCAGCTTGGGGTGGTGGGCCAGGGTGCCGAACAGGTGCAGGGGTTCCCCCGGTCCGATCCGGTCGTACAGCTCGAGCTGTTCGGGGTCCGCCTCGGCGCGGGCGACCGGGGCGATCCTGGGCGACTCGTCGGCCACGGATTCAGTCGTCGGCTTCGGGTTCGGGGACCGGGATCACGACCACCGGGCACACCGCGTGGTGGACGATCGCGGTCGACACCGACCCCAGCAGCAGCCGCGCGAAGCCGCCCCGGCCGCGGGTGCCCACCACCAGCATGTCGGCGGTCTTGGAGGCCTCCAGCAGCACGCTGGAGGCGTTGCCCTCGATGGCCGCGATGTTGAGCTGGTCGGGGCGTTCGGCCTCCGCCAGGGTCCCTTCGACCAGTTCCTCGGCCACGGTCTGGGCGTCGGCGCCCAAGGTCTCCAGGTCGATGGTCCATTCGATCCCGTAGCCCTGGGCCCACTGCGCGGGGATCGCCCACACGTGGATCACGTCGAGGCGGACGTTGCGCAGGCGGGCTTCGGCGGCTGCCCAGCGCAGCGCGAGCCGGGCGCCGACCGAATCGTCGACGCCGACGACGATGTGAGAGGAGGTGGAGTCGCTCATGTGGGCCTTCCCGTGCGGTTCGGTGTCGCGTCTGCACCCTACCCGAGCTCTGCGGTGAACTCGGCCGGGACGTCGGGGGCGGACGGTCGGGTCGCCGGGGCCGGATTGGTGTGCCACCGGTGGGGCGCGTGAGGATCGGGGCCGGCCGCGTGGCGTCGTGTCGCCAGACCTTGCCGCTTCAAGGGCCCGGAGCCCGGAAAGGACCTCTCATGAAGCCCGCAGGATCGGACTTCGCATTCGACCGTGCCATCGCCACGGACCTGGACGCCGACGGGCTGACCAGCACCGGACAGATCGACCCCGGCTGGACCGTCGGTGACAAACCCAACGGCGGCTACCTGCTGGCCATGGCGGCCCAGGCCGGTGGGGCGGCACTGGCCGCGGCCGGCAGCGCCCACCGGGACCCGCTGGCGGCCACCGCGCACTTTCTGCGCGCGCCCGACACCGGTCCGGTGCGGTTGCGCAGCGAGGTGCTGCGGGTGGGTCGCAGCGCCTCCCAGGTACGGACCGTGCTGGAACAGAACGGCACCGCGTACGTGGAGGTGACCACCACGATGGGCACGCTGGCCGCGGCGGATCAGCCGGCGACCTGGACGGGTCGGGAGCCCTTCGAGGTGGCGCCCTACGACGAGTGCATCCGGCTGGCCGGGTCGCGGGAGGGTTCGCCGTTCGTCGTGTCGATCATGGATCGGGCCGAGCTGCGCCTGGACCCGGCGGTGATGGGATTCGCCAAGGGCAGGCCTTCGGGCGAGGCGAACCTGCGGGGGTGGATCTCCTTCGCCGACGGCCGGCCCGCCGACCCGACCGGGTTGTTGTTCTTCGCCGATTCGTTGCCACCGGCGACCTTCGAGTTGGTGGCGAGCGGGTGGGTGCCGACCCTGTCGCTGACGGTGTACGTGCGGGCCCGGCCCGCCGCCGGGCCCCTGCGGATCGCCCAGTGGGCCGACGCGATCGACGACGGTCGGGTGGACGAGACCTGCGAGATCTGGGACGGCTCGGGGCGGCTGGTCGCCCAGGCCACCCAACTCGCCGGGATCCGTCTGCCCGACGGGGCACTCTGACCCCGCCGGCGGGCGGCTCAGCCGGTGGCCACACCCCAGACCTGTCGATGCGCCCGGGCGGGGTCCTCGACCAGGCGCGGGGTGCCCTCCAGGATCATGGTGGCGTGGTGGGGCGGCTCCCAGGTGGGCCACGCCGGCAGTCCGGCGGTCGAGGGCGCGTTCGCCGGGGCCCCGGGCACACCTCGGTGGGCGAACGCGCACCAGGCGTCGGCCATCGTGGCGGCGAGCTGGCGCATCTCGGCGTCGGCGTCGCCGGTGAAGACCATCGCCCCGGGGGCGTCGAGGTTGTCGAAGGTGTAGGGCACGTCGATCGCGTGGGTGGCCCCGAGGACACCGCCGAACCCGGTGGAGACCTGGTGGAACTCGTACACCCGAGTGGGGGCGTGGGCACGCTGGGCCTCGGCGAGTTCCAGTGCCGGCATCCGGAACACCGCGTCGGTCCCGATCGCCTCGAGCAGGTCCGCGGGGTCCTCGTCGCCGCGGATTTCCCGGTAGGCGTCGATCAGGTCCTCGGCACGGTCGCCGACGATGCCGCGCAGGCGTCGCTCGACCTCGCCCACGTCGGCCGGGCGCATCGCCGGGTTCATCACCAGATACACCCGTAGCTCGTCGCGGTTGGATCCCACGAGCAGATCGATGCCCGCTGCGGCGCCGCTGCGCACCGCGTCGAGGGGCGCATGAGGCACCAGGTCCCCGTCGATCACGGGTTGGAAGGGCAGCCCGTCGACGATCCCGTGCCGTGCGGCGATCTTTTCCTGCGCGGCGGTGAGCGCTTCGACGGGCAGGTCGAGGATCTTGTCGACCTGGGCGGCGTCGAGGCCGAGTTCGGCCAGGATCTCGGTGGCGATGCCGCTGGCGCGGTCGGGGTCCGAGATGTTGGACGCGGCGCCGGACTGGGCGATGGCCCGGTGGAACAACCCCTCCGGGGCGGTGACGCCCAGGTGCACCCCGACGCTCATGCCGCCGGCGGATTCGCCGAACAGGGTGACGTTGTCGGGGTCGCCGCCGAAGGCTGCGATGTTGTCGCGCACCCAGCGCAGCGCCGCGGTCTGGTCGGCCAGTCCGGCGTTGCCGCTGCCCGCGTAGCGTGCGCCGCCAAGGTCGCCCAGGTGACAGAAGCCCAGCACCCCGAGGCGGTAGTTGATGGTCACCACGACCACGTCGCGGCGGGTGAGGTTGGTGCCGTCGTACCAGGGCACGGTGCCCGACCCGGACACGAACGCGCCGCCGTGGATCCACACCAGGACCGGTCGGCGGGCTCCGTCGGGGGCGGGCGTCCACACGTTCAGGGTCAGACAGTCCGCCTCCGACGAAGCCGGGCCGTCGCCGCGGCCCAGCAACTGGCTGATCGTGTCGGGCGGCTGGGGCGCCACGGGACCGTTGCTAATTGCGTCGCGCACCCCGGCCCAGCCCGGGTGCGGCCGGGGCGGCGCGAAGCGGCCCGACCCCACCGGCGGCGCGGCGTAGGGGATCCCCTTGAAGCGGAACGCGCCCCGGCGGTGGGAGCCCCGGACCCGGCCCAGGGTGGTCTCCACCTCGGCCAGGCGCGGGTCGACGGTGTCGGTCATGGGTGTCCCTTCGATCGGTCGGCGGTGGGGGTGGAGGTGCTCATGGTCGGGAAGCCACCTCGACGATGCGGTCCAGTTGGCGGGCGGCCAGGGCGGCCACGTCGGCTTCGGCGGCGGCGATCTCGGCGGCGACCCGGGCCCGGTCGACCACGAGACGTTCGGTGGCCTCGGCCAGGGTCGTGCGGCCCAGCTCACCGGCGTCGATGGAGCGGTCGGCCTGCCCGAAGAGTTCGAGCACCTCGACGTACTTGTGGCTCCAACCCACCACCAGGGTGGGCACGCCCATCGACAGCGCGGAGACCATCGCATGGAACCGGCACGACACGAACAGGTCGCAGCGCCCGATGAGCAGCCGCAGCTCCTCGGCGGAGAGCCGCTCGTTGGCCACGATGAGTCCCGGGTCGTCGATGCGCTCGGCGATCGCCGCGACCAGGGGGCCGTCGTTGTTGTGGACCTTGGTGGGGTCGTCCCGGTAGCTGTGGGGCACCAGCAGCACCCGACGGTTCTTGGAAAGGTGCCGTTCGATCTCGCCGACCATGAGCCCCACGAAGTCGCCTCCGGCGCCGTCGACCTTGGCCTGCACCACCACGCTGGGCGCGATGCCCACGGTCAGTCCGGGCTCCTCCAGGGTCCGGACCAGCTCGGCGATGCGGGGTCGGGCCATGACCCGGGTGCGGTCGGGCCGGCCCAGGGTGAAGGCCAGGTCGGTGCCCAGCTCGGTGTTGTCCAGACCCAGTTCGTCGAGAAAGCCCATCGTGGCCAAGCCACGGGCGACGATGAGCTCCACACGGGGCAGCACGCGTCGGGCCACGAACCGGTTGAGCCACCCCCGGAACGGCCCCAGGGCCTGGGCGCACTTGACCACGGGCCGGCCGATGAAGAACGCGGGGGTGAGGATCGCCAGGTTGAACACCAGGAACTTCTCGCGCCCGTCGGAGAACGCGATGCCGCCCTGGTCGAGCACCACGTCGGCGGCGACGATCGCGGCGACCTCGGGGATGCGCCGTTCGATCCAGCCCCGCAGCGGCGGGGCCAGGCGCCAGGCCAGCGCGCCGGCGTTGATCACGGTTCCCAGCCGGGCGGGTCGGGCGTCGAGCACGGTGAGCCCGGCCGCCTCGGCCCGCAGCCGGTCCTCGGCGGGGTAGTAGCTGAGCAGGGTGACCTGGGAGTCCCGGGTCCGTTCGGCGAGCCCGGATACGGTGGCCAGCACCATCGACGCGGCGCCCATGTTGCCCGAAAGCGCCGGGCCGACGATCACCGATCGCACGGCCACCGGTTCCATGGAAGAAGGTTCACGTCACATCCGTGGTCTGGTCGACAGCAGGGTCCGGGTCTGGCCGGCGTCCGCGAGTGGCGAGGTGGCCGACGCCGAGCACCCCATCGGAGATCGTCGCGTAGATCCGTGCGTTGATCGCGATCACCAGCGCGACCTCGGCGGGCATCATCGCCGAGCACACGATCACGATTACCGCTTCGCGCACCCCGATCCCCGAGGGCACGAAGAACGCCACGATGCCAAGGATGCCCGCCAGTGCGTACGCGGCGGTGAGCACCACGGCGTCGCCGAGGTCGACCGGGTACACGGCTCCGGCCAGCGCCACGAAACCGATCCCGTTGACGATCCGGGGCAGCGCGTAGGCCGCCTGCAGCCGCAGCGTGTCGCCCAGACCCAGATACGACAGGCGGGACGGGTCGACCTTGCGTCGGGTCACCCGGATGGCGATCTCGACCAGGCGGCGCAGCACCGGGGCGAGGCTGAGGGTCACGAAACCCACCGCCACGGCGATGCCGGCGACCAGATACCAGCCCAGGCTGGCGGTGGACGAGCCCAGCCCGACGGCCAGGATCGGGATCGTGAGCACCGTGGAGGTCACGCCCAGGAACAGGTTCTCGTAGACGAAGGCGACGGTGGCCTGGGTCTTGGAGACGCCGACCCGGGGCCCCCAGGCGGCCTTCCAGGCGAAGGCGCCCACCTGGCCCGGGATGTACTTGAGCAGCCAGGCGGCCACGTGGGCCCGCACCGCGGACCACAACGGGATGGCCCGGCGGGAACTCGCGGCGACCGTGGCCCGCCACAGCACCCCGGAGATCAGCACCGCCACGGTGAAGGCCACCAGCGCGGCCACCCCCCGCCAGCCGCCGATGAAGGCGCGTCCCTCCAGTTCGGAGTAGTTGGCGCTCACCCGGCGCAGCACCGAGAACGCGATGAACGCGATCAGCGTGACGAACGCGCCGACCCGCGCGTAGCGCCAGCGCGGCTCACGGAGCCGGGTTCTCAGCGAGACCATGGAGGGCTCAGGCCGAGGTTCCGGGTTCGGGATTGTAGGAGCGCAGGTAGTCGAGGCTCTTCTTGGCCGAATAGGGAACCCCGGCGTCCGGGCGGGGGTGGCCGATGGCGAGCAGCATCACGACCCGCTCGTAGGGTTCCAGCCCGATGGCAGCGGCCATCTTGCGTTCCAGCGGTTCGAAGTCGGGCCAGTTGATCACCGACGAGGCCAGCCCGACGGTCTCCAGACCCAGCATGAAGGCCATCGCCGACAGCGACGAGTCGATGTAGATGACGTGGCGGTCCCGGGCGGAGAAGAAGTTGTCGAGTTTGCCCACGACCACCGCGATGGTGGGGATGTTGTGGTGGTAGCCGGCGGCGCCGAAGGGGATGGCGGCGACCTTGCGGACCTCCTCGGGGTCGTCGTAGATGCGGTACTCGAAGGGTTGGCGGTTGCACGCGGTGGGCGACTGGCGGGCGACGAGTAGGGCCTTGTCGATCAGGGCGCGGTCCACGGGCCGGTCCTCGAACCAGCGCACCGACCGGCGGCGGATGGCGAGCTGGAGCAGGTCCTCGTGCGACACGGTCAACTCGGGACTGTCGCCGCGCAGGAACGGCGAGTGGGGTTGGACCTCGGGGTCGGGACTCTGGCCGGCAGCGGCCTCGAAACGGGCCTGCAGTTCGGCGAGCGCGTCGTCGGTCTGCACCGCGGCGAAGTAGGCGTGCAGCACGTCGGTGCTCCACCGGGCGAGCTTGGCGTCGGTCAGGGTCGGGTCGCGCTGGTACAGCTCGTAGGCCTCGACGGTCTCGGCGATGTAGTCGAGCGCGAAGGTGGGTCGCCGCGGCTCCATGATCAACGCCTTCTCGAGGCGGTGGATGTTGCGGCGCAGCCGGGGCGAGGTGGCCAGCACGCGGTCCTGGTTGCGGCGGTAGGCGGCCCGCCCGGTGAGGATGGCGTAGCGCTCCCGGTTGAACCCGAAGGGCGACAACCAGAACCCGATCGTGGCGGTCACCCGGTTGGTGGCCAGCAGGCCCAGCACCCGACGTTGGGTGCGTTCGTTCACCGCCCTGACCCGGGGCCGTGCCAGCACCCGCTGAACTCTGGTCTTCAAGTTGTGCAGGAGTGCCATGTCGCCCCGTTCGGCGCGCAGCGCAACCGTTGCTGGCGCCTCTCCAGTAAACCGCGTGCACCGGCGCGTGGACCACTCACTGCGCGGGGTCTATATTGCAAGTCGTCATGTCAAAACATTCGCGGCGGGTCGCCGCTGCGGGATCGGGAGGCCGGTCATGATCGACCAGGACGCGGCAACGGTGGAGCTGAGCGCGCAGGCGGCACTGGTTTCGCACCGCCTGGTCGGCTGGATGTTCTGGGATCCCGAGGGCATCGAGCGCTACACCGCCCTGGGCGTCCCCGATGGGTTCGGCTGGTACGTGGCCAGCAGGGGTGCGCCGTTGCTGGGCGCCGGACATCAGGCGGTGGCGGCGGCCTTCGCCACGATCAGCCCCGTCTTCATCGAGGTCTGCGTGGAGCACGCGCTGGCCCACACGTCCCCCGAGGAGATCTACCGGGTGCGCAACGAAGCGGTGGGCATCGGGCTGCGCCGGTACGTACCCGAGATCTGTGACGGCCTCGCCGCATTCGGCGACGAACTGTGGGCGGTGGCCGACGAGCTGCCCGGCTTCGGTCGGGTGCTGTTCGCCGCGCACCGTGGGATGCCCCGGCCCGAGGACCCGGTGGTCTCGGCGTGGTGTGCGGTCAACACGATCCGCGAATGGCGGGGCGACACCCACTTCGCGCTGCTGGTCGCCGAGGACGTCGACGCGACCATGGCCGGGATCCTGGACGACGCCCGGCGCAACTACGGCGGTTGGATCCCGCGCAGCCGCGGGTCGGACGACGCGGCCATCGACGCGGCCATGGCCGAGCTGACCCGGCGGGGGCTGGCCTCCGACGGGCGGGTGAACGCCGCTGGGCTGGCCTACCGGGACCGGATCGAGGAGCGCACCGACGCGGCCAGTGCACGACCCTGGCAGCTCCTCGGCGCGGACCGCACCGCCGCACTGATCGACCTGATCGCGCCGGTGGGGCCCCGGCTCGTCGAACGCATCGATCTCACCGCGGGACCCGAGTGGATGCCCGCGGCCCGCGACATTCGGCCCTGATCGCCCCCCTGAGCCGGCTCGTCTGGTCGCCGGATCGCCGCGGGAAGCCACCGGTCCCGCCCGGGTCAGGGCCGGAACCGCCGGGTCAGTGCGGCGGGTAGGAGTCGAGCCGGGCTTCGGTGTCGACCCCGGTGGAGGTGTCGATGCGCTGGACCGGGGGAGGCGCCTGGCCGAGCGCGGCCCGCAGCCGCGAGTCGGTGGTCTGGTCCAGGCTCGTGGCCACCACCCGGGCGCCGGGGAAGCGTGCGGCTTCGGCCACCAGCGCGTCGGCGTTCAGGTCGTCGACCAGCACCGCCAGGGTCGCCGTGTCGGGTCGGGCGACCTCACGGAACCAGGCGATCCAACGGTCGGTGATGCCGATGTCGACGAACTGGGCGAGGATGGCCGCGCCCGCGGCGCCGAAGACCGCTCCGGCGAACCACCCGAGCGGACCGAAGGTGAACAACCCGAACAGGCTGCCCCACAGCGCGCCGGTGATCGCCGCCCGCGCCGGGGTGGGATCGATGGTCTCGATGACCCGGGTCTTGCCGTTGGGCAGGGCGATGATCGTCACCGCGTCCTTGAGTTCGAGCTGGTTGCGGGCCGCGAGTCCCCGGACGGCCGTTTCGAACTCGTGGGCACGAAACGGGGTGGGGAAAGCCAACCCGATCAGCAGTCCTGCCCGGGTGGCCTCGAGACTCTTCACACGCTCCAGGCTATCGGCACTACGCTTCGAGACGACCGCCGTTCGTCCACCGGGGAGGACCTGGTGAGCCAGACCCGAGCAGTGCCCCAACGATCATGACCGGCACCGAGCACGTCGTGCGGGTCGACACCGCCGAAGGGCGCACCCGGATCACCTTCGACGCACCGGCGAATCGCAACGCCCTGTCCGCGCCGCTGGTCGAGGGGGTGACCGCGGCGCTGGAGACCGCCGCCGCCGACGACGCGGTCCGCTATGTGGTGCTCACCCACACTTCCGGCACGTTCTGTGCCGGGGCCGACATGGCCGAGGCGATCCGGGAAGGAGGCCCCGCCAAGGGGACCCGACGTCTCGTGGGTCTGCTGCGGACCATGCTGGCGTACCCCAAACCGATCGTGGCGCTCATCGACGGTCACGTCCGCGCCGGTGGGCTCGGCCTGTTGGGAGCCGCCGACGTGGTGATCGCCGGCCCCGGGTGCACGTTCGCGCTCACCGAGGCCCGCCTGGGCCTGGCTCCCGCGATCATCTCGCTGACCCTGGCCGACCGGATGGCGCCACGGGCGTGGTCCCGCTACGCGCTGGGCGCCGAGACCTTCACCGCCAACGAAGCCGCCCGGATCGGCCTGGTCACGATCGCCGCGCCCGAACCCCAGGTGGTGCTCGACGAGATCGCCAAGAGATTCCGGGCGGCGTCGCCTCAGGGGTTGCGCGCCACCAAGGAGCTGCTCAACACCCCCCGTCTGGAAGCCTTCGACGCCCGCGCCGACGCATTGATGGAACTGTCGGCCACCCTGTTCGCCTCCGAGGAGGCCCAGGAAGGTATCTCGGCGTTTCGGGAGCGTCGACCACCCCGCTGGGCACCGGGCTGAGCATCCCCGGCGACGAATCGCCCCACGCACCGAGGCGCCGCGGCTACTCTGCGCGCCCGTGACCCGACGCCGGAAGCTCCGCACGAACGTGCTGTTGCTGGTGGCGCCCCTGGTGCTGGTCGCGGTGGCGTGCTCGGGGTCCGACGACGCGACCGAGGCGACCTCCACCGCGCCCGCCACGATCATCGACCGCCCCGACGGTCCCGCCGCCGAGGTGCGATCGCTCACCGGCGGCAAGGGCATCTTGCTGATCTCGCCGACCGAAGGCCCCGACCTGGACGAGGCCGGCTACGTGGAAGCCGAGTTCGCGGCGTCGGGAACGGCGACGGCCTACGCGCTCGCCGACGACGCCGAGACCTTCCCCACCGACGGGCAGATGACCCTCGTCGAGACCTCCGAGGCGCCCTTCACCACGCGCTTCGTGGTGCGCCGCCCCACGGATCCGGCCGCGTTCAACGGCACCGTGGTGGTGGAGTGGCACAACGTCTCCGGTGGACTGGACGTGGCACCGGACTGGACCTACACCGCGGACGAGATCGTCCGCTCGGGCTACGCGTGGGTGGGCGTGTCGACCCAGATGATCGGCATCGAGGGCGGTCCGGTCGCCGTGGCCACCCCGGCCAGCGAACTGGGCGGCGCGGGCACCGGCATCAAGCGTTCCGATCCGGAGCGCTACGGCGACCTGTCCCACCCCGGCGACGCGTACGCCTACGACATCTACACCCAGGTCGCCCGGGCACTGCGGGCCAACTCCGGTGCCGAACCACCCCTGGGTGAACTCCGACCCGAACGGCTCCTGGCGATGGGCGAATCCCAGTCGGCGTACGCGTTGACCACCTACTACGACGGGGTCCAGCCGCTCACCGGAGCCTTCGACGGTTTTCTCGTGCACAGCCGCGGTGGGGCCGCGCTGGGCCTGGGCGCTCCGGGTGAGCCCACCGACATCGCCTCGGCGGTGACCGATCAGACGCCGGTGCGGTTCCGGACCGACGGGACGGCGCCGGTCATCGACGTGCAGACCGAGACCGACGTGGTGGGCCTGCTCGGTTCGGCTGCGGCCCGCCAACCCGACAACGACCGCTTCCGGCTCTGGGAGGTGGCGGGCACCGCCCATGTCGACCAGTACCAGCTCGGCGAGGCGGTCGCCGAGCTGTTCGCCTGCCCCGGCGGGGTCAACGCCGGCCCGGGCCGCTACCCGGTCGCCGCCGCCCTGGCCGCACTGCACACCTGGATCACCGAGGGCACCCCACCGCCACGGGCCGACCGGTTGAGGATCGACGAGGCCGGCGACGACTACGTCCGGGACCGCTTCGGTAATGCCACCGGCGGCATCCGGACCCCGCACGTGGACGTGCCCGTCGACGTGCTCAGCGGCCTGCCGCCCGAAACCGGTGAGGTGTCCGCGGCCTGTCTGCTGGCCGGGTCCACCAACCCGATCCCCGACGCCGACCTGGCCGAACGGCACACCTCTCGGGCGGCGTACCTGGCCGAGTACGAAACGGCGACCGACGCGGCGATCGACGCCGGCTTCGTGCTGGCCGCCGACCGTCAGGCGATGCTGGACGACGCCCGCCCCGAACGGATCCCCGAATGAGCGTCGCCGAACTGTTCCGGCTCGACGGCCGCGTGGCCCTGGTCGCCGGCGCTGGCCGGGGGATCGGCGCGGCGAGCGCGCTGGCCCTGGCCGAGGCCGGCGCCGACGTGGCGGTGCTGGCGCGCACCACCGACCAGATCGAAGCGGTCGCCGAACAGATCGGGGCGGTCGGCACCCGGGGCTTGGCGATCACCTGCGATGCGACCGATCCTGCGGCGGTGGCCGACGCCGTCGCGCGCACCGTCGAGAACCTGGGAGGCCTCGACGTACTGGTGAGCGTGACCGGCGGGTCCTTCCCCAAACCGTTCCTGGACACCAGCGACCGTTCCCTGACCATGGCCTTCGAACGCAACGTGATCGACGGGCTGCGCCTGGTCAGGGAGGCGGTTCCGCATCTGGCGCGCTCGACGTGCGCGTCGATCGTGATGATCTCGAGCGCGGTGGGGCACGTGACGGG
This sequence comes from uncultured Iamiaceae bacterium, assembly GCA_964449375.1. Classification (GTDB taxonomy): domain Bacteria; phylum Actinomycetota; class Acidimicrobiia; order Acidimicrobiales; family Iamiaceae; genus JAFDWI01. The sequence goes on along the minus strand of CAYVAS010000048.1, from coordinate 3,252 downwards.
CAGGGGCTATGTGGCCTACGGGGCGTCCAAGGCGGCGCTGGACCACGCGGTGCGGATCCTGTCGTTGGAGCTGAACCCGAAGATCCGGATCAACGCGGTGGCACCGGGGGCGGTCATGACCGAGGCGCTGGAGATGGTCGCGGCCGACACCGACATCGTGGAGTCGCTGGCGGCGAACACCCCACTGGGCCGGGTGGGCACCGTCGACGACATCGCCGCCGCGGTCGCCTACCTGGCGTCCCCGGCGAGCAGCTACGTCACCGGTCAGATCCTGGCGGTCGACGGGGGTCTGGTCGTGCCCAACCGGCCCACGGGCCAAAGAGACCTGTGAGCCGGCCGGGTTGGTCGCGCCCGGTCCCCTGAGCGAAGATCGGGGGAGCCCGGGCGTGACGGGGAACGCCCACCGACTCTGCAGGGGATGCAATGACCGACACGATCGACACCTCCACCTCCGGTGACATCATCACCGAGTTGCGGGACTGGCTCAGCGACAACTGGGACCCGGAGCTGACCGTGGGGGAGTGGTGGGACCGTCTGGGCAACGCCGGATGGTCGGCGCCGACCCTGCCCGAGGGCAGTTACGGCCGGGGTGTGGAGCGTGCGGTCGCGGTGCAGATCTCCAGGGAGATCTCGGCATTCGGTGCGTTGGGCGCCCCGGGCGGGCTGGGGCTGCTGCTGGCCGCGCCCACGATCAGCGACGTGGGTTCACCCGAACAGATCGAAACCTACGTCGCCGACATCGTCACCGGTCGCAAGGCGTGGTGTCAGCTCTTCAGCGAGCCGGGCGCGGGTTCGGACCTGGCCGGGCTGAACGCCCGGGCGGTGCGTGACGGCGACGAGTGGATCGTCAACGGCCAGAAGGTGTGGACCTCGCTGGGCCAGATCGCGGACATGGCGATGCTGCTGGCTCGCACCGACCCGGACCAGCCCAAGCACCGGGGGATCTCGTACTTCGCGCTCGACATGCACCAGAGCGGCGTCGAGGTGCGCCCGCTGCGGGAGATGACCGGCCACGCCATGTTCAACGAGACGTTCCTGACCGACGCCCGGGTGCCCAACGATGCGATCATCGG
>CAYVAS010000048.1:0-2079 GCA_964449375.1 uncultured Iamiaceae bacterium | reverse complement strand
TTGGCCCGGGGCAACGGCAAGATCGACGACCCGGTCATCCGTCAGCGTCTCGCCGAACTGCACACCCTGGGTGAGATCGGCCGCTACAACGCCGAGCGGGTCAAGGCGGCCCGTGCCAAGGGAGAGACGATCCCGGCGATGGGCAACATCGCCAAGCTGTCGATGTCGAACATCGTGCGCCTCCAGCGGGACCTGGGTCTGCAGATCGTGGGCGCCCAGGGCATGCTGCACGCCTACGACCCGGAGGACGCCGACGCGATCAACGAGGCCACGGGCAATCCGTTCCTGGCGGGGGTGACCGGCATCGCGCTGTACGCGCAGGCGCCGCCCATCTACGGCGGCACCGACCAGATCCAGCGCAACATCATGGCCGAGCGGGTGCTGGGTCTGCCCCGTGAGCAGGGCCCGGCCAAGGACACGCCCTTCTCCGAGCTGCCCAAGAACGGCTGAACCGGGGCGGAAGGTCCCGACCCGTCAGCCCGGGTGGCCGGGGCGGGCCGATCCTTCAGGGTCGGCCACGAACTGGAACGCCAGGGCGTCGTGGTCGTGACGGTACCCCAGGTGCCGGTAGATCGCGTTCGAGGTCGCATTGGCGACGTCGGCATAGAGCATGATCCGCTGCGCGCCGTCGTCGAGCGCGGCGCGGGTGGCCGACGCGGTGACCCCGCTGCCGTAGCCGTTCCGGCGTTCGGCCGGTGGGGTGTAGACGGGCCCGACGCGGGCAACGCCGATGGCCGGCGCGCTGCACGCGGCCAGCGCCACGGGACGACCCGCCACCTCCCAGGCCCACAGCTCACCGGCCTCGATGCGGCGGCGGGCGACGGCGTGGGTGTCGACCGTGGGATCCTCGGGGACGGCTTCGGCGTGGAACCGCCCCAACCAGTCGGCCACCAGGTCGACCTCGTCGGGTCCGAACCGGCGGCCCCGGCCCCGGGCGACCGAGGGCATGACCAGGGCATCCAGGACATACACGTGCCGGCCTCCGGCCGGGCGTGCGGTGACCCCGGCGTGGTCGCTCCAGCGGGCCGCGACCTGTGCGGCGACCGCGTCGACGCCGGTGACCCCCGGCAGCACGCATCCCGCGGCGGCGACCGCCTCGACCAGCTCCGGGACCGCCTCGACGGGCATGTCCGACACGAACAGGTTCCACGGCGGGGTCAGCATCGCCGCGCCCGCCGGGCCGTGCAGGTCCACCACGAAGAACCGTCCCGACGGGTCGGAGGCGTCCGGCTCGGCCTTTGCGATCTGTTCGGTGACCACCGCGATGACGTTGGTGGTGACGGGGTCCGCGTCGAACACCGGGGCGGCCGCCGCCCGGAACTGCCCGGCGTCGCTGAACACCTCGATCCGCATCGACCCAGGGTTGCAGGTGCGGGCTCCGGACGCCGCCCGGTTTGGTCGGCCGGCGGCCGGCGGCCGGTCAGCTCCGGGGCACCTCGGCCCAGGGGACCGACTTGTCCACCCGGGGTTCGCCGGGCAGGCCCAGCACGCGCTCGCCGATGATGTTGCGCTGGATCTCGGAGGTACCGCCCTCGATCGAGTTGGCCCGGGACCGCAGGAACATCTTGCGGCTCGACCCGGGCGGGCCCAGCAGGCCCAACACCTCGGAGCGGCGCATCGTGTAGTCGTAGTCGATGAGCGCCGCGGCGCCCAGCAGGTCGACACAGAACTCGTAGATGTCCATGTTGATCTCGGCGAAGGCGAGCTTGGCGATCGAGCCCTCCGGACCGGGGTTGCCGGCCTTGCGGTTGTGGGCGGCCCGCATGTTGGTCAGCCGGGCCGCCTCCGAGGCACACCACAGCCGCATGAGGCGGTCGCGGTTGGGGGCGGAGCGGTCCACGCCGTCCTCGGATCGCCAGATCCGCACCGCCTCGGCGATCGACCCGGACCCGGGGCGGGGCACCCCGCCACCGCCACCACCGATGGTGGTGCGCTCGTTGGACAGGGTCGTCATCGCCACCCGCCAACCCTCACCCACGTCTCCGATCCGGTCGGCGTCGGGCACCCGCACGTCGGTCAGGTACACCTCGTTGAACTCGGCCTCGCCGGTGATCTGGCGGAGGGGGCGCACCTCGACGC
>CAYVAS010000047.1:0-20334 GCA_964449375.1 uncultured Iamiaceae bacterium | reverse complement strand
TAGAGCGCTTCCATGGCATGGAAGAGGTCAGGAGTTCGATTCTCCTTAGCTCCACAGATAAAACCCCCAGGTCGCAAGGCCTGGGGGTTTCGTTGTCACAGGGCGTGCTTACGGTGCTGGCACACTTTTGGCACGTCCACGAGGCACCCCTGGCGATGGAGCGGTTCCTCCGCGGCCCCTCGACCGCCATCACCAAAGAACACGACGAATGACCCCGCTCAGCTTCAACCGCTCGGCCATGTCACAAGTTATCTTGCCATCTGACTTGTACCGGCGTAGGATCGGACGGTGAGCGTGCGGCCGATCATCGCGCCGAGCGCCAGAAAGCACGAGTGAGCGCCATGCCCAAGAGTGTCCAGGAGATCCTCGACCACGCCGACGAACTCGCGAAGCGGTTCAAGGACTACGAGCACGATCCGGCCGGCGAGCGCAGCCCCGACTCGTTGGCTCGCCTGCGCGACGCGGCACTTGCGAGATCCAGTGCTGAGTCGGCGGTGCGCGACTCGGTGGACGCGGCCCGCGCGGACGGTCTTTCGTGGGCGACAATCGGGTCGATTCTCGGCACGACCGGCGAAGCAGCACGCCAGCGCTACGGCCACCACCCAGAATCGGAGGTGGCCACAACCGCACACACCGGCTCGGGCTCGGGCTCGGCCGAGCACTGACGACTGTCGAGGTTTCCCAGTTCGACGAGCCCGTCCCGTTTTCTGAGCTCGGATTCCGACAGGACATGACCGTTGGGAGGCCACGCCGGTGATGTCGAGGTAGCCGATCAGCCATCAGGCTGCATCGGCGTGGACTCCCGAGGTGGCTCATGCCCATGTAGCGATACGACGGGACTCCATTCGGAGCGCGGTGGTTGTGGACCTCGTGGCGATCGACATGTGCCGACCCACACATCCAGCGCTGGAAACGAAGGCCGTCACGGCGCCGTGTCGCCCCTCCGCCAATTCGATGTCCGATAGGGGAAATCGTCGGACACGAACGCAGCGGACATCACCCGCGACCACCTCGCCCCCAGCCGCCCCGAAAACGCCACCATCCGCCGCATCCCTCAGCCGGTCACCACGCCCCGCTCAACTCCGCAGAGCCTCGCCGGGTCTTCTCGCACCGTGTCCGCGCACGCCGTCCAGGGATCATGGACATACGGTCCAAAGTCGACCTGGTGGGAAAGGGGCGGCCGGTTCGCAGCCACCGTCAGTTCCGGGAGATGTTCCAATGGATGTCGCCTTTCGGGTCGGGGGCACAGGTCCCGGCCGGCAGGCGGTCCACCTCGGTGCCATCCGGTCCCAGAGCGACCATCGCCGCATCCAGACAACCATCCTTATGACGGTCATAACCTGGAAATCCGGTCGACCAGTCCTCCCCGGGTTCGAGGATTGTCACCGACCGAATTCTCTCTAATCCTTCAGGCGTTACATCACGTCTTTCCGACAGATAGAGAACCTTAAGAGTGAGGTCAGTGTTGTTCGTCATCAGCACCCTGGGATTGTCAAGTCCGTCGCCCTCGTAAATGCATCCGGCCACAAACGAAACCAGAGCGATGGCGAGCACCACCTGCACCGTGAGACAAAGGAACCTTCTCATCGGTTGACGCAGCCCGCGACATCTGATCCGGTCAGGCAGTCGGCCGACACCGGCCGGTCCTGACGATCCGCCCGACAACCAAACTCGGCATCGAACATCCGGGTCACCTCAACAGCTCGTAGGATACGCGTCCCAGGAGAGCACATCGCCCTGGTCTTCTTGCACCGTGACCGCGAGCGCGGTCCAGGGATCATGAACATAAGGACCGAGGTTGAACGTCTTGGTGGTGTACGCGTCCATCAGGGTGTCCAAACCACTCAACTCAGAAAGAACCGTCTGATCGAAGGGGTCGACGAGACGAATGACCGGGCTGACAAACCCGAACAGTGGCGCGCCCGCCCCGGCGTGCACATCCACGGCCACACACAACGCCCCCGGATCACCTGCCGGCCCGGCAGCCGGCGGGTCCGAGACAATCCCGATCAGACCCCCCGGCGCCACACCGGTCACACCCGGGCCGTCAATCGTCGCGGTTTGTGCCGTCGGAGGGTCCATCGGCACCGGATCGACCATGCTCAGTGTCACGCTGATCGAATCCGGCGGGCCCTTGGACGAGTTCGCATCGTGATTGACGATCAGCAGGCTCGCGGTCGGACAGTCCTCGTCGAGATCCACATGCGTACCCGTCGCCAACGCCAGGTCCTGGAACTCGATAACCGTGTAACCGTCGCGGTCACAGACGTTCGGATAGCCCGACGAGTCGTAGGCGACCATGACGGCCACGTACTTGTCATATCGACTTCCGGGGTCGACCGTGATGTCGGCAGTGACGGTCCCCTCCCACCCGGGCTCCATCGAAAAGTCGATGATCCCGGCCCCACCGGGGTTCACACCGAAGCTGATTGGTCCGGTTGATCCACTGTGGGGCACCACCACCGGGCTGTTGTCGACCCGACCCGGTCTTGCCAGCTGACTGAACGAGTCATTACCAGTACCGCTCGTTCCAAGTGCCCCTCGCCAGTCGGCCACATCGGGGTCGTCGAAACCGACACCGATCATGTTCACGTCGGCAAGAAGGTACGCCGATGCCCAAAAACGTGGGATTGCATCCTTGAAGCTGGAGCCGTTCTCTTCGAGGACATCCTCGATCGCCTCGATCGCCGACCGGCCGTCCGATTCACCGAGTTCCTGGAATGTTCGCAGCACGAACGACGGAAAACCCGGCTGATCGAACCGATCCTGAAGGTATTCGGCCAGGATGAACGCGCCGTACTGCGATTGTGAATCACCCAAGAAGAGGTACTTGGTCAGTTCATGGCCTGGCTCAGCGGCGAAGGCCGGGAAGCTCAACGTGTACTCAGTTGCTTCTGGTGGGGATTCGCCGTCGGCTTGCATCGCTTCGACCGCCTGATGATCGGCCCATACGGCGGTGGCTTCCATCCACCAAAGCGTCGTATCGCGCCCGAGGTCGCCCGGAAGCAACTCGCTGACCACGTCGTAGGTGCTCAAGTGCGCGAGCTGCATGATGTGGAACGCCTCGTGGCGAGGGACGCTGCCGATCTGGTCGGGTGTGATCGCGACGCCGAAATCGCCGAAATTGGGAATGCCGTGGCAGCTCCAACAGATCGGGACCGAGAACGGGTTGATACCGAATCCCTTCGGGATAAGTGTCACGTTCAGCGGCTTGCCGTCATCGAGATTGCCGCCGAGTTCGAAGCCCATTTCGTCGTAGGCTTCGAACGCGTTGAAGAACTGATTGGCCATATCGACCATGTTCTGGGGAACCACGGTGCCGGGGATCGCGTTCGTCGGTTCGTCCGGAAACGCCCAGGGCGTGCCGTTGACCGAGAACCGGAACTTCAAATCGGGGACCTCGGTGGCGGTACCGTCACAGGTGAAGCCGGTGGCCGCGCAAGTCGATGGAGAGTATTCGATGGTTTGGACCCACCAGATGCCGTGAATCGCGAAAATCCTGCCCCATTCGACGACGTTGGTGTCACAGCCCGGATAGACGGATTCGTCGCCCGGATCCGGTGGGAGCCCGTACTCGACGACGAAATCGGGATCCGGGGGACCGGTCTGCAACGTCGGTGTAAGCATCGACTCGAGCTGATCCTGGGTGGCGGAGGACAACGAATCCCAACCCGAGGCCAACTTCTTGAAAACGGTCGAGGTCACGTCGCCCGTGGCCGCACTGGGCGGGCCCTGGTAACGCTCGGGCAGGAGTTGCGCCCGTTCCACGTTGGCGCGCAGGAACAGGGGGAGAAACGTGTTGATGTCGATCCTGGCCGCGTCATAGTCGGCCTGGACCCGCGCGGCGGGCGAAAGGCTGTTCGCAACATCGACGTCGTGCACCGGGGAGACAACCTGTCCGCCGTCGGCATCCACGGCGACGGCCGCGACACTGTGGGAACCGTCGGCGACGGCTGTGGTGTCCCAGGTGATGGACCACCCGTCGGACCCGTCGGCGTCGCTGTCGACGATGGTGCCGTCAACGGTGAACTCGACATGATCGAGGTTGTCGACCCCGGACACCTCGGCAACCAGTGACCCGGTCGCAAACACCGGTGAATTCGCAGCTGGCCGGGTCAAGGCCACCTTGGCGGCGGTGAGAGTTGCGTCGACCTCGGCGGCGGCCCGGTCCTGGTCGACCGCGATGTTCACCGGGTCGGCGTCTGCCGGGCTCGTGGTCGAAGCGGGCTTGTCGTCGAACCACTCGTCCGCGTACTCAACGTCACTGAATCTCACCGAGTAGCCCGAGCCGGCCGGCAGCCACGACACGTGGTACTTCCCGTCGATGCCGGTGGTGGTCGTACGAAACGGTGCGCCGGCGGCGTCGTGGACCCTCACCATCACCCCGGCGACCGGTGCGCCAGAGTCGGCATCGGTGACGGTGCCCCGGATCATGAGGTCCTGGAACTGCATGACCGCGGTGCCGACATCGCGTCGGGCGATGTCCCCCGTCGGATCCCAAGTGGTTGCCGTCACCTCGGCAATGAGGCCCTGCTGGTACGCCCACATGATCGGGGCAAAATACGGGTGACCGGCGGGAACGTCGCTGAAAATCGCCTGGGCGTCGACCGCAGGGGACCCGGCGTCACGCCACAACCAGGCAGCCAGCACCTGACGGTCGAGTGGCGCGCCCGGCGACCACGGCCCACCGGCAGGTGTGACATCAGCCCCCGAAGCTGCGAGCCACTCGATGGCCGCGGCGTTCGCATGGCCGGGACCGACATCGGTGAACGTCGGCGCCGACGGTGGCACCGCCGGTCGGCCCACGACCCGCCAGAGCATCTCGGCCGCTTCGGCCCGCTCGGCGGTGTCATCCGGCCGGAACGTATAGGTCGGGTGGACACGGTCGACGATCCCGTACACGCCGAGCAGATCCAGATCCGCGAAATCCGGGTCGTCTCGTGGCACATCGGTCCAGGAATCGGCGAACATGCCGGCGTGGACCACCGAGGTGCCACCGTCGCCGCCGGCGTCCGGGTCGCTGAAGAAGCTGATCGCCCAGCTCGTCCTGGTGGAAAGCGCCGGATGGCCGTACATGCCGGTACAAGCCGGCCCGGTGGGCACACACTCGGGGATCGTCACCCGCACCGGCGCAGACCAGGGCCCGTTCGGGTGATTGGCGCTCCGCACGACCGCGGTGGCGCCATAGGGCGGCGTCGGACCCCATTCCAGATACGACATCCCCCACACCCCGGCATCGGGATACCAACTGACGCTCGCTGGCCGCCCGGCGCCGACCGCCACGCCCCCGTCCCGGCCGGCCATGGGCATGGTCGCCGTGCCCGGATCGGGCACCACCGCCGACCATGACAAACTCCCCGGGTCCCACCACTCATAGGCGTTCGTGTCGGTGAGGTCCGCGGGGTCGACCCGTCCGACCTGACAGCCCACCACCGGCTCGGAATCGGTGTCACACCGGTACACATACACCAGACCATCGGCCGGGTCGTACAGCGTCATCTGGCCGAAGCCACCCATCGTCTCAGTGTCCGGTGCACCCGATCCCGGAGGTGACGCGGGCGCATCGCCCTGCCAGAGCACGTCGTCGAGCACGGTGGCCTGAATCGGCCCACTCGGAGGATGCGCGGGGTCGTAGACGAACTCCGCCACCCCGATGCCACCGGAACCCACGGCTAGGCCATTGGCGGTGCAAATGTGTTCGTAGAACACCACGACCCGATCGGTCGCACCGGAGGTGACCGTGGTGACCGAACGGGGCGTCACCCGGCGATCGTCGGCCGATCCCGGATCACACACCTGGTCCCACGTGGACGACGGCGTGATGAATTGATAGGGCAGCCCCGAGGGATCCAGGACGTCATCGGGCGTGGTCACCGAACCCGGCTCGGCAACCGCCGCGGTGTTGTCGACCACCGCCTCGGTCCCGGGGAGCACCGCCGTCGCACAGAACACCCAGAGAACGGCGCCATCGGAAAGCGCCGTGGTCATCCCACAGCCGCGCTGAAGCTCCGACGCACCCGACGAGTCGACTTCGACCGCTACCGAAGGATCGGCCGTGCCCGGCGACGACCCCAACCCGGTGAACATCGGGGGGGGGCTCACAGGCCACCAACAACACCACCCCACCCAGCAATGCGACCACACGACGGAGTGAGAACTTTCGAGCGTTCTGTTTCACCGGTAAGCAACCCTGCCTTCGTCGTCCGTCGGACAACACCGGGTCACGGCAGCACGGCTGGGAACGTACCCGATGCGACCAGCATCACAGGTGGCTCGTCAAATGTCAACGGCCCGACGTGCCTCACAATCACCATCAAACAAATCAACAGCGGGACTGCTGCACGATCGGGACTGCTGATGGTCAGATCTCAAGGGTTGAGTACTGAGTTATGAACAACTTGTTCGGTCGCGCCCGGGCGCAAACATGCATGTCATAACTTTCGAGGCGACTCGGTCGCGACGGAAACCGAGACCCCGTGGCAACACACCCAACGCCGGATCGGATGACCGTGGCGCAATTGGCCACGTTTCTCAATGTGTCGCCGGATCACGCCTCACGCCTGGTCGACACCGGGATGATCCCCTCGCAAGAAGACAGGCACGGCCGTTTCGTCGAGCGATCCGACGCGACCGTGTTCAAGGATGCCGACGACGCCGAACGTCGCGTCCTGGCGAATGAACTCACCGTCGACGCGCAGCGACTCGGTCTCGAGCACTGAGGATGAGCGTCGCTCGTCAGTGCTCGTACACGTCTCGACGGTGGCCGAGGTGGACGACCACGACCAGCAGGACGTCGTCTTCGACGGGCCTCCGGGCTCGCTGAGGAGAGCCGCCCCGGTCGGACGAACCGGCGGACGGCCACCGGTCGACGCGACAGATCCCGGTCTTGCGAGGGCGGGTCGGCACCGCGCTCCAATGGGGACCACCGGGGCTGGCCCAGCGGTGATGGACGCGGGCGAGACGGTTCGGCTTGGACGACCGGAGCGGGACCGAAGCCACCCCCCTCGTGGATCTAGGATCCAGCGACGGTCGGAAATTCGATCCGGCCCTCCTCGAGCAAAGGAAGCCCTCGATGCTGCTAGCCGAAATCGACCTCGGAGGCCTGTTGTGGACGGTCCTGACCGTCTTCTTCATGCTGATGTACCTGATGATGCTGTTCAGCGTGGTCACCGACCTGTTCCGCAACAAGCAGATGAGCGGCTGGATCAAGGCGGTGTGGGTGGTCTTCCTGCTGCTGCTGCCGCTGTTGAGCCTGCTGGTCTACCTGATCGTCAACGGCAAGGGGATGGCCGAGCGCTCCATGGCCGAACACGCTGCCGCCGAGGCCTCGGTGCGCCAGTACATCCGCGAGACCGCGTCGACCTCCCCCGCGGACGACATCGCCCGGGCCAAGGCACTCCTGGATGAGGGCGCGCTCACCCAGGCCGAATTCGACGCGCTCAAGGCCAAGCTGCTGGCCTGACGAAGTCCCCGCGGCCGCCGGCGCCGGTCAGGCGGAGCCGGCGGTCGTGAGGCTCCAGGCGTCGTAGCCGCCGATGAGGTCGACCACCCGGTCGAAGCGGTGCGCCCGCAGCACCGACGCGGCCACCGACGAACGGTAGCCACCCGCGCAGTAGACGATCGTGGGCGCGCCCGGGTCCAGGTCGTCGATGGTGTCGAGCAGCAGCGGCAGGGGCACGTTGCGCGCTCCGGGAAGGGCCCCGGTCGCGTCCAATTCGCCGGGTGCGCGCACGTCGACGACCTGGAGGCCGTCACCGTCGGCCAGCCAGGCGGCCACGTCGGTGGCGGTGAGCCGTTGCGCGGACCGGGCCAGGTCCGGGTGGGCGACCAGTTCGGACTCGACGTCGTCGACGACGCCGACGACATCGTCGAATCCGATCCGGGCAAGGCGCACCCGCCCCTCGGCACCGCGGCCCGGGGTGCCGATCAGCACGATGGGCTGACCGGCGCGGATCACATCGCCCGCGTACTCCGCGAAGCGGCCCTCCAGGCCCACGTTCACCGTGTGGCGCAGGTGCCCGGACGCGAACGACTCGGGCTGGCGGGTGTCGATGAGCACCGCGCCCTGGTCGCGGTGCGCCAACGCTTCGACAGCGTCGACGAACCGCAGCGAACCGTCGGCTTCGAAACGGTCGCGTTCGCGCCGGTTCGTGTCGGCGGCGTGGGGAAAGTACAACGGCGCGACGCTCTGGCCCGAGGTGATCAGCTCGACGAAGGTGTCCACGTCCATGTCGGCCAGCGCGTAGTTGGTGGCGCGCTGTTCGCCGATGGTCGACGACGCGGCGGCCGACAGGTGCTTGCCGCAGGCCGAGCCCGCGCCGTGCGCGGGAAACACCAGAGTCGACTCGGGCAGGCGGAGCAGCTTGTCGTGCAGGGAGGCGTGGAGCTGACGAGCCAGATCCTCGGCGGAGTGACCGGCCGCGGTCAGCAGGTCGGGGCGGCCCACGTCGCCGATGAACAGCGCATCGCCGGTCAGCACCGCCCAGGGCGGCGCTGACTCGTCGGGGCGAACGACGATCGAGAGCGACTCGGGGGTGTGGCCGGGCGTGTGCAGGATCTCCAGGTCGACCCGGCCCAACGACAGCCGCTGGCCGTCGGCCAGGGGCTCGATGGCGAAGTCGGTCTCGGCGCCGGGACCAAAGGAGATCACCGCGCCGGTGGCGTCGGCCATCTCCAGATGGCCGGAGAGGAAGTCGGCATGGAAGTGGGTCTCGATGACCCGTTCGATGACCAGTCCCTGGTCCGCGGCGTCCTCGAGGTAGCCGTCGATGTCCCGTTGGGGGTCCACGACCACGGCCCGGCCGGTGGTGCGGTCACCGATCAGGTAGCTGTAGAGCGACAGACAGCCCAGTTCGTACTGCCGGAAGAACAGCCGGGAGTCCGGGGAGTCGGTGGGCGTGAAGGGGGTGGGCATCTGCGGGATCGTCTTTTTCAGCGTCGCCGGAAAAAGCCGCGCCCGCGGGCTCTCAGAGCCGCGGTGCCGTCATGGCCGGCGCACCATTCGTCGGCGGGGACCGCGGCGCGGACGTCCTCGACGTGGGCACCGCAACCGGCCCAGGTGGTCTTGCCACAGGTCCTACAGGAAACCGGGCGACACATGGGGTCTTCCCTTCTTCGAGGTCATCGAGCGTACCGGCTCAGGCGAGGGACAGGAACAGTTTCTCGAGTTCCTCGACACTGAGGTCCTCGTCGCGGTTGACGCCGTCGGCATCCGCGACGCAACCCTTCATGGCGTTGGCGATGATCGTGTAGCCGGCCCGGTCCAGGGCGCTGGAGACCGCCGCGAGCTGGGTGATGACCTCCCGGCAGGTGCGCTGGTCCTCGACGGCTTCGATGACCGCGTCGAGCTGGCCGCGGGCTCGCCGGAGCCGGTTGAGGACCCGACGCTGGGACTCGGGGTCGGGAACGGTCATGACTCGCCGTGGACTTCGGCCTGGTGGGCGGCGACCTGGGCCCGCACGTCGTCCATGTCGAGCTTCTCCACGGCCTCGATCACCTCTTCGAGCGCCTCGCCGGGCAGCGCGCCGGGCTGGGCGAACACCAGGATCCCCTCACGGAACGCCATGAGCGTCGGGATCGACTGGATGCCGTAGGACTCGGCGAGGACCGGTTCGGCTTCGGTGTCGACCTTGCCGAACACGATGTCGGGGTGCGCCTCGGAGGATTCCTCGTACACCGGGGCGAAGGCGCGGCACGGACCGCACCAGGACGCCCAGAAGTCGATGAAGACGATGTCGTTGTCGCGCACCGTGGAGTCGAAGGTTGCCTGGGTGATGGTTTGGGTGGCCATGGGACCACCATACCCCTAGGGGTATCGGATCCTACGCGTGGCCGCCTCGACGACCGCTCCGATGCCCACCAGCAGCTCTTCGGAACCGGGCGACCCGACCAGTTGAAGCGCGGCCGGGAACGGCTCCCCGGTCACCGTGGGTGGTCCCCCGCGGCAGGGTACCGGCAGGCACAGAGCGGCACACCCGGCGAAGCTCACCGGCGCCGCCGCCGGATTCGAGGACCTGACCCCGGTGGCGAACCGGGCGGGGAAATCGGGCAGGCCGCACAGCACGATCGCGTCGAGGTGCTCCAGCGCCGAAGCCAGCTCGTCCTGCCAGACCGGGCGTCGCTTTGCCACACCGGCCAGATGCGCCGCGTCCAGGAGGCGGGCCCGCTCGAAGCGGGCGCGCACGTCGGCGCCGAGGTGGGCCCCGCCCTCGTCGAGCAGGGCCTCGTTGACCTCGAGCGCTTCGGCGTACATCAGATCCAGCGCGTCCGCGTGGGCCCGTTCCCAGCCGGCCAGGGACACCTCCACGGTGGCGAGTCGGGCCGCCGCCAGCGCCTCGTCGAGGGCCCGGTCGATCCGCGGGTCGGCGGCCACTCCACGGAACCGACCCAGACGCAGCTCGCCGGCCTCGGGGGCCGCGGCCACGAAGCCGGGTTCGAGCAGCGCCATGGTCGCGGCCACGCCGGCCACGTCGCGGGCGAGCGGACCGATCGTGTCCATCGAAGGGGCCAGCGGGCGGGTACCGGCCACCGGGATCCGCCCGAAGGTCGTCTTGAGCCCCACCACGCCACAGCTCGCCGCCGGGTTGCGCACCGAGCCGGCGGTGTCGGTGCCCAGGGCGCAGTCGACGGCGCCGGTGGCCACGGCCACCGCGGACCCCGACGAGGACCCTCCCGGGACCCGGGCCGGGTCCAGCGGGTTCGTCGGGGTGCCGTAGTGCGGGTTCACCCCGGTCGCGCCGAAGCACAACTCGTGCAGGTTGGTCTTGCCCACGATCCGCGCTCCGGCGGCCCGCGCCCCGGCCAGACAGGCGGCGTCGGCGGCCGCCGGGGTCGCGGCCTCGGCCACCAGCGGGCTGCCGGCGGTGGTCACCGTGCCGGCGACGTCGATGCAGTCCTTGACCGCCAGAGTGGGCCCCGTGCCCTCGACGGGGTCCAGGCGGGTCAAGAAGATCCGGTCGTCGCGGGCCGGCGACGGCCCGGACCGGCTCACAACTCGACGAGTTCGAAGGCCACCGCGTGGTCCACCCCGAGGCGGGCACCGGCCTGTTCGGCCAACGTGGTCAGGAACATGTCGGCGGGCGGCCAGTCGTCACCCAGCCCCTCCAGGTAGCGTTCGTGGGCCTCCAGCGAGGCGATGCCCCGGTCCAGGAACCCGGTGATGTCCACCCCGTGGGAGGCATACGGCGACCCGGCCAGGGCCACCCGGCGCACCCCGGACCACGGTTCGAGGCCCTCATCGACCAGGTCCGGGAAGATCCACCGGTTCGCCGCGTCGCGTGCCGCGTCGAGCACCGCCAGACCCACCACCCGGTGGTCGGCCATGTTGAACCCGGTCCGGCCCGCCCAGAAGGGTTCCCGGTTGTTGGTGACCACCAGGTCCGGGCGGTGGATCCGGATCGTGCGCGCCAGGTCGCGGCGCAGCTCCAGACTCGGGGTGATCACCCCGTCGGGGTAGCCGAGGAACTCCACGCTCGACACGCCCACCAGTTCGGCGCTGACTCGTTGTTCGGTCTCTCGGATCGGCCGGCACTCCTCGGGCGCCAGGGTGTCGATGCCCGCCTCCCCGGAGGTGACCAGCACGTAGCGCACCTCGACGCCGGCGTCGGTCCACCGGGCGATCGCGGACGCCGCGCCGAACTCCAGGTCGTCGGGGTGGGCCACGATGCACAGCACCGAGGCGAAGTCGTCGGGGAAGGCGAGCAGCGCATCGGTCATGGGAGGTTCTCCTCAGGTTCGTGGGCCGGTGGGCCGCCGGGTGATCCGGTCGAGGGCGACCAGGTCGTCGGCCGTGGGTTGCCAGGCGGCCGCGGCGACGTTGGCCCGCACCTGTTCGGGCCGGGTGGCACCGGCGATCACCGACGCCACCGAGGGCTGGGCCGCCAACCAGCCCATGGCCACCGCGAGCAGCGACACCCCCCGTTCGTGGGCGAAGGCCTCGAGGGTCTCCAGGGTGGCGAACACCTCGTCGGTGAGGACCTCCTGACGGTCCCAGGCGGCGATGCGACTGTCGGCGGGCGGGTCCTCACCCCGGCGGTACTTTCCGGTCAGCAACCCGCCGGCGAGCGGGAAGTACGGCACGACGCCCAGCCCGAAGTGCTCTGCGGCGGGCACCACCTCGGCCTCGACCTCCCGTTCGAACAGGTTCCAGTGGTTCTGGGCGCTGATGAACCCCGGCGTGCGCAGCTCCCGGGCGGTCCAGGCGGCATCCGCGATCTGCCATCCGGTGAAGTTGGAGCAGCCCAGATACCGGACCTTGCCCTCCTCGACCAGCTCGCCCAGCGCCCCGAGCGTCTCGGCGATCGGGGTGGCCGGATCCGGGTAGTGGATCTGGTAGAGGTCGATCCAGTCGGTGCGCAGGCGCCGCAGCGACCGTTCCACGGCCTGGCGGATGTACCGACGGGACCCCCGGGCGCCCCAGTCGGGACCCACGTCGTCACGCTGCAGCCGGGTCCCGAACTTGGTGGCCAGGACCACCTCGTCGCGTCGGCCCTGGAGCACCTCGCCCAGGTGGATCTCCGAGTCGCCGTAGGAGTCGGAGGTGTCGATGAAGGTGATGCCCTCGTCGAGGGCCGCGTCCACCACCGCGCGGGTCTCCTCGATCCCGATGCGCACCCCGAAGTTGTTGGCGCCCAGGCCCACCCGGGACACCGCACAGCCCGACGCGCCCAGCCGCCGGTGGGTCATCGTGGTGTCCGGGCCGCTCACCGGTGGCCTCGGCGGCACCGGGAATCCCACGGGGACGAAACGGTCGGCGGCGCGGCAGGCATCGGTGCTCACCGTATCGTCCGGTCCACGCTCCCCGGTCCGCACCGGGGGCACCCGAGGCTTCGGGCGGACCTCTAGAGTCCGCTTCAGCTCAGACCCGCTCACCCGAGCGCACCGACCCCTTCGACGAGGAGACCCCGATGGAACCGTTGCTGTTCGCGGCGGGCGACACCCGGATCGCGTTCTGCGCCGACGACGAGGGCCGCCTGCGCCAGGTCGGGTTCGGGCCCGGCACCTCGGCGGATCCGCTGACGTTTCCGGCTGCGCTCTACCCACTCGCCTACCCCACCTTCGGCGAGGACCCCTTCACCGCGCCGGCCCTGCGGGTCACCAACGCCTCGGGTACCCTGATCACCCGACTCACCGGTGCCCGTCCCGCCACGGGTCGGCACCCCGGCGGCGACACGCTCGACATCACGCTGACCGACGAGGTCGAGCCGCTCACGGTCCGACTGCGGCTACGGGGCTGGGACGACACCGGCGTGATCGAACAGTGGGCCGAGGTCACCAACGACCAGGACGGGCCCGTCACCCTGCACGAGGTGGCCGCCGCGGCGCCGCTGCTGACGGCCACCGACCCGCACCTGGACCACTTCCGGGGCGACTGGGGCGCGGAGTTCACCCCACTGCACTCCCCCTTGAGCGCCGGGGCGCTGGTGCTCGAGGCGAGGGCCACCACCCGCCCGGCCCACGAGGTGCCGCCCTTCGTGGGCTACCGCCCCGCCGGCGCGGTCACCGAGACCTCCGGGGAGGTGCTGGCCGCCGCGTTGGCCTGGGGCGGCAACATCCGCATGGCCTTCGAAGGCGCCCGCCACGGCGGGGTGCGCGCCTGGCTGGGCCATCTGCCCACCGGCGCGGAGTACCTCCTGGAGCCGGGCGCCACGTTCGTGACGCCGACGGTGGTGTGGGCCTGGAGCGACTCGGGCACCCGAGGCCTGACCCAGCGGCTGCACCGGTGGGTGCGGGCCGAGGCGCTGCGCGACGGTGACCGGGACCGGCCGGTCGTGGTCAACAACTGGGAGGCCACCGGTTTCGACTTCGACGCGGCGCGTCTGGACCGGTTCTGCCGGGAGGCCGCCGAGTTGGGCGGCGAGGTGTTCCTGGTGGACGACGGCTGGTTCGGCACCGAGTTTCCCCGAGACGACGACACGGTCGGCCTGGGCGACTGGGAACCGGACCGGACCAAGTTGCCCGAGGGCCTCGCGGGTGTGGGCCGCTCGGCCGCGGCGGCCGGAGTGCGCTTCGGGGTGTGGGTCGAACCCGAGATGGTGAACCCTGATTCGGTGCTCTACCGGGACCATCCCGACTGGGTGGTGGCGGTGCCGGGGCGGCAACGGCGCACCGAACGCCACCAACTCCAGCTCGACCTGTGCCGCCCCGAGGTCGCCGATCACGTGGTGGGGGTGCTCGACCGGGTGCTGGATCCGGCCATCGGCGCCGACTACGTCAAATGGGACGCCAACCGGATGGTCACCGAACCCGGTTCGGGGGCCCTCGCCGCCGATCGGCAGGGCAACTGGCCCGTGGACGTGGTCCGGGCCACCTGGGCGGCGATGGACCGGGTGGTGGCCGCCCATCCCGACACCGAGCTGTTCCTGTGCGCCTCGGGAGGTGGACGGATGGACCTGGGCACCCTGGCGCGGTTCCACGACGTGTGGCTGTCGGACAACACCGACCCGGTGGACCGGGTGCGCATGCAGTGGCACGCGGCGGAGTTCCTACCGGTCGCCGCGCTGGGCGCGCACGTCACCCGTTGGGGCAACCGCCCGGTGGACTTCGCGTGCGCGGTGGCCATGAGCGCCCGGTTCGGCTTCGACGTGGACCGCGACGTCCTCGACGACGACGAGTGGGCGATCTGTCGGCGGGCCACCGCGACGTACCGGCGCCTGCGGCCGCTGATCCAACGGGGGGATCTGGTGCGGTTGGTCTCCCCCGAGCACGGCCCGTCGGCGGCGCTGGCCTTCCTGGCACCGGACCGCTCCCGAGCGGTGGTCTTCGCCTACCAGCTCCCGGCCCGCGACCGCGACACGGTGTCCACGCCGGCACGGCTGGTCGTGGAAGGCCTGGATGCCGAGCGGCGCTACGAGCTCACCCGGCTGGACCTGACCAGCGACGCCCCCGTCACCGCCGATGAGATGACCGGCGCCGAGCTCGCCTCCGGGGGCTGGGCCTGGCACGGCACCGAGGCCTGCACCGCGGCGATCCACGAGGTGGTCGCGAGCCGCCGCTGAGCCCGGCCCGGCGGCCCGACGGCACGGCGTCGTGGGCCGCGGCGCCGTGGCCGGTCCTCTGCGTCAGTCGGTGGCCCAGGCCACCCGTGGAGCGTCGCGCCAGAGCCGTTCCAGGTCGTAGATCTCCCGGGAGGCCTCGTCGAAGACGTGGACCACGAAGTCGCCGTAGTCCATGCACACCCAGTGCAGGTCCTGGAGCCCTTCGATGCGCAGGGGTTTGGGTCCGCCGGCTTCGGTGATGACCCGCTCGACGTCCTCGACCACCGCCTTGATCAGGCGCGGGTTGCCCGCCGAGGTGACCACGAAGTGGCCCGTGACCACCAACAGGTCGCCCACGTCCAGCACCACGGTGTCCCGGCCCTTCTTGTCGTCGGCGGCCCGCGCCGCGACCACGGGCCAGTGGGCGGGATCCTCGGGGTCGCCGCCCGGTGGCGTCGCGTCGCGGGTGGTGTCGTCGGCTGCGTCGTCGGTCATGGATCGGATTCGATCTCCTCTCGGGTCAGGGGTCCTGGCGGGTCGTCCATCAGATCGGCGCCGAGCACGATGGCCACGTCGACCGATTCGTCGGCGGAGTCGGTGGCCACGACCCGGCCCACGCCGAGCTGGTCGGCCATGGCCACGGCGAAGGAACGGAACTGGGTGCCCGAATAGACCAGGGTGGTCTCGTCGTGCTCGAAGTGGTCGGCGTTGCCCAGGGTGGTGATCTGGGCGCCGGCGTAGGTGAGGCGCTGGATCACGCTCGCCGGTGCGGGTTCGGGGCCGGTGCCGTTCAACAGGGCCACGGTGGCCCGGGCACCGGGCACCGCGCCCACCGGGAAGGGCACCGCGTTCGCGATGAGGAGCATCGTGGGGTCCTCGTCGATACGCAGCTCGGTGGTGCCGTCGTCGGCTTCGGTACTCGTCACCGGGATCGACGCGGACTGCACCTCACCGGCTGCCAGGCCGCTCAGGTAGCGACCCAGACCGGTGTCGGTCTCGCCGGGAATGGCCGTGGGTGAATCGGACGCGGCGATCGCGGCGATCCAGGCCTCCCACACCAGCCGCTGACGGGCCAAATGTCCGCTCACGGTGTGGCCGGCGTCCTGGGCCATGAGGTAGGCGGGCACCTCGTCGGCGTCGAGTTCGACGCGGCCCGGCTCGATGACCTGGCCGTCGAGGCGGGTGACCGCTTCGGGGTTGTCCACCACCAGGGGTTCGACGGGTTCGATGAGCGCGCTGAGCTGGGTGAGGGTCACTTCGATCACTTCGGTGAAGCCCAGGCCGAGTTCTTCTCCGATGACCCGGGCGCCGGTCTCGGGGCTGTTGACGTCGATGATCCCGGCGAAGGTGGTGATGCCCAGGCGCGGTTTGCTCATGTGCACGTCCACCGGCGAGGCCAGCATCACCCCGCCCTGCTGGTCGGGTCCCGACAGCGACAGGATGCCCAGGCTCTGGGCGTGGCCCGCTTCGGTGACCACCATGACCAGCGCCGCCGGGGTGGGCTCCACCAGCGCGGTGTAGCCGGGCGCGTCGGGTTGTCCCCGGCCGCCGAGCACCTCTCCGGCGGTGCTGTCCGACGCCAGTCGGTACCCCACGTAGGCGAGGACGGGGACGGCGAGCACCAGGAGTGCCATGGCCCCGTAGAGGGGCCACATCCGGCGGGACGGTGCGCCGGGTTCCACCTCGTCTGGTCGCGTCGCCGTGTCGGCGTCGGCGGGTGGCTCGGCGTCGTCTCCCACCGGCTCGAGCGCGTCGATCCGGGTGCGGAGGTCCGATCCGTCGGACTCGGCGCTCGTGTGGTCGACGTCGGCCACCACGGCGGTGCCCGACGCGGCATCGTCGCCGAGTTCGGAAGCTCCCGCCCGCGCCGCGGCCTGGGCGGCGGCCAGCGCCTCGGTCAGGCGGGCGACCGCGGCCCGCTTCGAGGCGGGTTGCGGGGGCGCGTCGTGCTCATCGTTCATGGATTGCCGTCACGATAGAGCCCCTGCTCCTCGATGATCCCGATGACTCCCGGCGGGCACAGCACATCGATCGTGCGGCCCCGCGCGATGCGTGCCCGTAGTGAGGTGGACGACACGTCCACCCGGGGCACCCGCACCCGGGTGATGCCCGCGTCGTCCACCGTGGCGACCTCGACGGGTTCGGCACCGTCGGGGTCCTCCACGATGGCTCGTTCGTACGCGACGATCGTGGCGCCCCGGCGGACCTCGTCGACCCGCTCCCAGGTGGGCAACAGCGCGGCGGCGTCCGCGCCCAGGATCACGAAGAGCGCCGCGTCGGGGTGGTCGGTGGCGAGCTCGGCCAGGGTGTCGGCGGTGTAGGAATCGCCGCCGCGGCGCAGCTCCAGGTCGCTGGCCTCGAGCCCGTCGAGTCCGGCGACGGCGGCTTGGACCATCGCCAGACGCACCGGAGCCTCGGTGATGGGTCGGGTGCCCACCTTCTGCCAGGGACGGTTGGCGACCACCAGCAGCACCCGGTCCAGGTCCAGGACGTCGCGCACCTCGTTGGCGGCGACCAGGTGCCCGAGGTGGGGCGGGTCGAAGGTACCGCCGAACACCCCGATGCGCGCGCCCGGTCCAGCGGCACCTCCGGTCCGGCTCTGCGCCAAGGTGCGACTATTCGGTGCGGTAGATGCCCGTGGGCACGCCGGTGTCGACGTAGGCCCAGTTCTCCTGCTTGAGCCGCCAGTGCTCGTCGAGCACCGCCTTGCCGTTGGCCACGTCCACCAGCTTCGGGGCCATGAGGTCCCGGAAGTTCACCGGTTTGCCGTCCACGGCGTCCAGGAAGTCCTGGGGGAAGGTGCGCAGCAGGCTGGCCACGACGATCTGGTCCTGTTCGGGCAGGAAGCAGCGGTTGGCGTCGGTCAGCTTGAGCAGCGCCGAGCCGATCTGGGTGATGTCGCGGTACTCACCGTCGCCGTCCATGATCTTCTTCAGCAGCGCGGTGACGCCCATGGTGCCGACCTTGCAGGCGTTGCACTGGCCACAGGACTCCACCGAGAGCCACTTGGAGCACAGGTAGCCGATCTCCACGGCGTCGGTGGTGTCGTCGTAGACGATGAACCCGCACGAGCCGATGCCCGAGCCCTTGGCCCTGAAGGCGTCGAAGCACAGGGGGACCTCGAGGAACTCCTCGGTCATCACCGGGTTGGAGATCCCCGACAGGATCGCCTTGATCCGGCGGCCTTCGGTGACCCCGCCGCCGACCTGGTCGATGATCTCGCCCAGGGGCGTGCCCATCTCGACCTCGGCAACGCCGGGGGCGTTCACGTCGCCCACGATCGTGCAGATGCCGTGGCCGGGGGTCGCTTCGGTGCCCATCGAGCGGAACCAGTCCGCACCGCGGCGCAGGATGTGGGCCGTGGTCGACAGCGATTCGACGTTGTTGACCAACGTGGGCGCCGGGTCCGACAGGGTGGGGTCGCCCGTGGCGCGGGGCATCGCCGACCAGTCGATGTTGGGGGTCGAGGCGAACACGCCCTGGATGTAGGGCGGGAACAGTCGGGGCGCGGCCGGCTCGCCCTGGATGGTCTGGAGCAGCGCGGTCTCCTCACCGAACAGGTACGAGTCGGGACCGGGCACGATCGTGATGGGGATGTCCGCGGTCAGACCGGCGGCCTCCATCTCCGACAAGGCCCGGGCCAGGTTCTCCTGTTCGCGCGTGTACTTCGCCTTTAGGCCGATGAAGGCAGACTCGGCACCGATGGCAAAAGTCGCGATCGCAACTCCCTCGATGAGCTGGTACGGGTTCCGCCGCAGCAGCTCCCGGTCCTTGAAGGTGCCCGGCTCCCCTTCGGAGCCGTTGCACACCACGAAACACGTGCCGCCCGCCGCGGTCTCCCGCAGGGAGCGCCACTTGACGCCCACGGGGAACCCGGCGCCGCCCCGGCCACGCAGACCCGAGGCGAGCACTTCTTCGATCGTGGCGGCCGGACCGATCTCCAGCGCCTTGGCGAGGCCCTGGCCTCCGCCAGCGGCCACCCACTCGGTGACCGAAGTCACCGGCGTTTCAGGAAGCAGATAGGGCTCGAACACGGTTGAACCATAGCCACTGACCAAATCGTTGAAAACATCCACTTTTCCCTGTTGAAGACCACGCCAGGGGGAATACCCAGGGAAGTCCCGTTGTTGGAGGATTCACCATGAGTGATTCGGTAGGCCAGTACTTGAACGAAATCGGAAAGTTCCCGCTGCTCGACGCCGCGGAGGAGCGCGAGCTCGCGCCGGAGATCGAAGCCGGCGTCGCCGCCCAGGAGCGGATCGACGCGGGTGAGAACACCGCGGAGCTCCGCCGGGCCGTGCGCAACGCCGCCGCGGCCAAGGAGCGGTTCATCCGCTCGAACCTGCGGTTGGTGGTGAGCGTCGCCCGGCGCTACCCGCTGCCGCCCTCGATGGACCTTCTGGACTTGATCCAGGAGGGCAACCTGGGACTGGAGCACGCGGTCGACAAGTTCGACTGGCGCAAGGGCTTCAAGTTCTCCACCTACGCCACCTTCTGGATCCGCCAGGCCATCGGCCGGGCGCTCGACCAGAAGGCCAGCCTGGTCCGTCTGCCCGGCGACCGCTCGGCGGGGCTGCGCGCCGCGCTGCGCCAGGTCTCCGGTGACGCGGACGAGCTCGACGAGGAGAACGCGCACCTGCACCGGCTGTCCACCCCCACCTCGCTGGACCGAACCGTCGGCGACGACGACTCCAACGAGCTGGTGGACCTCATCGCGGACGACCGTCCCGGTCCCGAGGACCTCTACCTGACCGCCGAGCGCGAGTCCAGCGTGACCAGCCTGCTCGACGTGCTGGACCAGCGCGCCCGGTTCGCGGTGGAGCAGCGTTTCGGGATCAACGACGGCCGCAAGCGCAGCTACCGCGAGGTCGGCGAGGAGCTCGGCGTCACCGCCGAAGCGGCTCGCCGGCTGGTCAAACGGGCCGTGGCGGTGGTGCGGGCCGAAGCCGACGAGCGGGTGCCGGCGGCTTGAGGAACACCCGTGGGCACCGCTGGGTCCCTCCGGCCGTGATCGGACGGGGTTTGTGACCACGCTGCAGATTCGCAACGATGTTGGGATGACCGAACCAGGCTGGACGCCCACGTCCTGGCGGGACCACCCCGCGAAGCAGCAGCCGGAGTGGCCCGACCCCGGCGCGTTCGAGGCTGCGGTGAAGCAGCTCGCCACGCTTCCGCCGCTGGTGTTCGCGGGCGAGGCCCGATCGCTGCAGGATCAGCTCGCCGCGGTCGCCCGCGGCGAGGCGTTCCTGTTGCAGGCGGGCGACTGTGCCGAGTCGTTCGACTCGTTCCGGGCCGACACGATCCGCGACAAGCTCAAGGTCATCCTGCAGATGGCGGTCGTGCTGACCTACTCCGCCGG
>CAYVAS010000046.1:0-21193 GCA_964449375.1 uncultured Iamiaceae bacterium | reverse complement strand
ACGCCTGGTTCACCGGGTTCGTGCCCGGGCTGACCGCGTCGGTGTGGATGGGCTATGAGAGCGGCAACAAGGTCATGCCCTCGACCTTCGCCGGGGCGAGCTATCCCACCGAGATCTGGCGCACGTTCATGGAAGCAGCCCTGGCCGGCACCGAACCCCAGGACTTTCCCGCCGTCCCCATCGAGGACCTCGCCGGCGGTGAGTTCCTGATGTCGTGGGGCGGGGTACGGTCCCTGGCCCCCGCATTGACCGTGGAGGACTTCGAAGGCGGCAGCCCGATCCGCCAGAGGACACCCCAGAGTGACCAGGTCTCGTCGTGGTCACCTCCCCAGAACGGCGCCGGCGCGCCTTCCGACGCCGTGTCCGACGGGCCCTCCGGGGGAACCGGAGACGCCCAGGGTGACGACGAATCCCAGGGTGGACCCGACCCCGGCGGGGGTGGCGAGACCCCACCGGCACCCCCGGAGACCGTCCCGCCGGCGCCGCCGGAGACCGCACCGCCGGCCACCCAGCCGCCCCAGACAGCGCCGGCCACGCCGCCACCTCCGCCGACGCCCTAGGAACAGGTCGACCCGCCCGGACACGCGGTCCGCGGGGGTGGGTGAGCAATCTCTACTCATGTCGACCGGGTCGGTCCACGACCAGCATGGATGCATGTTCTCCTCCGTGTCCTTCCAGCACCACCCCGCCCCGCCCGACCGTCGGCGACCCGGACCCGTGCGACTGGTGGTGGCCGCCCTGGTGGTGATCGGGGCGGTGCTGGTCGCAGGATGCGGTTCGGTCGACGGCGAGACCACCGCGGCCGCCCCGGGCGGAAGCGCGGTCACGACCGCGGCCCCGGCCGGAGACGACACCGGAGACGACACGGTCGACCCCTCCGGAGACGCCGCGCCCGACGGAGCGGTGGACGCGTGCGCGTTGCTCGCCGACGCCGACCTGGAGGCGATCCTCGGCGTCCCCGTGGCCGATGCCACCACCGAGGAGACCTACGGCGACTACGTCTGCGACGTCCGTCCCGCGGACGAATCGGTGCGAGCCCAGTTCAAGCTGGTCGTCGACGCCGACCAGGGGACCAAGAACTTTCCCCGCCAACGCGACCTGGCCGCCGACCCCGAACCGGTGACGGGCCTGGGTGACGAGGCGTTCCGTTCCGGCGCCAACCTGTTCGTGCTCGACGACGGGATGCTCCTCCACACCAACGTGGTGCGCGCCCCCACCGCCACCGGAGACCTGACCACCGCCCAGCTCTCCGAGGTGCTGGCCGGGGTGCTCGACAACCTGCACGGGGGCTGAACCGCCGCTTGGGGCCGGGTGCGGGCGGACGTGTAGCGTTCGAGGTACCGCCGGGAGCCGCAGGTGCCCTGGACGGCGCGAAGGAGCAAACCATGTCAACCACGCCGAAGCGGGGGCGCCTCAGCGTCCCCGGAATCGCCGGCACCAAGGTCCGCAACGGCGACGACCCGCTGGTGATGATCACCGCGTACGACGCCCCCGGCGCGCGGCAGGTGTCCGAGTCGGGCGCGGAGCTGATCCTCGTCGGCGACTCGGTCGCGATGGTCGTGCTGGGCTACGACGACACGTTGTCGGTCACCGTCGACGACATCGCCCACCACACCGCCGCGGTCCGTCGGGCCGGCCCGGAAAGTCTCGTCGTGGCCGACCTTCCCTGGCTCAGCTACCACGTCTCGGTCGCCGACACCGTCACCAACGCCGCCACGCTGATCCGCGCCGGCGCCCAGGCGGTCAAGCTCGAGGGCGGCGCCAAGCGGGTGCCGATGATCCGCGCCCTGGTCGACGCCGAGATCCCCGTGATGGGTCACCTCGGGCTCACCCCCCAGTCGGTCCACGCCATGGGCGGGTTCCGGGTGCAGGCCAAGTCCGACGACGCCGTGCGGGCGCTGGTGCGCGACGCCCGGGCGATCCAGGAGGCCGGGTGCTTCGCCGTCGTGCTCGAAGGCGTGCCCACCGAGGTGGCCGAGGTCGTCACCGACGCCCTCGACGTGCCCACCATCGGCATCGGCGCCGGCGTGCACTGCGACGGTCAGGTGCTGGTGTACCACGACGTGCTCGGCATCGAGGAGCGCATCGCGCCCAAGTTCGTGCGCCGCTACGCCAGCGTGGGCTCCGACTCGGTCGAGGCGCTGCGCCGCTTCGGTGCCGACGTGCGGTCCGGGGCCTTCCCTGACGCCTCCGAGAGCTACCACCTGTCCTCCGAGGTGGCCGAGTCGCTGGGCCTCTACGGCCACGCCGAGGTCGGCTGAGCCGCCCGGGACGGACCCTTGCGGGCCGACCCGGCGCCGATGTCACACCGCGGCGCGACACTGGTCGGCGATGTGGAATCCAGCCCGTCGACCGTCTAGTGTCGACCAGTCGAACACAACCCTGCTCCGCAGATCGCGGGGCCCCGTCCACCGGCGGGTCCACAGGGAGGAGACGCACCTTGCGTGCCTATGAAATCATGATCATCGCGGACGGTGAGACGTCCGAGTCCGAGGCATCCCACCTGGTGAACCGGATCACCGACCAGGTCACCGCCGCCGGCGGTCGGGTCGCCTCGGTCGACAAGTGGGGCAAGCGGCGCTTCGCCTACGAGATCGACCACAAGACAGACGGTTACTACCTGGTGCTCGAGCTGCTCGCCGAAGGCGGCGCGCTCGACGAGCTGGAACGCACCTTGCGACTCGCGGACGACATCATCCGCCACAAGCTCATCCGCCTGCCCGATCACGAAGCGACCCGCCGGGGCCTCTTCGACGAATCGGGCGCGACCCCGGCACCGGCCGGGTAGGGAGGCCAGATCATGGCACAGGACAACACCGTCACCGTCGTGGGCAACATCACCCGCGACCCCGAACTGCGGTTCACCCCCTCGGGGCAGGCCGTCGCCTCGTTCGGCATCGCCGTCAACCGCCGTTGGCAGAACCGCTCGACCAACGAGTGGGAGGAACAGACCTCCTTCTTCGACGTCAAGTGCTGGGCCCAGCTCGCCGAGAACGTGTCCGAATCGCTCGGACGGGGAGCCCGGGTGGTGGTCACCGGCCGCCTCGAGCAGCGCTCGTGGCAGACCGACCAGGGCGACAAGCGTTCCAAGGTCGAGATCGTGGCCGACGACGTGGCCCCCAGCCTGCGCTGGGCGACCGCGGAGGTCCACAAGAACGAGAAGCGAAGCGGCGGCGCCCCCTCCGGAGGTGGCACCGCCAACGAACCGACCGATGCCGGTTGGAGTACCGACGAGGAGCCGTTCTGACATGGCAGGCAAGAACGCCAAGCTGCGTGGCAAGAACAAGGACAATTCCCGCCGCGCCAAGAAGAAGGTGAGCATCCTCACCTCCGAGAAGGTCGAGTACATCGACTACAAGGACGTCGAGCTGCTGCGGCGGTTCACCTCGGACCGTTCCAAGATCCGGGCCCGTCGGGTCACCGGCAACGACGCCCAGCAGCAGGCGGCCGTCGCGATGGCGATCAAGAACGCCCGCGAGATGGCTCTGCTGCCCTACGCCAGCCGGGTCACCCAGCAGCGTTCGGGTCGGGGCGAGCGCTCCGACCGTGCCCAGCGCGCCGAAGGCCCGCCGCCGACACCGTCGGCACCGCCCCCCGGCAGCGAAGGTGCCGCCGACGAGGCCGTGGCCGAGGACCAGACGACCACCGACGCCGCCGCCGAGCAGACCGACGCGGCGACCACCGCCGAGGGTGAGGCCTGACCATGGACCTGATCCTGCGCAACGACGTACGGGGTGTGGGGCGTCGGGGTGACCTGGTCACCGTCGCCGACGGGTACGCCCGCAACTACCTGCTGCCCAAGGGCTGGGCCTTCGAAGCCACCAAGGGCGCGCACGCCCAGGCCGAAGCCATGCGCCGCAAGCGCGAGGCCTCCGACGCGGCGGCCCGGGGCGCGGCCGAGGAGGTCGCCACGGCGCTGGTGGGTCGCACCATCACGCTGACGGCCAAGACCAGCTCCGGAGAGCGACTGTTCGGGTCGGTGTCCACCGCCGACGTCGCCGCGGCCATCGACGAACAGGTCGGTATCGAGATCGATCCGCACGACCTGCACGTCGACGAGCCGATCCGGACCACCGGGGCCCACGAGTTGCAGGCCAAACTCCACGCCGACGTGGAGTTCCCCGTGACCATCGAGGTCACCCCCGCCGACTGATTCGGCACGCCGGGGCCCTACGGGGCTGTCGGGCACGATCACCACGATCGGGTAGGCGCCGTGACCCGCGGCGTCGCCGCGCCGGTGCGCGCCCGCTCGGCGGGCCGTCCACAGGCTTCCCCGGGATACCGGCCCAATGTCCACAGGCGCTGGCATGATCTGTGGACAGATCGTGCAGTTGTTCCTCTTACGTTCCACAGCCTCCGCAGAGCAAGGTTGACGGATGCCCGCTTCCATCGAGACCGCCTCACCGAATCGCCAGCGAAGCGCTGGCCGCGTGCCGCCCCACAACCTGGAGGCCGAGGAGTCGCTGCTGGGGGCGATGCTGCTGTCCCGCGACGCGGTCGCGGTCGCCGCGGAGACCGTCACCGCCGAGTCGTTCTACTCGCCGGCCCACGGCCACATCTACGACGCGATCCAGACCCTGAGCGCCCAGGGCGAACCCGTCGACCCGGTCACCGTCGCCGACGAACTGCGCCGGGCCGCGCTGCTCGACCACATCGGCGGCGCCTCGGTCCTGCTCAGCCTGCAGGCCAACACCCCGGCGACGTCGAACGCGTCGCGCTACGCGCGCATCGTCGAGGACCACGCGCTCCTGCGGCGCCTCATCGGCGTCGCGGGCGAGATCGCCGAGATGGGCTACGGCCTGCCCGACGACGTGGTCAAGACCCTCGACGAAGCCGAGTCGATGGTCTACGACATCTCCCAGCGGCGCATCACCGACTCCACCGCGGAGTTGCGCGACCTGCTGCCCGAGACCCTGACCCGGATCGAGATGCTCTATGACCGGGGCGACGCGCTGACCGGCACGCCCACCGGCTACAGCGACCTCGACGAGCTGACCTCCGGGTTGCAACCCGAGGCGCTGATCGTCGTGGGCGCCCGACCCGCCATGGGCAAGACCGCCTTCGCGCTGGGCATGGCTTCGCACGCCGCGATGCACGCCGGCAAGCCGGTGCTGTTCTTCTCGCTGGAGATGAGCCGCCTGGAACTGTCCCAGCGCCTGTTGTCCTCGGAGGCCCGGGTGGACTCGAGGCGCATGGCCACGGGCCGGCTCGAGGACTCGGACTGGACCAAGATCACCGGCGCCGTGGGCCGGCTCGCCGAGGCCCCCCTGTGGTTGGACGACAACCCCAACGTGTCGATCGCCGAGATCCGGGGCAAGGCCCGGCGCCTGTCGTCCAAGGTCGGCGAGCTGGGTCTGGTGGTCGTGGACTACGTGCAGCTCATGACCGGACGCTCCAACGCCGAGAACCGTCAGGTCGAAGTCGCCGAGATCAGCCGGGGACTCAAGATCCTGGCGCGTGAACTGCACTGCCCGGTGGTCGCGCTCGCGCAGCTCAACCGGAGCCTGGAACAGCGTGCCGACAAGCGCCCCCTGCTGAGCGACCTGCGCGAGTCCGGGGCGCTGGAACAGGACGCCGACGTGGTGGTGTTCCTGTACCGCGACGAGGTCTACAACCCGGACTCACCCGACACCGGCACCGCCGAGGTCCTGATCTCCAAACACCGTTCGGGGCCCCTCGGCATGACCCGGCTGGCCTTCCTGTCCCACTACACCCGCTTCGCCAACATGGCCCGGGACGTCTAGCTGGAGGCCAGAGGCCGCCCGTGCAGTTCAGACGGTCCGAGCGGGCGATCCCGGTTCTCCGCCACAGCGCTGTGGAACCGACCGCGGCGTCCGGTAAACCGGGGGCATGCACCGTCCCATGGGAGGTCCCGTGATCCGTCGACTCGCCGTTTTCGTGCTCGCCGCCCTCGGGTTGGCCACGCTGGTCGCCGCGCCCGCGGGCGCGCACGTCACCGTCGACGCCGACGACGCAACCCCCGGTGGCTACGCCGTGGTGACCTTCCGGGTTCCCAACGAAACCTCCGACGCCACCACCGTGGGGCTTCGGATCCAACTTCCCGTGGACCACCCGATCGCCAACGTCGCAGTGCAGCCCAAGCCGGGTTGGACCGCCGAGACGACCGTGGAGACCCTGGACGAGCCGATCGACACCGGGCACGGCACGGTGACCGAAGCGGTGACCGAGATCGAATGGACCGGCGGGGAGATCGCGCCGGGCGAGTTCGACCAGTTCCACATCCAGGCCGGGCCCCTGCCCACCGGAACCGACTCGCTTACCTTCAAGGCCATCCAGACCTACCGGGATGCGACTGGAGAGACCTCCGAGGTGGCCTGGATCGAAGAACCCGCCTCACCCGATGACCAGCCCGAGCACCCCGCGCCGGTGCTGACGCTCCCCGGCGGGGACGACACCCCGGTCGCCTCGGGGTCCACCGGCGCCACCGAACCTGCCGCAGCCGACCAGGCCACCGACACCGGCACCGAGGCAGCCGCCGACGACCAGGCCGAGGACGACGCCTCGGACACCGCGCTGGTCGTGCTGGCCATGGCGATCGGCGCCGCCGGGCTCGTCATGGCGATCGCCGCGCTGGTCCTCGCCGTGGCCGCCCGCCAGAAGATGACCATGGCCATGGACCGATCCTGGGACGACGACGATGGCTGAGGCGGCCTCGACGGCGGCGCGGTCGGACCCACCGGGGTGGCGCTGATGGCCACGCTGGGCCGCTATCGGGGCGCGCTGTGGCTGCTCACCGCGGTGATGGTGCTCGTCGCCGGGGTGTTCATCTGGCTGACCGTCGACCGGATCCGCTCCGACGACCCCGGCCTCGACGAGCTGGCCACCGCGACCGTGCTGCCCGAACCCATTCCCGCGCCGACGGTCTCCCTGCCCGACACCGCGGGCAACCCCGTTCCCCTCGTCGACACCGAAGAGGGCACTCTGAACGTGGTGTACTTCGGCTACACCAACTGCCCCGACATCTGCCCGCTGACGTTCACCGCGCTGGCCGCCGGGATGCGCCAGATGGACCCCGAAGACGCCGCACGGGTCCGGGTCGTGTTCGTCGCCGTCGACCCCGAGCGCGACGACCCCGAATCGGTGGAGCGGTGGGTGTCGCACCACTCCGAGGACTTCATCGGGGTGATCCCGACCCTGGCCACCACCGACGCGGTCCTCGACGAGATGGGCTACGCCCCGATCGACACCCGCCCCACCCCGGGCGCCGGTGGCTACGCGGTGTCCCACCCCGTCGCGCTGTTCGTGTTCACCGACGACGGCGAAGCCCACGCGATCTTCACGATGGACAGTCCCCCCGAGCAGATCGCCCACGACCTGACCTTGCTGCTCGACGGTTGGCCGCCTCCCGGGGTGGACTCGTGAGGCGCCTCATCGCCCGGGTGGTCCCGACGCTGGCACTGGTCGCGGCGGTGGTCCTCGCGGGATGTTCGTCGGGGTCGGAGCCGACGACCGGCACGACCGCGCCGGTGGGCGCCGACCCCGCCGAGCGCATCGAGGTCCGGGACGCCCGGATCCCGGAACCGGCGAACCCGGACGTCGCCGCGGTCTACGCCACCATCGTCAACTCCTCCCAACGCGCTGACGTGCTCGAGGCGGTGGCCACCGACGCCGGTGGAACCGCGGAGATCCACCAGACGACCCACGACGAGGGCATGGCCACCATGGGCGCGATCAGCCGCCTGGAGGTGCCGGCTTCTTCGTCGGTGGAGCTGGCTCCGGGAGGTCACCACGTGATGATCCTGGACCCGACCGAGCCCCTGACCGAGGGCGGCACCGTGAAGGTCGAGTTCCGGTTCCGGGACGCGGGCACCGTGACGGTGGACGCGCCCGTCGTGGCCCCCACCGACGTGCTGCCGGCCGGCGACCACGACACCCACTGAACCCGCCCCGCCACGGCGTGGTCGACGGCTGCGCCATCCGGACTAGGGTCACCGGACCAGATGGGCTGGATCCGCCCCGGACATCGCAGATGTCCGGGTCCGGTCCCGAGGAATCAGATGGAGAGGGGATAGAAGATGGGCTTCACCGTCGTGGCGGGCCTGCAGGTCGAACAGGTCGATGCGGGCTGGCTGGTGCTGGCCCCCGGTAGCGACCGGCTGCTGCACCTCACCGGGTCCGAGGCCGAGGCGTTCGCGCTCGCCCGGAGCGGGGTCGAGGTCGTGCCCGATCACCTGACGCGCCCCATGGCGGGTCTGGTCGAACTGGGTGTGGTGCGAACCGACGTGTGGTCGCGCCGGCGGGTGGTCCAACTCGGTGGCGCCGCGGCGGCCTCGGCGGTTGCGCTGGTCGCACTTCCCAGCGTGGCCGCGGCCGCGTCCGCGGGACCCACGACCACCGAGGCGCCCACGACGACCCTGCCCCCGTTGCCACCGACGCTGAACGAGTCGGGCTACAACGCGACGTTGCACTCGGTCGACGTTCCCGCCGGAGTGATCGTCCACTATGAACTCAGCGGCGGTGGCGGCGGAGGAGGCGGTGGTGGTCGCAACTTCGCCGGCGGCGCCGGCGGACCCGGGACCAAACTCAGCGGCGTCATCGCGGCATCGGCCACGGACTACACCCTGTATCTCGCGCTCGGCGGGGGAGGCACCGGGGGGCCCGGCAACGCCGGGGGCAACGGCACCGGCGGTTTGTCGCTGTGGGGTCGCGGAGGCGACGGGCACAGCCGCGGATCCAACCCCAGCGTCGGTTCGAACAACGCCGGCGGCGGTGGCGGTGGAGGCGGCGCCAGCGCGATCGGCACCAGCTCCGTGCTAGCGGACAGCTCGATCCTGATCGTCGCTCCGGGAGGCGGCGGGGGAGGTGCGGCCGGCGCCAGCTCGACCTCCGGCGGTGGTGGCGGCGCGGGCGGCGCCGTCCTCACCGGGAGCGCGACCGCCATGAACCCGGGTGCAACCGGCTCCAGCGGATCCAACGGCGATTCGGGCCGGCAGGGATCCGGCGGTGGCGGCGGCACCGGGTCCGTGGGTGCGGGTGGGGCGGCTGGTACCAGCGGCAGCGCCGGCTCGGCCGGCGGCCTGCCCAGCGGTACCGCGACCAGGACCAACGACGGCGGTCGCGGTGGTCAGGGTGGTGGCGGCGGCACGTCGTCCGGTGCCGGTGGTGGTGGCGGCGGTGGCGGTGGCGGATGGTTCGGTGCCGGCGGTGGCGGCGGTGGTGGGAACCGCGCCAACACCTTCACCAACGGTGGCGGGCATGCCGGTGGCGGTGGCAGCGGCTCGGCGTTCGTGCGGGGCACGGGCCCCGCGGCGTTGTCCTCCGGCGCTCCCGGCGGTGGCTCGGCTGGCGCGGGCCTCTCCGGTGATGCCGGCCAGCCGGGATCGGTCACCCTGACGTTCAGTCGCTGACGTCCCCGAATCGGCCTCGCCGGGCAGGACGCGCCGAGCGGGCGGTCAGCCCATCTCGCTGGCCCGCCACAGATACCACGCCACCACGCTGCGCCAGGGCGCCCAGGCAGCGCCCCGTTCGGCGAGCTCCGCGGCGCCCACCCGGTCCCGACCGGTCAGGTTCGCATACCCTCGGCGCACCGCAAGATCGTCCACCGGCAACAGGTCGGGCCGGCCGAGCCGGAAGATCAACAGCATCTCCACGGTCCAGCGACCAACCCCCCGGATCGGGGTGAGCGCGGCGATGATCTCGTCGTCGCTCATCGCGTCCAGCTCGTCGAGTTCGGGAACCTGCCCGGCGAGTGAACGGGTCGCCAGGTCCCGCAGCGCGGCGACCTTGGAGGCCGACAACCCCGCGCCCCGCAACTCGGTGTCGGACAGGTCCATGATGCCCCGGGCGTCGGGCCCGTCCAGGGCGCGGGGAAACCGGGCACACAGCCGCGCGTAGATCGCCGAGGCCGCGGCGCCCGACACCTGCTGGGCGGTGATCGACTCGGCCAGGGCGGCCACCGTCGAGGACGCCGGCCGCATGCGTGGGGTCCGGTGACCCACCAGGTCGAGGAGCCGACCCATGTCCGGGTCGGCGGCCCGCAGGTCACGGTGGGCCTCGACGAGATCCCAGGGCATCGCCGGGGCCGCCTCGCCGCGGCTCTCGGCGCGCAGCAGCCGCAGTTTGGTGACCACGCCCCCGTGCGCGGAGAAGCCGCCCAGGTTGCCGTTCGCCGCGGTGACCCGGTGGCAGGGCACGACGATGCCGTAGGGGTTGCGGCCCAGCACCTGGCCCACGGCGCGGGGCATGGCCGAGCCGTGGTGCCCGGCCCGGCGGGCCAGTTCGCCGTAGGTGATCGTGTCGCCGGGAGGCACCCTCCGTAGCGCCGCGTAGATCGTCGCGGCGAACTCGCTCAGGTGCCCCTCGTCGAGGGTCAGATCGGTGAGGTCGTCGTCGGCGCCGCGGGTCAGCGCGTCGATGCGGTCCGTGGCGGCCCGCACCGCGGCCGGAGCGGCGTCGAGGGGAACGACCGGGCCCGGCGCGTGCTCGGCGACCACGGCGCGCAGCAGCGTGGGGGTCTCCTCGGGGAGGTGCACGGTGTGGATCCCCTCGGTGGTCCAGGTGATCGCGCACCGGCCGATACCCGTGGGGAAGGTCGTCCCGCCTCCTCCGGGCGCGAAGGGCTCGGCGGCGGGGGCACCCGAACGGTGCGGAACTGGGGCCGTCAGGTCCTGCAGCGTGATCACCTCGATCCCGAAGACGCAGCGGTGCCGGGACGGCCGCCCCGGACGTGCCGACTGCCCGCGGCAGCGTACCGAGGACGCCGCCGGGACCACCATCTCTGCGGGTCGGGTCGGCTCAGCCCGTGTCGCAGTCGTCGGGCGTCGCCTGCCCCGCCAGACGCCCCGCGATCCAGGCTTCCACTTCGGCCTGCACGGGCCCGCCGACGGTGCCGTGATCGGCGCCGGGCACCGTCACCAGCGTCGCCGGCGCGTCGGTGGCGGCACAGCGGCGGCGGTGAAAGCGCGTCACCGCGTCCGGGTCGACGATGTTGTCGGCAGTGCCCACGTACACCAGCAACGGGCCGGTGCCGGCCGAAGGATCCGGTTCGCTCCGAGTCAGCAGCGCCTCGACCGGGTCGGCGTCGCCGGGATCCTCGGCGAACACGTCGTCGGCGTTGTCGCCGGCGAACGCCACCAGCACGTCCGGCAGACACCCGGTGCGCACCACCTCGAGTCGCTCCCGGGCTGTCGGGGTCAGGAGGCGATCGAGATCCAGGTCGGGATGATCGGCGGCCAGGGCGACCAGGGCCATGAGCTGGGCCACCAGTGGGATGTTGTTGCCCGGCGCGTCGTAGCGGTCGACCAGCTCGATGGCCGGGGCGCCGGCAACCGTGCCGACCAGGTCGAGTTCGGGTGCATACGACCCGGCAAGCTGGTCGGCGAACAGTGCCGCGTGGCCACCCTGGGAAAAGCCCACCGCCACCCAACGTCGACCCGCACCGGCCTGGGGGATCGTCCGAGCCGCGCGTACCGCGTCGATCATGCTGTGGGC
Source organism: uncultured Iamiaceae bacterium (assembly GCA_964449375.1). GTDB lineage: Bacteria > Actinomycetota > Acidimicrobiia > Acidimicrobiales > Iamiaceae > JAFDWI01. The sequence continues at coordinate 9,742 of CAYVAS010000046.1, read as the reverse complement.
TTCGGCCGGCCCGGAAAGGTACCGCTGGAGCTGGCCGGACACCATGCCGACGTAGTCGGTGCGCACCCCCACCCCCGTCACGCCGTGGGTCGCGGCCGGGTCCGAGTTCCGGGAGGGCGCGCACGAGGTGTGCAGACCCACGGTCCCGGGCGCGTTCGCCACCACCGGCCAGCCCTCGTCGGGCGCCGCTTCGGTGGGGAAGGTCACCGTGCCCGTGGCGGGCTGTGGCCGTCCGGAGGCACCGGCCGACAGGTACATGATGCGCCAGGTGACCCGACCGGCGGTTTCGTTCACCGGCTGGTGTCGGATGATGGTGCCCGCGGGGCCCTCGGGTAGCGGCTCGGGCGGGTCGTAGAAGCGCTCCACGGATCCGGCGAAGGCGGAATCGGGCGGCGCGGGAGCCGACGAGGACCGCTCGGTGGAACCGTCCCCGGAGCCGCAGGCTCCAGCCACGAGTACGGCGAAGGCCAGAGCCACAGCCATGACACTTCGACGCACCCGATCATCCTAGAAGCGGCCCCGATCCGGCCCGATCAGTCCGGTCGGTGCCCACCGGTAAGCTCCTGTGAGTGCCCCGCGTCGAGCGAGCGCTTCGCCAATCCAGTGTGGGCGGGAGCCCGGGGGGCCCAGATCGGCTCCGCTGGGTGTTCCGCGCCGCGGCCGCGATCGCGGTCTCCCCGATCGTCGTTGCCGCCGTCCGCAACATCGCGACCGGATGGGAGCCCACCGTCGACGCCGCCACCACCGCCGTGCGCATCCGCGACGTGTTCTCGGTGCACTTCCCGTGGACCGGTATGGCGGCGCTGCCCTCGAGTGGCGGCGACGAGCTGTATTCGTTCCCCGGTGCGCTGGCCCTGTATCTGCTCGCGGTGCCCGTGGAGCTGTTCGGGACGACCTGGGGCATCGCGATCGGGATGGCCCTGATCAACTCGGCGGCCGCCCTCGCCGCGTTGTGGTTGATCCGTCGGCGGGTCGGCGACCGTGCGGCGGTCGTGGCCGCGGCCTTCGTGGCCTCGATCGCCTGGGCCGCCGGAAGCCAGATGCTCGTGGACCCCATGCCGATCCACATGGGCGTGGTGCCCATGTTCACGCTGTTGGTCGCGGCCTGGAGTGTCGCCGAGCGCGACCCGCCCGCCCTGGTCGTGCTGGCGGCCGTGGCGAACTACCTGTTCCTCGGACAACTCAAGTTCGTCGTGATCGTTCCAGCACTGGTCGTCTGGGCCTTGGGTGTCCACCTGTGGCGGCACCGCCAGGACCGCCGGGCCGACCCGGAAGCCTGGCGGGAGGCGTGGCGGCGTGAACGCCCCTGGCGTCGCGCCGCAATCGTCGTCACGGTCTTGGCGTGGATCCCGCCGCTGGCCGACCAGTTCTTCGGAACCGGCAACCTGGGGAGGATCGTCCGCGCGGGCATCAGCGGTCACGTCGACGCACTCCAGCCCGCGGAGCTCGCGCCGAGCCTGTCCGGGGTGCTGGGCATGGTCGTGTCGGTCACCGCGGTACCGCCGGCCTGGCTCGGCGGCACCCTCGCCAAGCCTCCCTTCGATCCACTCGGCGGGGGTACCCCCTTCGTGGTCGGTCTCGTGTGCGCCCTGGTGCTCGCCGCGTTGCTCGGGTGGGTCGTCGTACGGGCCGGTCTCCTGGGAAACCGCAGCTACCCGGTCGCGGTCGGCACCGGCGTGGTCGCCTGGGGCGCCTACGTGTTCACGGGACTGCGCAACCCCAACGCCACCGGACTGATGGCCAAGTACTTCTACGGGCTGTGGCCGCTGGCGGCGTACCTGTGGATGATCGTGTTGCTCGGGTTGATCCAGACCTCACCGGACCTGAGAGCCGTGCTCAGGCGTCGGAGCCGCCCCGCGCTCGCAGTGGCCTGCGCGGCGGTCGTGGTCGTCGCCGCGCTGGCCTACCCGCGGGCCGACCATCGGGAGGTCCAGTTGGAGTCGTTCGGTCCGGTCACCAAACAGGTGCGTGTCGCCGCCGGAACGAACGTCACCACACGGGGTCCGGTCCTGGTGGACACCGGTGTGAACGGCCGCCTCTACCGACCGTCGGTCCTGCTCGGCCTCCAGGACGCGGGCATCGACTTCCGCTTCACCGACCCCTACGCGATCGAGCAGTTCGGGGAGCGCCGCAGCGAGACCCGCCGCCAGGATGCGGTCGCCGAGCTTGTGCTGATCGCTGCCGACCAGGTGCCCGAAGGTGCCCGGGTCGTGGGTCGCTTCCCGCTGCGGGCCCGCACGCTCGACCCGGCGACCTTCGAGACGTTCGACGCACACATGCAGACATGGGCCGACTCCCTCGACACGCTCGAGCTGCAACCCGGCCCGGCCGGGGTCAGCACCCTTGCGGGCCTCTGGACCACGGCGGTGCAGGAGGTGTGGGCGAACGCAGAAAGTCCCACGACCCTGCTCGAGTCGCGGGTGTTCCTCACCATGCTCGGCCTGCTCCAACCCTCGCTGGGCCACGCGGTCATCGACGTCCCCGGGATGAGCGTGAACGACATGGAGGCCTGGGCGAACGACATGATGGCGATCCATCACGAACTGGTGCTCTGCGAGGTTCCGCGTTGAGCCCGACGCCGGTGCAGGCCGATCACCCTGGTCTTCGCTGGTGGTACCGGCTGGCGGTTGCGGTTGCGGTGAGCCCGATCGTGGTCGCCGCGGTCCGCAACGGGCTGGCCGGTTGGCAACCCACCCTGGACGCCGCGATCACCACGGTGCGGATCCGGGACGTGATCTCCGCGCACCCGCCGCTGGTCGGCCTGGCCGCCCAGACGTCCTTCGAGGCCAGCGAGCAGTATTCCTACCTCGGCGCGCTGCAGTTCTACCTGCTGGCCCTCCCGGTCCGGGTGTTGGGCGTGACCTGGGGTGTGACCCTGGGCATGGCCGCGATCAACGCGGGGGCGGCCGTGACGGCGCTGTGGCTGGTCCGCCGCCGCGCCGGTGAACACGCGGCCGTTCTGGCGGCGTTGTTCGTGTCGGCGTTGTGTTGGACCCTGGGCAGCCAGATGCTGATCGAACCCGCCCCGGTGTCGGTGGGCATCGTTCCGATGTTCGCGTTCCTGGTCGCCGCCTGGGCCGCGGCCGACGGTGACCGCGCGGGGTTGGCGGTGACCGTCGTCGTGGCCAACTACCTGGTGCTGACCCACCCCAAGTTCATCGTGGTGGCGCCCGTGCTCGCCGTGTTCGCGATCGTCCTGTGGGCGAGGCAGCGGCTGGAGCTGCGCCGGGTCTTCCCGAGTCGTTTCGACCGCCACTGGCGGCGCGACCGGAGGGTTCTGTGGGGGTGCGGCGCGTTCACGGTGCTGGTGTGGTTGCCGCCCCTGTTCGACGAGGTGCGGTCGGGCGGAGGCAACCTGGGTCGGTTCGTCGACGCCGCGATGAGTGGCCAGGCCGACGAGTTGCAGTCGGGGGCGTTGGAACCCACGTTCTCGGGAGCGCTGGGGATGCTGACCGCGGTGACCGCGGTACCTCCGGCGTGGCTGCCCGGCAGCTTCGCCGACCCGCCGTTCGACCGGCTCGGCGGAGGCACCCCGTTCGTCGTGGGCCTGGTGTGCGCGTTGGTCCTCGCAGGACTGCTGGCCTGGGTGACCCTCCTCGCCCGACGGCGTGACGACCCGATCGTGGGACGGGCCGTGGCGGTGGGGGTGGTCGCCTGGGCCGCCTACCTGGCGACCGCGTTGCTGAACCCGGACTCCTACGGGTTCCGGGCGCGCTACTTCTATGAACTGTGGCCGCTCGGGGCGTTCCTGTGGCTGGTGGTGATGATCGGCCTGCTCCGTGGGCCCGGTCGCCGACTGGTCGAATCCACCGACGGTGCGGGCGCGGCGACCCTCGCGGTGCTGGCGTCGACCGTCCTGGTCGCAGCCGCCGCGTTGCCCTACGCCGACCACGCCGAGGCCAAGTCTGCGCCGCTGATCCCGCCCGCGACCCAGATCCGGGACACCGTCGCCGCCGAATACGCCGATTCCGGCCCGGTGCTGGTGCTGATGGATCTGACGACCAGTCGACTGTGGCCGGCGGTCATGCTGGGCCTGCAGGACGCCGACGTGCCGATCCGGGTCGTCGGGTCGACCATGGTGCAGCAGTTCGGCGGCGCCCGCGATTACGCGGTCCACCGCGATGCCGAACGGACCCTGGTGCTCTCGGATTCTTGGATCCCGCCGCCTCCGGGAGCCCGGAAGGTGGCCGAATTCGACCTGCCGGTGTCGTCGTCGCCCGAGCAGTTCGCGGCGGATTCGGCCAAGATGCGCCGGTGGGCGGACTCGATCGACTCGGTCCAGCTCACGCCCGGCCTGGTCGCCTCGACGGCGATGATGGGCATCCTCGACCAGCTGGTGCAGCGGGTCGACGAGGCCGGGCTCGTCGGTGAGGCGCTCCTGGAGGACCCGTCGTTCCTGGCGACGCTGATGACGGCCCAGCCGTTCCTGGACCGGCCCATCGTCCCGGTGCCGGGGATGAGTGGTCCCGCACTGGCTCGCTGGACGCACGACCAGTACGCGCGGGCGAACCGGACCGTGCTTTATGAGCTCGACCCGATTCCCGTTCCGAAGGATCCACCGGAGGAACCTGCCGAGGAATCGTTCGAGGAACCGTCCGAGGGGTGACCGGGTGGTCCGCACGGCTCGACCCGGAGGGCCGGTGCCGATGCCGGCGCGCCGAGCCGCTCTCCGGCCCACCTGCGACAATGGTGCCATGGCGATCGAGCCGCTCCCGCTGCGTCGTGACGACGTCGACCCGCGCCCGCCGGGTGCGATCGGTCGGGATATCGACCGGGTCCTGAGCGGGCTCGGCGCACCCGGGGCACCGGTGCTCACCCGAATCGGCGAGGTCTGGGCCGACCTGGTGGGGCCGACCGTGGCCGATCACTGCCGGCCCGGCCGGCTGGTCGACGGACGGCTGCACGTCGAGGTCGACGACGGGGCCTGGGCGTCCCAGCTCCGCTGGCAGTCGAGGGCCGTGCTCGGTCGCATCGCCGAGCTGGTTCCGGACGCGGAGATCCACGAGGTGGTGGTGCGCGTCGCCCGGACGCGCTGAGCGCTGGGGCGACCTTCCCCTGCCCGCTCGCCAAGTCGCCGCCCGGCCCGGTCGACCGCCGAAACCACTCTTTGCACCGTGGACCCCGCTCCAGTGGGGAAGACCGTGCAACGTCGGTGTGGGTGCTCGGCCAGGCGGCGCGCGCGGCGGCCCGTCCCGGTTCAGTCGACCTGCCACAGACGGGCGTAGGGCACCCCGCCGATCTCGAGCTCGTCGACGAGCGTCGTGGACAGACCCGGGAGCAGCGCTTCGAGGGAGGGCCCGGCTCGCTGTTCCAGATCGATCGTGGTGATGAGGTAGTCACCTGGCTGCGGGTCGGCCATCCAGGTCCAGATGCTGACCGGGGTACCGCAGGGAACCAGGATCGGCGAACCGGGGCCGTTCACGGCGACGGTGACCTGATCACAGGATCCGGCTTCCCGGCGGGCGACCGCCTCGCCCATGGCGGCCCGACCTTCACCCCAACCGAGCAGGATGACGCGCTGGGCGACCCGCTGGCCGCCCAACATCGGGTTGGTGGAGGCGATCGCGTACGGCGCCTGGAGCAGCGGTGGGATGCTGACGGCCAGGATCACCGCGACTGCCCCGATGGCCAGGACGCGGCGGGGGATCGCGGCGACCCGGGGATGGCGACGGAGCCTGGTCCAGACGTCGGCGACGACGAGGCCGATGGCGAGCGCGAGAAGGGGAAAGAGCACCGTGACGTACCGGTCCAGCTTCTTCGGGGCGAGCGAGATGACCAGGGCGTAGGGGATCCCGACCAGGAGCAGCCAGCCGGGCAGCGGGCCGAGTGACGCGGCGCCGGTCGTGGCGGTCGCTGCCCGCCGACGGCGGAACCACCGCACCCCCTGGGTCACGATGACGATCACCACGGCGACGGACCCGACGAACACCCAGGGCGTCATCCGGAACGCCCATGCGATCGGGTAGTAGCCGACACCGGGGTCGGCGGTGGTGGAGCCGAAGAAGTACTGGCTGTGACCCTCTCCGGCGAGGCCGGCCGAGTCGACCATGAGGCGGATCTGTTCGATGGGGGCGACCCAGAGCGCGGGCCAGAGCGCCACGAACACGATCAGGGCACTGCCTGCCCACCAGGCGACGACCGCAGCCGTGGCACGCAACGATCGACCGCCTGGGGCGGCGCGGCCCCAGGCTGCGCCCAGCACGATCAGCACCCCGGGGAGGACCAGGGCCAGCGCGCTCAACTTGGTCAGGATCGCCAGTCCGCCGCACGCACCCGACAGCACCAGTGGCCAGACCCGGGATTTGGTGGCGTCCACCGGCTGCGCTGCCGGATCGCTGCGGTGTCCCAGACCCTGGGCCCACGCGAGGCTCAGCAGCGACACCGCGCCGAAGAGCCCGACCATCTGGTCGGTGTGGAGCACGTTGCCCAGGCCCACGTACCAGGGTTCGGTGGCCAGAAGCACCCCGGCAACGGTCGCGGCGATCCGTCCGAACAGCGCCCAACCGAACGCGACGACCAGTCCGATGAGCGTCGCGCTGGTCGCCGCGATCACCCCCCGACCGGCACGTAGGTCGGTCGTCGATCGCTCCGATGGCGCATCGGTGGCGTCGACGATGCCCAGCTCGGCGCCCAGATGGGCCAGGCCCCGCCCGGCGTTGGCCGCCCACATGGTCGTCACGCCCGGCATCGTCGCGTTGTCGAGTTCGGTGACGTGACCGGCGGCGGTGGCCTTGGCCAGGTCGCCCTCGACCAACGCCGAGCGGAACCCGTCCGCGCGGGTGAGCCAGAACTCCTCGTCGGTGGTGAGGGTGAGCGTGCCCGACTGCGCGATCCGCAGGCCGAAGGCCAGAACGCCGATCAGGACCGGTACCAGGACCGCGGCACGCCACCAGCGCCGGCGTGCCGGTGCGGTCGGGGTGCCGGATGGTCGCGGGCCGGTCGCCTCGGTGCGACGCTCGTGGCCGGTCCCGTCGAGCATCGATCTGGCGTCCTCCCGGGCACCTCGGCCCCGTCGGGGTGGTCCGCGTCGACGGTCGACGCCCCGGCTGACGAGTGTAGACAGCGTCGCGCGCCCCGCTCCGCCGCCTTCGGACCGGACTTTGCACCCTTGGCCCCTTCCCAGAGGGGAACACCGTGCAGAGTCGGTGCTGGCGGGTGTCGGCTAGGAGTCGGTCGGGTCCGCCTCGTCGGGTCGGGGCGGACCGGTCGTGGCGCCCGCGACCCGGGCTCCCACGGGACGGCTGAAACCGGACCGGGTGGGGCGGGGTTCCACGAGCCTGGCGGGCACCGGTTCCGGCGGCGCGGTGGACCCCGGGGTGACCGGGTCGGCGTGACGCTGCAGCCAGGTGAGGAAGGTCGCGGCGCCCAGCGCGAAGACCAGGTGGGCGGCCGCCAGGATCCACGGTGTGAACTGCTGCTGGGCCTCCGCGTCGATGGCGGTCCACACGAAGGACTGCACGACCCAGGCGCCGGTCCCGATGCCCACCCCCAACAGGATGATCGCCCCGGCGTCGACCTGACCTCTGGCGACCAGCCAGGAGATCACCGTGCCCACGAACATCGACACCACCAGGTGGATGGTCACCCCGAGGACGAACGCGGCCGGAACGAAGGTGGCGTCCAGCGGGGCGCCCTGCCAGAAGGTCCCGGCGAACAGGTTCACCACCGTGAACAGCCCGCGTCCGGTCACCCACATCGCGGCCATGGCGAAGGCGGCCATCGCGGTGCCGCCCACCAGCCCGATGAGGGCCCCTGTGCGAAGAATCCGTGTCTGCACCGCCCGCTCCTTCCCGAGGTGTCCACTCGACGGCTGGGAGTGAGTCTGCCCGCCCTCCTCTCTAAAATCAAGTAGAAACATTTTTATTACGGATGAGCTGGGGATCCAGGACGTCCTCGACGAGGCTTCGGCGGTCCCGGGCCGGCTCGGAGGCGGCCGGGGTCCGAGGGGCACCCACCGCGGTCCGGAGGCCGGAAAACCACGGGAATGTCGCTCCACCCTGGTAGGATGGAAGCCATCGTGAGCCAAGTCGTTCACTGGCGTTTCCAGGCCGGATCGTTCCCATCTGCGGCTGGAATCTCGTGCCTTGGGTCACCCGAGATCGTTCCGTTGCCGGACCGTCGTTGAAAGGTCGCGCCTTGGCTCGTTCCACCGCAAAATCATCGGATTCCTACGGCGCCGCCGACATCCAGGTGCTCGAAGGCCTCGAGCCGGTCCGCCAGCGGCCCGGCATGTACATCGGCTCCACCGGACCCTCGGGCCTGCACCACCTGGTGTGGGAGGTCGTGGACAACTCCGTCGACGAAGCGATGGCCGGGTACTGCACCCGCATCGATGTCACGATCCTGCCCGACGGCGCCTGTGAGGTCTCCGACGACGGCCGGGGCATCCCCGTGGCGCCCTATCCCCACTCGGACCCCAAGTACAAGGACATGTCCACCGCCGAGGTGGCCGTGTCGATGCTGCACGCCGGCGGCAAGTTCGACGGCGGTGGCTACAAGGTCTCCGGGGGTCTCCACGGGGTGGGCGTGTCGGTGGTCAACGCGCTCTCCGAACGCTTCGAGGTCGAGATCGACCGCGACGGCAAGCGCTGGGCGATGGACTTCGCCAAGGGCGGCCAGGTCCAGAACAAGCTCCGCCCGGTCGGCAAGGCGCCCCGGGGCCGCACCGGAACCACGATCCGGTTCTGGCCGGACCCCACGATCATGGAGGAGACCAGCTTCCGAGCCCAGACCCTGCTGGAACGCTTCCAGATCATGGCCTTCCTGAACCGGGGCCTGGAGATCAACTTCACCGACCAGCGCCCCGACGCGACCACCGGCACGGTCACCTACAAGTACGCCGGGGGCATCGTCGACTTCGTCAAGCACGTCAACCGCACCAAGGACGCCCTGTTCTCCAAGGTCGGCTACTTCGAAGGTTCCGACGACACCTCCGAGGTCGAGGTCGCCTTCCAGTGGAACACCGGATTCAACGCCGACGGGCTGCACTCGTTCGCGAACGGGATCTCCACCATCGAGGGCGGCACCCACGAAGAGGGGTTCCGCACCGCGCTCACCGGCGTGGTGAACCGCTACGCCCGGGCCCGGAACCTGCTCAAGGAGAAGGACCCGAACCTGGCCGGTGAGGACGTGCGCGAAGGCCTCACCGCGGTCATCTCGGTGCGCCTGACCAACCCCCAGTTCGAGGGTCAGACCAAGTCCAAGCTGGGCAACACCGCCACCCGGTCGCTGGTCACCAAGGTCACCAACGACAAGCTCGCCCAGTGGTTCGAGGAGAACCCCACCGAGGCCAACAAGATCGTCAAGAAGGGCATCGCCGCCGCCCAGGCCCGCGCCGCGGCCCGCAAGGCCCGCGACGTGATCCGCAACAAGACCCTGCTCGACGGCGCCGGGATGCCCGACAAGCTCAAGGACTGCTCCTCCAAGGACGCCGCCGAACGGGAGCTGTTCATCGTCGAGGGCGACTCCGCCGGCGGTTCCGCCGTGCAGGCCCGCGACCCGCACACCCAGGCGATCCTGCCCATCCGCGGCAAGATCCTGAACGTCGAACGCGCTCGCATCGACCGCATGCTCAAGAACACCGAGATCCAGGCGCTCATCGCCGCGATCGGCGCCGGGGTGGGTGAGGACTTCGACGTGTCCAAGCGCCGCTACGACAAGGTGATCGCCCTGTGCGACGCCGACGTGGACGGCAGCCACATCCGCACGCTGCTGCTCACGTTCTTCTTCCGCCAGATGCGTC
>CAYVAS010000045.1:0-21485 GCA_964449375.1 uncultured Iamiaceae bacterium | reverse complement strand
TCCAGGTCCATCAGAAAGCAGTAGTCGCCCAGACCGGACCGGGCCGGCCGGGACTCCAGACGGGTCAGGTTGATCGCCCGCGCCGCGAACTCTGCCAGGATCGACAACAACGACCCGGGCCGGTCGGTCTGCTGGAACACCACGATGGTGGTCTTGTCGTGCCCGGTGGGCGCGGGGATCCGGTCCGGGGCCACCAGCACGAACCGGGTGGCGTTGTCGGCGTCGTCCTCCACCGCCGAGGACAGCACCTCCAACCCGTAACGCTCCCCCGCCAGGGTGTTCGCCAACGCGGCGACCCGTTTGTCGCCGGCCTCGGCCACGGTGCGGGCGGCCCCCGCGGTGGAATCCGCGGCCCGTTCGGTGACCCCGGGCAGCGTGGTGTGCAGAAAGCGACGGGTCTGGCCGAAGGCCACCGGCATCGAGGTCACCGCCTCGATGTCGCCCAGCGACGCCCCGGGTACCCCCAGCAGGTCGAGGCTCACCGGCACGACCATCTCGCGCTGGATCATCAGATCGACCTCGAAGGTCAGCGTGTCCACGGTGACGTTCACCATGCCCTCGAGCGCGTTCTCGATCGCCACCACCCCGGCGTCGACCTCACCGTTCTCGGTGGCGTGCAGCACCTCGGGCATCGACCGGAACGGCACCAGATCGATCTCCTCGATCCCGGGCAGCATCTGGGCGGCCTGCTCACAGAAGGTCGCCTCGGGACCGAGGAACCCGACCCGTGACCAGCGAGGCGAGGGGGAATCTGACGGATCAGGCACGACCGGCAAGGATAGTGAGGTGGACGCCGGCGACCTTCGTACGTTGATCGAGGGGATCTCCTCCGGCGCGATCAGCGCAGACGAAGCCGTCGCCCGCCTGCAGGCCATGCCCTTCACCGACCTGGGGTTCGCCCGGGTGGACCACCACCGGGCACTGCGTCAGGGCCGTCCCGAAGCGGTCTACGCGCCGGGCAAGTCCCCGGACCACCTGGTGGCGATCGTGGCCGACCTGCTGGGAGCCGGCCCCGACCCCGGTCCGGTGATCGTGTCGCGGGCCGACCCCGACCAGGTCGCCGCGGTGACCGGGGCCCACCCCGGATCGGCCCGTCACGGCGACGCCGCCGCGCCGGGTGGCGCGACGCTGGTGTGGCGGAGCCGGCCCACCCGGGAGGATCTGGCACCGGTGGTGGTGCTGACCGCGGGTACCGCCGATCTGCCCGTGGCCGACGAGTGCGCCTGGATCCTGCAGGCCCACGGCCTGGCGGTGCAACGGGTGGACGACGCGGGTGTCGCGGGAATCCACCGCCTCCTCGGTGACGTCGGCGCGCTGCAGTCCGCCACCGCGGTGGTCGTGGTCGCCGGCATGGAGGCCGCGCTGGCCAGCGTGGTGGGCGGGTTGACCGGTGTGCCGGTGGTGGCGGTGCCCACCAGCGTCGGGTACGGCTCGGGACTGCAGGGAGCGACCGCGCTGTTGGCGATGACCGCGGCGTGCGCCTCGGGCATCACCGTGGTCGGCATCGACAACGGATTCGGCGCCGCGGCCGCGACCCTGCGGCTGGTGTTCGCGCTGGAGCGGGGTTCGGCGGAGAAGTGAGGGTCGCCTGGTTCCATCCGTTCTCCGGCATCGCCGGCGACATGGCGCTGGGTTCGCTGTTCGACGCGGGCGCCGACGTGGACCGGGTGCGCGGGATCCTGGCCGGCCTGGACCTGGACGGCTGGGACCTGGAGACCGAACCGACGCTGCGCTCGGGCATCGCGGGCACCAGGGTCCATGTGCGGGTCAGGGAGTCCAGCGTGGTGCGGACCGCCGCGTCGATCGACGCGCTCATCGCCACCGCGGACCTTCCCGAACGGGTCCGGGACCGGGCCCGGCTGGTGTTCGCCGCGCTCGCCCGCGCCGAAGGTCGCCTGCACCGCGCCGAACCCGCGCGGGTGCACTTCCACGAGGTCGGCGGCATCGACGCGATCGTCGACGTGGTGGGCACGTGCGCGGCCCTGGAGGTGCTCGGGGTCGACCGGGTCGTCTCCGCGCCGGTGGTGACCGGCACCGGCATGGTGCGCGCCGCGCACGGCATCATTCCGAACCCGTCTCCCGCGGTGGTCGCGCTGCTGGCCGGCGCACCCACCCGGGGCATCGACGTCGCCGTGGAGCTGACCACCCCCACCGGGGCGGCGCTGCTGGCCGCGCTGGTGGACCAGTGGGGCCCGCTGCCCCCGGTGCGCATCGACGCCCAGGGGTTCGGCGCGGGCACCAACGAGCTGCCCGGACGTCCGAACCTGACCCAGGTGGTGATCGGCGAGGCGGACCCGGCGGGTCTCGTCGAGGGCCAGCCGGTGGTGGAGCTCGCCACCAACCTGGACGACGTGACCGGCGAGGTGCTCGCCCACACCGTGGCGGAGCTGATCCGCGCCGGCGCCCATGACGCGTGGCTGACCCCGGTGGTGATGAAGAAGGGGCGCCCCGGGCATGTGTTGCACGCGCTCGCGGACGTTGCCGACGCCGAGGCGGTCCGCCGGGCGATGGTCGCCGAGACCGGCTCGTTGGGGGTGCGGGCCCAGCGCCTGGAACGCTGGCCCGAGCACCGTCGCGTCGACGAGGTGGACGCCCCGGTGGGGCCCGGGCGGGTCAAGGTCTCCGCGCATCGGGCCAAGGCCGAGTTCGACGACGCGGCGCGCCTGGCCGCCGAGCGCCGCCTGCCCCTGCGGCAGGTCCAGGCCGACCTTGAGGCCGCCTGGCGTCGCAACGCCGACCCGGAAGCGCCCATTGCCGACCACGACCACGACCACGGCGGCCACGACCACGGTCACGGTCACGCTCACGATCACGGCCACGGACCCGACGAGGCCGGCTGGTACGAGGAGGGCCCGGCGGACCCGGTCGCCTGAGCCGGGCGCGTCAGCCCCGGTTGCGGGCGTCCAGGAAGTGGAGCTGGTCGGCCAGCATCGACAGGCGCGGCATGGCCACGCCCAGGCCGGCGGCGACCTGCAGGGGCGTGTCGTAGATCGCGCCCAGCTCCATGGGTCGCCGGGCGTCGTGGTCGAGCTTCATCGACGGCGCGTACGGCCTCATCGCCTCGGTGTTGGCGATCATCCGTTCGGCGAAATCCTCCCCGGCGGGGTGGCCGTGGGCCGCGGAGGCCACGACGACCTCGTCCATCATCGCCCGGACCAGCGCCCGCAGGCGTGGGGTGCCCACCAGCGCGTCGGTGCCCGCGTCCAGCACCACCGACAACCCGTTGAAGGGCATGTTCCACACGAGCTTGCGCCACCGGGCGGCCAGCAGGTCCGGCTGACGTGAAACCTCGACCCCGGCGCCCACCAGGGCGTCGGCGACCGTCGTGACCGCCGCGGTGACGCCCGCCGGAGCACCGTCATCGGTGTGTTCGCCCAGGGTCACCGCCCCGTAGTCCAGGTGGGCGATGCGGCCCGGCGCGGTCCGGGTGGCACACACGAAACACATGCCTCCCAGCACGGTCACGCCGGGCACCAGGCCGGCCACGTCGGCTTCGAGCCCGAACCCGTTCTGCATCAGCACCACGATCGTGTCCGGGCCCACCAGCGGTGGCAGCAGTTCGGCGAGCGCGGCCTGGCCCGTGGTCTTGATCGTCACCAACACCACGTCGACGGGGCCCACGGTCGCCGGGTCGTCGGTGGCGGTGACCGCGTCGAGCGCCAGGTCACCCTCGGGAGTAGTGACCACCAGGCCCTCGCTCCTGAGGGTGGCCACGTCGGAACGACCCACGAAGGTCACCGGGTGGCCGGCCGAGGCCAGCCGGGCGCCGTAGAGCCCGCCGATCGCGCCGGTGCCGATCACCGCGAAGCGCTGGGAGGTCATGGCTCCACCCTGGCAGAGCCGGCCGGTGCCGGGACGCGGGACCGTCCTTGCGGGGGCGTAGCCCGGGGACTAGGCGTCCTGGGCGACGCGGCGCTCGGCGCGTTCGACCACCACGTCGACGCACCGTTGGATCTCGCCGTGGACCTGCTTGGCCAGCACTTCGGGGTCGTCGGTGTCCACGGGCATGGGCATGCCGATGTGGACGTGGGGACGACGCTTTCCCGGCACGTCGGGGTGCGCGTAGTCGTCGGGTTCGGCGCCGTAGTAGATCCCCACGGGCAGCACCGCGACCGGACCGGAGCGGGCCGCGGTGATGGCGGTGTGGGCCATGCCCTTCTTGAGCGGTTGCACGATCCGGTAGTCGGTGCGGTTCCGGGTGCCCTCCCAGAACCCGGCCATCATCTCGCCGCCGTTCAGCTTGTCGACCTGGATCTCGCTGGCCATGAGCGTCGCGGCGCGGTGGGTCCGTTCGGTCTCGTCGGTGATCTCGATCTTGCGACGTCGCAGGTCCTCGAGCCGGAAGGTCGGCAGTGCCCCGAGCTCGTCGACCGCCCAGCGCAGCAGCCGGCCCTTGCGACCTCGGCGTGAGAACAGCGACGGCTCCGCGGGAATGAAGGTGATCCCGCGCAGGGGCCGCAGCGGCCGGTAGGTCTGGGCGAAGGCCACGATCACGTACTGGTCGTCGCCGGTGATGTGGTTGGGCGACACGATCAACCGCGTGCCCGAGTCGATCGCGGCGCGGATCGCCTCGGCGGCGCCGTCGTCGTCGGTGACCTCACAACGGAACACCCGGGCGAAGACCAGGTGGGCAAAACGCGCGAAGGCCATGTTCTGCCGGTGGTCCCGGTAGTACCGGTACACCTGCTCGTAGTTCGTCAGATCGACGCGGGGGCGGGCCATCGGCTGCTCCAGTGATGCGGGGGAGAGGTGGCGACCCGGTCGAATCAGAGCGCCGGAAGCGACTCTACCAACTGGTAGGGAGATCCGCGTCCTCGGCGCGACGCAGCGCCGACCTTCCGGGCAGGCCAGCGCGTCGGCCACCCACCCGGGCGGAGGTGAGTGCCGACGCGAACCGATAGCTTCGATGGTCATGGCCGACACCGCAGCTCTCGACGACCGTTTGTACTTCCGCCAGCTTCTCGCCGGCATGGACATCGCCGACGGCGACCCCGTGGCCACCCAGATGGTCAACTTCGTGTACCTGATCGGGGACCGCACCACCGGCGAGGCCGTCGCGGTGGACCTCGCCTACGACATCGCCGGCACCCTCGACCTGCTCGCCGCGGACGGCATGCAGCTCGTGGGCAACCTGGCGACCCACTACCACCCGGACCACGTGGGCGGCTCCCTCGGTGGGCACCCCATCGCCGGGATCGCTGAACTGCTCGAGACCGTGGACGTGCCCATTCACGTCCAGCGCGACGAGGTCGAATGGGTGAACAAGGCCACCGGGGTGGACCGCGACCACCTGGTCGCCCACGAATCGGGCGACGTCATCGAGGTGGGCGAGGTCGCGATCACCACGATCCACACGCCCGGGCACACCCCGGGCAGCCAGTGCTTTCTGGTCGAGGGGCGCCTCATCGCCGGTGACACGCTGTTCCTGAACGGCTGTGGACGCACCGATCTGCCCGGGTCGGACCCCGGAGCGATGTACGAGTCGCTGACCACCAAGCTGGCCAAGGTGCCCGACGACACCGTGTTGTACCCGGGCCACCTCTACTCGGAGAAGCCGGCCGCGCCCATGGGCGAGGTGAAGGACCGCAACATGGTCCTGCGCCCCATGGAACGCGACGAATGGCTCCGCATCTTCACCTGACCAGCAGCTCTGCGGGCACCTCCAGGCGCGTGATGCCCAGGCGCGTCTCGACCATGGACACGTACTCGTCGGACACGTCGGCCAGCACGGCCCGCCGGCCCAGGGACCGGGCCACCGCGCCGGTCGTCCCCGACCCGCACATCGGATCCAGCACCAGGTCGCCGGGCACGGTGGCCATGCGAATGAGCGGGTCGTAGACCTTCTGGGGTTTCTGGGAGGGGTGGCCGGTCTGTTCGGAGCGCCCGATGAACCCCACCAGAAGTCCGGCCTCGATCACGCTCGGTGGCCCGGGCAGGTAGCGCAGTTTGCCGGCCGCCTGCTTGGCGAGCTGGGCCTCGTTGAGAAAGGCCTCCGGGTGCATCGTGGCGTCGGGACGGCACAGGTGCAGACAGGTCATCTGGGCGCTGCGCCACCCCCGGATCACCGACGGGTTGTTCTTGTAGTACCAGGTCAGCCAGGCCTCGAGCTGCAGCGGGTCGGGCAGCACGTCGACGAACCGGGCCACGATCTCGGGAAAGCCCCACAGGTACACGTGCGGGGCCAGCGGGGCGCTCAGGGCCAACAGGCCGGTGACGTAGTCGACGTAGTCGTCGCGTTCCCCGCCGACGCCCTTGTTGTACCAGGGGTCGAGCATCACACAGGTCGCCTCGAGGCGAGCGTCGCCGGCTCCGGCGTCGACGCCGACCTCGTCGGTCAACGCGCCCCACAGCGCCAGGGTCACCTCCACGTCGAGCGGTTCGAGCACGACCACCCCGTCGGAGGCCAGGCGTTCGTGCACCGCGGCGGTGAACCCCGCGGTGCGGCGGTCGGTCACCGTCCCGTGGCCGACGATGGGAACCGCACCAACGCTGTTCGGCGCACCGGGGTCAGGCGTACATCGCCTCGATCTCGTCCGCGTACCGGGCCAGAATGCCCCGCCGCTTGAGCTTGGAGGTGGGCGTGAGCACGTCCGAATCGGGCTGCCAGTCGTCGCCGAGCACCGTGAACTTCTTGATCCGCTCGGCGTTGCTGAAGGGCTCCATGACCCGTTCCAGGCCGGACTCGATCTCGCTACGCACCTCGGCGGTGGCCGCCAGAGCCTCCAGGTCGGTGGGCAGGTTCCGCTCGGCGGCCCACACCGGTGCGTAGTCCGGGTCCAGGGTGACCAGGGCGGACACGAACTTGCGTTTGTCGCCCACCACGAAGGCCTGGCCCACCAGGGGCAGGTCCTTGATGGCGGCTTCGAGGTTGGCCGGCGAGACGTTCTTGCCGCCCGCGGTGACGATCAGTTCCTTCTTGCGGTCGATGATCGTGACGTAGCCGTCGTCGTCGATCTCGCCGATGTCGCCCGAATGCAGCCAGCCGTCCTCGTCGAGGGTCTCGGCGGTCTTGGTGGGGTCGTTCAGGTAGCCGACGAACACGTTGCCGCCGCGCACCAGCACCTCGCCGTCCTCGCCCAGCTTGCATTCCTGGCCGACGATCCCCGGGCCGACCGCGCCGGGCTTGATCCGCCACGGCGCCCAGTTCATGGGGCCGGTCGACTCGGACATGCCGTAGATCTCCGCCAGGGGCACCCCGATCGCCCGGAACCAGCTCAACAGCTCCGCCGAGATCGGCGCGGCGCCGGTCACCGCGATCACGAGTTCGTTCAGCCCCAGCAGCTCGCGGACCGGCTTGAAGGCCACCTCGTCGAGGAACTCGTAGGTGGCCTTGTCCTCGTCGGTGGCCTCGCCCCAGGCCAGGCGCAGCGCGATCGGTTCGGCGGCTTCGACGGCCTCGTTGAACTGGGCGTGCTTTTCGGGGTCGGCGGCGAGGACCGCGTTGACCCCACCGTGGATCTTCTCGTAGACCCGGGGCACCCCGAACATCATGTTCGGCCGGACCGCGCCCAGCGTGGCCGCCAGGTCGGCGGCATTCGCCAGCGGGGTGATCGCAAAGCCCATCGCGATCATCATGTAGTGGCTCACCATCCGCTCGGCGATGTGGGCCATGGGCAGATACGACACCACCCGCCAGGGCTCGGGTTGGATCTCCAGGGTCCGGCGCAACGATTCGAGGGTCCAGCACACGTTGCGGTGGCTGATCATCACGCCCTTGGGGTTGCCGGTGGTCCCCGAGGTGTAGATGACCGTGGCCAGGTCGTCGGGGCCGATCAGCCCGGCCGCCTCGTCGAGGTCGACCGGGTCGTTGGCGATCAGGTCCGCGTAGCGGTGCACCTCGTCGGGGGTGTCCTCGGCGGGGTCGATCACGACCAGCTCGGCCAGGTCGGGCAGCTCGGCGCGGGCGCTGGTGATGGTCGCAAGGAAGTCCGCGTCGCCGGCCACGGCCACCTTGGCGCTGCAGTGCGCGGCCAGGTACGCGACCTGGGACACCGACGAGGAGTTGTAGATCGAGATCGGGGTGGCGCCACAGGCCACCACGGCCAGGTCCACGACGTGGAACTCGATCTGGTTGCGGATCATCATGACCACACGGTCGCCCTTGCCCACGCCGATCGACCGCAGCCCGGCCGCCAGGCGGGCCACGCGGTCGGCCAGCTCGGCGAAGGTCACGGTCTCGCCGTCGTCGCCCAGGGACCGCAGCGCCGTCTGGGATCCGAACTCCGATGCGGCGTCGATGAGCAGGGTGGTGACCGTCTTGCCCTTCACGGTCTCGTCGATCTCGGCGGCGGCTCGGGCGGTGGCGGCGGACTGGTCGGTCACGGATTCCCCTCGGGACGGTGGTGGTGGGATGGCGGCTCCAACCCCAAGAGGATAGGGGACGACGCAATAGGGTGGCTTCCGTGACGTTGGTTGCGTCGATTCCGAGCCCGTCCACCAACGTGTGGGAGATCACCCTCGGCGACTTCGTGCTCCCGCTGCACATCTACGGGCTCATGATCGCGCTGGGAGTGTTGGCGGCGATCTGGCTGTCGCGGCGGCGTTGGGCGTCCTGGGGCCACGATCCGGACCTGGTGATCGACCTGGCCTACTGGGGCGTGCCCGGCGGGCTCATCGGTGCCCGGCTGTACCACGTGATCACCGACTACAACCGGCTCTACGTCGACGACTTCTGGGGAATCTTCCGGATCTGGGACGGTGGCCTCGGGATCCCCGGCGGGATCCTGGGTGGGGTGATCGCCGGCTGGATCTGTGCCCGGCGCCGCAACGCACCGGTGCCGGACCTGATGGACATGGTCGCGCCGGCGTTGCCCCTGGCCCAGGCCATCGGACGGCTCGGCAACTGGTTCAACCAGGAACTGTTCGGTCGGCCCACCGACCTTCCCTGGGGGCTGCGGATCGACGTGGAGCACCGGCCCCTGGAGTTGATCGCGTTCGCCACCTACCACCCCACCTTCGCCTACGAGGCGTTGTGGAACCTGGGCCTGGTGGGGGTGCTGATCGCGATCGACCGCAACCGGGGCACCGGGCGGGACCTGCCCAAGGCCGCGGTCTGGGCCGCGTTCGGGCTGTTCGCGCTCGGCGGCGGCCTCGACGTGGCCCTGGTGGTCCAACGCCAGACCGACCTGGCCGTTGCGGTCCAGGTGCTGCTGTTCGCGGTCGGCGCGCTCGGGGTGGCCGCGGCGTTCGGTTGGGCGTCGGGTCTGAACCGGCGGGGTCTGCGCCGCCGGGCCGACCTGTTCATCGTGTACGTGGCGGGCTACTTCGTGGGCCGGCTCTGGGTCGAGTCGCTGCGCATCGACACCGCCAACACCATCGGCGGGCTGCGGATCAACGAGGTCGTGGCCATCGTCGTGGTCGCCGCGGCCTTCGCGGTGCTGCGGATCCGGGGTCGGGTGGACGAACCCCGGCCCATCGAGGTGGGTTCCGGCTCGGTCGCGGCGCAGCCCGCGGCCGACGCGGGCGAGGTTGCAGGTACTGGGGAGTCCCGGCCAGAATCTTGACCCACCGGTCGAGTTTCGGCCGACCTCACGTCGCCGAGGCGTGACACTCGAAGGAGTTCAACATCTATGACTGACGCGGTGATCGTCGACGCAATCCGCACTCCGGGCGGCAAGAGAAACGGCAAGCTCTCGGGCTGGCATCCGGTCGACCTGGCCGCCGAGACCCTCCGGGCTCTCGCCGACCGCAACGGTCTGGACCCGGCGCTGGTCGAGGACGTGATCATGGGCTGTGTCATGCAGGTGGGCCATCAGGGCCTCAACGTGGGCCGCAACGCGGTGCTCGCCGCCGGCTGGCCCGAGGAGATCCCCGGCACGACCCTGGACCGCCAGTGCGGGTCCTCCCAGCAGGCCGCCCACTTCGCCGCCCAGGGCGTGATGGCCGGCGCCTACGACGTGGTGATCGCCGCCGGCGTCGAGGTGATGACGACCACGCCGATGGGCGCGTCGATCACCCCGGGCAGCTTTCCCTTCGGCCCCAAGGCCATGGCCCGCTACGCCGACGTCGAGCACTACGGCAACAAGGGCATGCAGGGCCAGGGCATCGGCGCGGAGATCATCGCCGACAAGTGGGGCCTGAGCCGCGAAGCCCTCGACGAGATCGCGCTCCGCAGCCAGGAGAACGCCGCCCGTGCCCGTGACGAGGGGCGCTTCGAAAACGAGATCCTCCCCGTCGCCGCCATGCCCCGCGACAAGGAGACCGGCAACCTCATCGAGACCGACGAGGTCGTGAAGTCCGACGAGGGCATCCGCGAGTCGTCCATGGAGGGGCTCGCCAAGCTCAAGCCGGCCTTCCTGCCCGAAAAGGGCAAGGTCACCGCGGGGAACTCCTCGCAGATCACCGACGGCGCCTCGGCCATGCTGGTCATGAGCGCGGACAAGGCCAAGGAGCTCGGCCTGAAGGCCCGGGCCCGGTTCCACACCTTCGCCCTGGCCGGCGTCGACCCGATCTCGATGCTGACCGGCCCGATCCCGGCCACCCAGAAGGCCCTGGACAAGTCCGGGCTGAGCATCTCCGACATCGACCTGTTCGAGGTCAACGAGGCCTTCGCCTCGGTCGTGGGCGCCTGGCAGCAGGAGTTCGACGTGCCCTGGGACAAGGTCAACGTCAACGGTGGCGCGATCGCTCTGGGTCACCCCCTGGGCGCTTCGGGCACCAAGCTGATGGCGACCCTGCTGAATGAGCTCGAGCGCACCGGCGGCCGGTACGGGCTGCAGACGATGTGCGAGGGCGGCGGCATGGCCAACGCCACGATCATCGAACGTCTGGACTGATCGCCGGGCTTCGACGCCCGGACAACCGACGTGTCCCGGTGGGCGACCAGCGCCGTGTTCGCCGCTGCGGCGGTTTGCACGCTGGTGCCCTTCGGCGCGGCCCTGATCGCCTGGCAACGCGGTTGGATGCCCACCGGGGACTGGGCGGCGGTGACGATCCGGTCCCATGACACCCTCGCCGGCGAGGTCCCGCTGGTGGGGATCTACTCGTCGGCCACCACCACCGCTGGCGGCACCGACGCGCTGTACCATCCCGGACCGCTCCAGGAGTGGCTCCTGGCCGTGCCGACCCACCTGTTCGCCCCCTCGACGGTGGGCGTGCTCGTGGGCTCGGCGGCGCTGGTGGCGCTGTGTGCTGTGGGCGTGTTCGGGTTCGCCTGGCGCCTGGGCGGAACCCCGGCGCTGGGCACCGCCACGGTGTTCATGGCGCTGTTCATGCTGGCGACCGGTCCGGGGATGCTGCGCGAACCGCTGCACACGCCGCTGGCGACGTTCGCGGTGGCCGCGTTCCTCGTCGCCGCGGTCGCGGTGCTCGCCGGAGACGACTGGGGCTGGCCGGCCACGGTGTTCTTCGGAAGTCTGGCCACCCAGGCACAGGTCGCCTTCTGCGTTCCCGTCGCCGCGGTGGCGATCGTGGTGGTCGCCGGACGGATCGTCGCCCACCGCCGGGCCCGGCACGCGGCTGGTACCCCTCGGGGGTCGCCGCGGCGCCTCGTGGCGATCGGGGCTACGACGGCCGTGGTGACCCTGGCCTGCTGGGCCGCGCCGCTCTGGGATCAGTTCCGGGGCACCGGCAACCTGTGGGCACTCGTCCACACGGGCAGTTCCGGTGACCACGTGGGGGCCTCCTGGACGGTGGCGGAGCTGGTCCGGGCCCTGTCCATTCCCCCGGCCTGGTTGTTCCGCGGCCTGCACCTGTCGGTGGAGGTGCGCGGGGGCACCGAGGTGGTGTGGCACACCGCCGCCTGGCAGTGGCTCTCGGCGGGGCTCGTCGTGGTCGCGCTGGTGGTCGTCTGTTGGTGGGTCGCCCGCCACGGGTCGGGGATGCACCGTGCCCTGGGGGCCGTGGCGGTCGCCGCGCTGGCGGGCTGCGTGCTGGCGACCTGGATGCTCCCCGACGAGGCGTTCAGCATCCTGGGCCACCGGGAGATCTGGAGGGCCCCGGGCGCGCTGGTCTGGTGTTTCCTCACCGTGTCGCTCGTCTCGCTCGCCAGGGGCCGGCTGGCGACGCGTCAGGGGGTCGAGGCGCCGCGCCCGGCCCGCCGCGTCGGCCCGGTCGTGGCGCCCCTGGGGGTGGTGGCCGTGGTCGGGGTGGCCCTCTTCGCCACCATCGCCCGGTCCAGTCCGGCCCGGGACGCCTCTTCGGCGGCCTACGGCGCGGTCGAAACCCTCACCGCCGCCGCCGACCGCCACTGCGGAGCCGGACCGGTGGCGCTCGAACCGGCCACCCTGCGGGAGACCCCCGTGGCCCTGGGAGTGGCCGCCATGTTGACCTTGCGCGACTGTCGGGTGCACGTCGCGACCGCCGATCCGGTGCTGCCCGGAGCACGCCACCGGGTCACCGGGGCCGAACCCACCCGGTTGGTCCTCACCGACCGCGGGGACCCACCGCCGGGCTGCCGAGGTACCGCCAGCTACGACCCCACGGACCCTCCGGCACGCTACCGGGACTTCGGCGGGGTGCTCCAGGGGCTCCAAAGCGGCGGTCGGCTGGACCTGTTCGTGTGCCGGTGAACGACCCGGCGTAGCGTGGAAGCGTGTGGTTCGTCCTGAAAATCGCGATCGCGCTGGCGGCCGCTGCGTGCATCTTCTGGATCGGTTTCGTGATCCTGCGCATGCTGGCCACCCCTCCCCCACCCCCGCCTCCGGCCGGTGAGCTGCGCAAGGTCAAGTTGACCTACCGCTGTTCGGTGTGCGGCACCGAGCTGCGCATGACCCTGGCCAACGACGAGGTTCCCGAACCGCCCCGGCACTGCATGGAGGAGATGGATCCGGTGGTCACCCCCGACCTCTGAGGGACCCTCCCGCTTCATCCACAGGCTGTGGAGAACCCTGGGGAGGATCACACCGCTGTAACTCCCCAGTTGGGGACCGTTCATGGGTTCGTCGGGATCGCGTCACGCCGGGCACCGCGCTCCACAGCGTTCGCGAACGCGACCAAGAAGGGTCGTCTCAGCGGTAGCTCATGGCCGCGAACAGGCCGCCCGCGATGCACACCAGCGCGGGGAGCAGCATCCAGTTGTTCGGCGTTCCCGGCAGCAGGCCGGCGTAGTTGACGATGATCAACAGGATGCCCAGACCCAGTAGGCCGAACAGCAGGATCGGCCACCAGGACGGGCTCTCGCCGGCCCCGGCGGGCCGGGGCGCGGTGTACCGGCTGGTCTCGGCCGCCCAGTCGGTCGGCTCGTCCGCGCTGCCGTGGGACTGGCGGGGTGCCCGGTGGCCACCCTTGGGGGTGACCCGGCCGCCGCTCGGCTTCGGGCGGCCTCCCCGGGAACGCTTCCTGTTGGCTCTGGACGACTTCGACGCCATGGCAACCCGATGCTACCCGACCCCGCGGCGGGCCCCGGGCGCCGGGGAGACGGCGGGTACGCTTGGCGACCGTGGCGACCCGCATCCTGGTCATCGACAACTACGACTCGTTCGTCTACAACCTGGTCCAGTACCTGGGCGAGCTCGGCGCCGAGCCGGTGGTGATCCGCAACGACGCGGTCGACGTGACCGACCTGGCCGTCGCCGACTGGGACGGGGTGCTCATCAGCCCGGGGCCGGGCACTCCGGACGACGCGGGGATCTCCAACGACGTGATCGCGACCTTCGCCGGGAAGCGCCCGGTGTTCGGGGTGTGTCTGGGCAACCAGTGCATCGGTCGGTTCTACGGCGGTCGGATCGTCACCGCGCCCGAGCTGATGCACGGCCGGACCTCACCGGTGCACCACGACGGCCAAGGGGTCTTCGCCGGGCTCGCCGATCCGCTGATCGCGACCCGCTACCACTCGCTGGTGGTGGACCGGGCCAGCCTGCCCGACGAGCTGATCGTCTCCGCGGAGACCGCCGACGGGGTGATCATGGGGTTGCGGCACCGCTCGGTCGACGTGGAGGGCGTGCAGTTCCACCCCGAGTCGGTCCTGACCACTTCGGGCCACGACCTGCTTTCGAACTTTCTGGCCCGCTGCTCCTGACACGCAGGTGACAGCGGGGCGCGCCCTGACCGGTCGTGGAGCGAACGGTCAGGGGGCGTCGGCCGGCGTCGTGGTCGGCGGCGTGGTGGTCGGCGGGGACGTCGGTGGCGGCTGGGTCGGCGGCGGCGTGGTCGGAGCCTCGGTGGAGGGCGGCGCGGTGGTGGGCGGCGGGGTGGTCGGGGCGGGGCCCGAGGACACCAGGATCGTCACCGTCTCGCCCTCGGCCAGCCGCGAGCCGCTGGAGGGTTCGGTGCCGATCACCAGACCCGACTCGACGTCGTTGGAGTTCCGGTACTCCTGGGTGGTGGAGTAGCCCGCGTCCCGAAGGACCCGTTCGGCCTCGTCCACCGGGGTGCCCGGACCGATCTCGGGCACCGTGGACTCGGCGCCGGCACACACCCACAGGGTGACCTCGGTGGTCGAGGAGATCTCGCTGGTGGGCACCGGGTCGGAGCGGGTGACCTTGCCCACCTCGCAGTCGTCGTCGTAGGTGCGCCGCACCGTGATGCGGTCGGGGTCCACACCGATGTTGCCCAGCCGGGCGCGGGCGTCCTCCAGGGTGAGGCCCAGCACCTCGGGCATCGAGGTGGGGGTCTCGTTGACGAAGAAGACGATGATCTCCTCACCCTTGGTCATCTCGGTGCCCTCGGGCGGGTCGGTGCGGATCACGTGATTGCGGGGCACCTCCGCCGAGGCGACCCCGCGGCTCACCGGCACCAGGCCGGCTTCGCTGAGCCTGGCCATCGCCTGGGACACCGTCTGGCCCGCCACGTCGGGCACGACGACTTCGTCGTCGCCGCCCGCGCCCAGCAGCCGGTACGCGAAGAACACCAGCAACGCGACGACCAGCAGGCTCACCACGGTGCCGATCACGAAACGGCGGGTGCGCCGCCGGGCCGGTTCGGCGTCGTAGTGCTCGTTGGTTCCCATCACCTGGGTTCCTCTCGGAGGCGTCGCGGCGCCGGCCGCCATCATCGTGGTGGCTGCCGCGACGCCGACCGCCTGGGTGGCGTCCGCGGCGCCCTGGATCTGCTCGCCTTGGCGGAACCGTCGCAGGTCGCTGCGCAACTCCTCGGCCGACGCGTAGCGGGCGTCGGGGTTCTTGGCCAGCAGCCGCATCGTGATCGCCTCGTAGGAGGCGGGGATCGACGGGTCGATCTGGGAGGGCGGCACGACCTGTTCCTGGACGTGCTTGTAGGCCACCGCCACGGGGTTCTCGGCCTGGAAGGGGGCCGAGCCGCACACCATCTCGTACATGACCACACCCAGCGAGTACAGGTCGCTGCGGGGGTCCACGGCCTTGCCCTGGGCCTGTTCGGGAGAGAAATACGTGGCGGTGCCCATCACCGATCCGGTCTGGGTGAGGGCCTCCTCGGCGTTGTGGCTGACCGCCCGGGCGATCCCGAAGTCGGTGACCTTGACCAGGCCCGACGAGGAGATCAATACGTTGCCCGGCTTGATGTCGCGGTGCACCACCCCGTTGCGGTGGGCGAATCCGAGCGCGGCGGCCACGTCGGTGGCGATGTCGGCGGCCCGGTCCGGGTGCAGGGTGCCCTCGTTGCGCAGCAGGTCCGCGAGGCTGCGGCCGTCGACGTACTCCATCACGATGAAGTAGGTGTTGGATTCCCGACCCCAGTCGTAGACCCCCACGATGTTGGGGTGGTTCAAGCCGGCCGCGGCCTGGGCCTCCCGGCGGAACCGCTCGACGAAGGAGGTGTCGGTGGCGAACTCGGCGAAGAGGATCTTGACCGCCACCGGCCGTTCCAGGAGCTGGTCCCGGGCCAGGACCACGTCGGCCATCCCGCCACGGGCGATGCGCTTGTGGAGTTCATAGCGTCCGTTGAGCACCACGGGTTCACGCTCAGCCATCGTGGGGGAATCCTAGTTGGGTCCTGGGAGCTTTCCCGGGGCGGGTCACGACGCCTCCAGCGCCCGGGCGAGCAGGGTGTGGGCGATGGGACCGGCGATCGCGGAGCCGGTCGCCGCGCCGCCCCGTCCGGGTACGTCGGGCACCACCGCGACGACCACCACCGACGGGGCCTGGCCCGCCTGGGCACCCCAGGCCACCATCCAGGCGTTGTTGGTGGTGGCGTCGCGGGTCTCGGCGGTTCCGGTCTTGGCGCCCACGTCGTAGCCCTCGATCGCCATCGACGAGGCGGTTCCCTCGGTGACCACCGCCCGCATCGCGTCGCGCATGGTCGCCGCGGCGGCCGGGTCGATGGCCCGCACCCAGGCCTCGTCGCGCCAGGACCGGGTCACCTTGCCGTCGTTGTCGCGCACCACGTCGAGCAGGTGCGGGGTCATGATCTGTCCGTCGTTGGCGATCGCGGCGGTCACCAGGGCCATCTGCAACGGTGAGGTGAGCGCGGGGCCCTGGCCGATCGAGGCCAGCGAGAGCTGGGGGATCTGACGGTCGAAGGTGCGGTCGGGGTTCACCTCGTTGGCGGGCGGCCGGATGGTGGACACCGCGATCGGCTCGGGCAGGTCGATGGGGGGCTTGCGGTCGAAGCCGAACCGGCCCGAACCGGCGAGCATGGCCTCGGGCCCGATGGTCTCGGTGCCCATCTGGGCAAAGGCGCTGTTGCACGACACCGCCAGGATCTCGATCAGCGCGCCGCCACAGACGCTGCCGCCGTAGTTGGCGATCGCGGAGCCGTAGGGGGGCTGGTAGGCGCGCATCGGCGGATAGACCGGGTCGTCGACGGTCACGACGCCGGTGTCGACCCCGATCGCGCCGGTGAGGATCTTGAGGGTGGACCCCGGGGCCAGCAACGAGCCGACCGCGGCGTTGATCAGCGGGTCGCCCTCGGCCTGGTCCAGCAGTTCCTTGGCCTCACGGGCGGTCTGGTTCTCGTCGGTGTCGTGGTGGCTGATCGGGTTGGGGTCGAAGTTGGGGTTCGACCACATGGCCAGCACCGACCCGTCGCGAGGGTCCAGGGCCAGCACGGTGCCCTTGCGGTCGCCCAGGGCTTCACGGGCCGTGCGTTGCAGGTCGTCGCGGATGGTGATCGTGACGTTGCCGGAGGTGTCGGTGTTGGAGAACAGGTCCGACAGCGACGAGATCTGCTGGGTGAAGGTCTGGCCGGCGAGCTCGTCGTTGTAGGACTTCTCCAACCCGGACGAGCCGTACACGAAGCTGTAGTAGCCGGTGATCTGCCCGTAGAGGGAGCCCGCGGGGTACTCGCGCTGGTACACGTACCGGTCGTGGGACTCCACCGAGCGGGCGATGACGACGCCGTCGGCGGTCACGATGGAGCCGCGTGGGCGGGTGAAGTCGCGCAGGATCGCGCGGTGGTTGAGGGGATCGTCGTCGAGGTCGGTGCGGCAGGTCTCGGGCGAGATGACCGCGCCGATGACCCCGGCACAGGACCGGTCGCCGACCTGGATCAGGTTGATCTGCAGGAACAGCAGGGTGAAACAGGCCAGCAGGATGGCGGCGAGGCTGCGGATCTGACGGTTCATGGCACCGCCACCTCGACCCGGGCCCCGTCGTCGACCTCACGGCGGGTCGACTCGTCGGAGATGCGCACCAGCAGGGCGAGCAGCACATAGCTGGACACCAGTGACGATCCGCCGTAGGACACGAAGGGCAGGGCCACGCCGGTGAGGGGCAGCACCCGGGTTACACCGCCGATGATGATGAAGGACTGGAACCCCAGCAGCGTGGTCAACCCGACCGCCAACAGCGAGTCGAAGCGGTCGGTGGCCTGGGCGGCGATCCGCAGCCCGCAGCCGATGAGCAGCACGAACCCGACCAGCACGAGCGTGGCACCCGCCAGGCCCAGTTCCTCGCCGATGACCGCGAAGATGAAGTCGTTGTGGGCTTCGGGCACCAGGCTGGGTGACCCCAGGCCCAGGCCGGTGCCGGTGAGCCCACCCCAGGCCAGCGCGTAGGCGCCCTGGGCGACCTGATAGCCGCCGCCGACCTCGTCGTAGGTGCGCCAGGGATGCAGCCACACGTCGAAGCGGGCCCGCACGTGGCTGGCCTGCTGCATCGCCAGGTACGCGCCGGCGGCGAACGTGCCGAAACCCACCACCAGGTAGCCGACCCGGCCGGTGCCCACCCAGAGCATCACGATGAACAGGGTGATCAGCACCAGCGACTGGCCGAAGTCGTTCTGCACGACCAGCATCGCCAAGGCCATGCCGATGGCGACCAGCAGCGGGCCCATGTACTTGGGGTGGGGAAGGAACGGGCGGAACCGCGGCCAGGTCGCCATGCCGAGCAGCTCGCGGTTGCTCACCAGGTAGGAGGCGACGAACACGATGAGGCACAACTTGGCGATCTCGCCGGGTTGAAAGCTCATCGAGCCGATCGAGATCCACACCCGGGCGCCGTTGACCTCGCGGCCGATCGGCGACATGGGCAGCATCAGCAGCACGATGCCCAGCAGCCCCAGCGTGTAGCGGTAGCGCTCCAGGCTGCGGGTGCGGCGCACGATCACCAGGGTGGCGACGAACGCGGCGATGCCGACCGCGGACCACACCGCCTGCAGCCCGGCCAGTTCCGAGTCGAGCCGGGCGATCACGATGTAGCCGAGGCCGTTGAGCAGGCCCGCCACGGGCAGCAGCAGCCCGTCGGCGTAGCGGGCGAAGCGCCGGATGGCCAGGTGCGCGACCACGACCAGGCCGAGGACCACCCCCAGGAACGGGATGATGCCGGCGGGCAGTGAGGCGGTGTGACCCAGGCTGGCCAGGGCGTAGCCGCCGGCGACGATGATCGCGCCGACGATGATCAGACCCAGTTCGGTCCGGCGCCGGAGTTTTGCGATCAGCACCCGGGGGACCTCATGGCGTCGAGCCGTCTCACGTGGTGGTGGGAGGCGGCGCGGTGGTGGGGGCCGCCGACGGCGTGGTGGTGGGCGCGTCCGTCGTCGTCGGAGCGGGGGCCCGGGCATTGGGACAGGCGGCGGGAAGCGTTGTGGTGGGCGCGCCCTCGGGCAGGTCGGGAAGCTTGGCGCCGTTGGCGATCTCGGTGCAGATCTGGTTCTGCATGCGCGTCACGTAGGCCCGGGCGTCGGCGAGGTTGGACTGCTGGCGTCCCGCGGTGACCGCGTCGCGGAGCGATTCGGGGATCTGGGTCTCGGCGATCCCGGTGCGTTCGGTGACGGTGGGTTCGAACCACAGCACCGGGTCGGGGCGGCCCTGGAAGATCGTGACCTCCCCGTCGGCCAGGCCCACGTAGTAGGAGCCCCGGGCGTACCAGCCGACCGCGGCGGCGGCCACGCCGAGCACCGCGACCAGCAGCACCACGAACACCAGGCTGCGCCAGGTGGCCCGGCGCAGCCTCGGCTGGCGTTCCCCGGTGTCCGTTCCGGTTCGCTTGGCGCCGGTCGCCTCGCCGGGCGGTGCGTCGACGTCGGATTCGACGACGGGTTGGGCGGTGGTGATGCCGGCCACGTCGGGTGCCCGCCGGAGGCCCGAGGCGGCGGGTTCGCCTTCGCCGCCTCCGGCCGCGGCGCCGGTGTCGTCGACCACGTCGACCACCACGCAGGTGACGTTGTCGCGCCCGCCGGCGTCGTTGGCCAGACGGATCAGTTCGTCGGCGGCATCCTGGGGATCGGCCAGGCGACGCAGGGTGGCGGCGATCCGGTCGACGGGGACCTCGTTGAACAGCCCGTCGCTGCACAGGACGTAGCGGTCGCCGGTCACCGGCGTCGCCGAGAAGGTGTCGACCCGCACCTCGGACTGGATGCCCAGGGCGCGGGTGACGATGTTGCGGTGCGGGTGGATCGCGGCCTCGGCGTCGGTGATCTGGCCGGCGGCACGCATGTCCTCGACCAGGGAGTGGTCCCGGGTGATCTGGGTCATCTCACCGTCGCGCCAGCGGTAGCAGCGCGAGTCGCCCACGTTGATGATGCTCAGGCTCTGGCCGCCCTCTTCGGAGTCGACCAGGGCCATCGCGCACAGCGTGGTGCCCATGCCGCGCAGCTCGGCGTTCTCCGAGGCGCGTTCGAACACCGCGGCGTTGGCGCGCTGGGCGGCGGCGACGAGCGCTTCGGCGGTGTATTCGTCGAAGGTCGCCTCAAGCACCTCGATGGTGACCCGCGAGGCGACCTCGCCGCCCTGGTGGCCGCCCATCCCGTCGGCGACGGCCCACAGGCGGTCGCCGATCAGCCAGTCGTCCTGGTTGGCGCTGCGGACCATGCCGACGTCGGTCGCGCCGCCGCCCCGCAGTTCCATCTAGGAGACCTCCAGCACGGTGTTGCCGATCTGGAGCTGGTCACCACGCTCGATCTCGAGGGGACCGGTGACCTTGGCCCGGTTCAGCCAGGTGCCGTTGGTGGAGCCCAGGTCCTCGACGTAGTACTGGGAGTCTCTTCGGAACACCCGGGCGTGGATCTGTGAGGCGTAGGTGTCGTCCAGGGTCGCCTGGCAGCCGGCTGCCCGGCCCAGGGTGAACTCGTCGGTCAGGTCGAAGCGGGTCCCGACCAGTTCGGGGGGTGCCACGATCTTCAGGTGGGTGGGGGTGCGACGCCCACGGCGGCGCTCCTTGGGTGGGCGCCGCTCCGTCGGTTCGCCACCGACCAGCGCGGGACCCCGGACCTCGACCCACACCGCTCGCAGCACCCGCAGGAAGAACAGGTACAGCAGGGCGAGCAGGCAGAGCTTGAGGACGTTGAGCAACTGCTCCGAGACCACGGAGCGAGCCTAGTGGTGGGTGGCTTCTGGTCGGGTCGATCGGCGGAGCGGAATGCGGGCCCGGCAGCGACCCGGAGCCGGGGTCACCCGGCGGTTCAGGAGGACTCGAACCGGATGACGGTGTTGCCGAAGCTCATGGTGTCGCCGTCGGACAACGGGTGGTTGTCGACCCGGGCGCCGTTGACCCGGGACCCGTTGGTGGAGCCCAGGTCGACCAGGACGTATCCGCTGCCCACGGGTTTGATCTCGGCGTGGCGGCGGGAGGCGTTGGGGTCGTTGAGGACCACGGTGGAGCCGGGCATGCGACCGATGGTCACGGTCTCTTCGCCCAGGGGGTGCCGTTCGCCCGTGGGCAGTACCAGGGTGCCCGGTCCGGTGCCGCCGGCGGATTCACGGAACTTGGCGTCGATGGCGAAGGCGCCGGTGCGCAACTCGGGGTCGATGACGAGCTCGCAGCTCACGTGGCCGACGAACTGGAAGCCCTCGTCGCGGGCGTGGTCACGGGCGGCGTCGGCCAGCTCGGCGCACACGGTGTCGTGGATCTCGGCGAACTGTTCGTAGTCGGATTCGCTGAGGAACACGGTGTAGGCGTTGGCGACGATGGTGTCGCCGCGCACGTCGACGTCGCGGGTGGCGTCCATCTCGCGGACCAGGCGGCGGCCGATCTCCACGGGACGCACGGTCGACTTGAAGACCCGACCGAACACGCCTTCGACGAGGCTCTCGAGTCGACGTTCGAAGCCGCGGGCAACCATGCCCCCCACGTTACGCGCCCTCCGGGGCGCGTTGGCCCATCCGGCCGCAGGCTCGCTAGCATTGTCTTCCTTGTCACTCGGGCGAGTGGCGGAATTGGCAGACGCGCTGGCTTCAGGTGCCAGTGTCCGAA
>CAYVAS010000044.1:22632-22905 GCA_964449375.1 uncultured Iamiaceae bacterium | reverse complement strand
GACGCCAACTCCACGAGCAGCCGGAACTCGGTGCGGGTCAGGTGCACCTCCTTGCCCGCCACCCGGACGGTGCCCTCGTCGGGGATCACCTCCAGGTCGCCGAAGCGCAGATGGGGCGCACCGGCGTCGACCGCGCGGGTTCGACGCAGTAGCGCCCGGATCCGGGCCGAGAGCTCCTTGGGAGCGAAGGGCTTGGTGAGGTAGTCGTCGGCTCCGGCCTCCAGGCCGGCCACGATGTCGGGGGTGTCGTCGCGGGCGGTCACCATCACGATC
>CAYVAS010000044.1:0-22622 GCA_964449375.1 uncultured Iamiaceae bacterium | reverse complement strand
CCGATCGGCCCGTCGCTGGTGCGACGGATCTCGCGGCAGACCTCGAACCCGTCGATGTCGGGCAGCATGATGTCGATGAGCACCACGTCCGCGGGACGCTGCTCGAACCGTTCCAGGGCCTCGGAGCCTGCGGAGGCTTCGGCGACCTCCCAGCCCTCGGCCTCGAGCGCCAACTTGACCGCTGTCCTGATCCGCTCGTCGTCCTCCACGGTGAGGATGTGGGTTCTCACACCATCAGCCTGCCAAATTTCCAGCCCAGGTGCGCGGATGGGTCCTCCACTTCGAGGCCGTCGCGGGCCGCGGATCGCAGGGCGCCGACGAGGTCGGTGAACAGCGGTTCGGGCGCGGCCACGACGAGTCGCCCGTCGGGGACGTCGTCGTGCAGCCCGGCCACCCGGCAGCCGGCCTCGGTCGCGATCAGCCCACCGGCGGCCAGATCCCAGGCCGCCAGACCCGATTCGTAGTAGCCGTCGACACGTCCGGCGGCCACGTAGCACAGGTCCAGCGCGGCCGCACCCAACCGACGCAGGTCGCGGATCTGGTCGGCCAGGGCCACCACCACCTCGGCCTGTGCCCGGCGCCGCTCGGCAACGTAGGAAAAGCCCGTGGCGACCAGTGCGTCGCCGAGCGTGGTCGCCGCCCGGGGCGCCAGCGGCGTGCCGTTGCAGGTCGCGCCGCCGCCCCGGGTCGCCCGGAAGGTCTCACGGCGCAGCGGGTCCACGACCACCCCGGCGACGACCGCCCCGTCGACCATGGCGGCGATGGAGACGTTGAAGCCGGCCAGCCCGTAGAAGAAGTTGGTGGTGCCGTCGATCGGGTCGATGATCCAGGTGACCCCGCTGGTGCCGGTCCGGGTGCCGTGTTCCTCGGCCAGGATCGCATCGTCAGGGCGGGCCCGGTGCAGCGCCTCGATGATCTGGGCTTCCACGGCCCGGTCGGTCGCGGTCACCAGGTCCGTCGCCGAGGACTTGGTCGCCAGGATTCGCACGTCGCCGTCGACGGCGTCGCGGAGGTGATCCGCGGCTTCTGCGGCCGCCGCGGCGGCGAGATCGGCGAGCGCCTCGGTGTCCACGGAGGTGGAGGGGTCGGGATTCGCCATGGCTCAAGCATGGCCGACGCGCGCCGGGGAGCGGACAAGCTCCGCGTTCCGGGCCGCAATGGTCCGGGCTGCACCGCCGGGGCAGCGGGGCCACTAGGTTGCGGGCGCGTGGATCAGATCTTCACCGACGTGCCCGAACGGGCCATGGCGGTGTACGCCCACCCCGCGGACGCCGAGATCGCCTGTGGGGCGACCCTGGCGCGCTGGGCCGCGGCCGGGTGCGCGGTGGCACTGGTGGTGTGCACCCGCGGCGACAAGGGCAGCCACGAACCCGGCGTGGATCCGTCGCGTCTGGCCGCGACCCGCAGCGGCGAGGTCGAGGAAGCCGCGGCGGTCCTGGGAGCGCAGCGCCACGAGGTCCTCGGCCACCTCGATGGCGAGGTCGCCAACTCCGCGGGACTACGCGCCGCGCTCGTGGAACGGGTCCGCGCATGGCGCCCGACGGTGGTGTTTGGCCACGACCCCACCGCGGTGTTCATCGGTTCGGACTACGTCAACCACCGGGACCACCGCGAGGTCGGTTTCGCGCTCGTCGACGCCGTGGCACCAGCGGCATCCTCGCCCCTGTACCACCCCGACGCGGGCGAGCCCCACCAGGTGGCCAGCCTGCTTCTCAGTGGCACGCTGGCCGCCGACACCTGGGTGGACGTGGCCGACCATCTGGCCACCAAGGTCGCGGCCCTGCGCTGTCACCGCTCCCAACTCGCCGGGGGCGACGAGGCGGTGGCAACGCTGGTGGACCAGCGGGCCGCCGAGGCATCCGAGCGCACCGGTGTCGCCCGCACCGAGGCGTTCCGCCACATCCGCCTGGGTTGACCCGGATCCGCTCCGGTCCTGGCCGGATTGGGGACCTCAGCGGCGTCGCAACGGTTGGCCGGTGCGCGGGTTGACCCCCTGTTCGATGGCGCGCCACTCGTTGACCGCCCGCAGCACCAGCGTCGCGACCACCGCGATGCCCAGGGCACACACGACCGCGCCCACCAGTGCCCCGAGCGCTTCGGGCACCGCGGTGTCGCCCTCGACCTGCAGCCGGACGAAGGCCCAGCCGATCAGCCCTCCGAGCAGCCCGCCGGCACAGATCGCCACGAAGGACAGGATGCGGATCTGGCGCGGCGCCACGGCGGTGACCATCGGCGGTCGGGAATCTGCCATCACTCGCGATCCTAGAGGTGTCACGGCAGACTGGAGCAGTGTCCACTCCGGTCCGGTCCCAGCGCCCCGCGGCGACCGACCGGATCATCCTGCACCTGGACATGGACGCGTTCTTCGCCGCGGTGGAACTGCTGCGTCGCCCCGAGTTGCAGGGACGTCCCGTGGTCGTGGGCGGCGACGGCAGCCGCGGGGTGGTGGCCGCGGCCTCCTATGAGGCCCGCGCGTACGGGATCCACTCGGCCATGCCCAGCATGCGGGCCCGGGGGCTGTGCCCCGACGCGGTGTTCATCCACGGCGACCACGCCCACTACTCGTCGGTGAGCCGCCGGATCATGGCGATCCTGGCCGACACGACGCCGCTGGTGGAGCCGCTGTCGCTGGACGAGGCCTTCTGCGACGTCACCGGCGTGCCCGGCGCCAGAGACGACGTGCGCGCGTTGGGCGAGTCGCTGCGAACCCGGATCCTCGATGAGGAGGGCCTGCACTGCGCGGTCGGGGTCGGGCCCACCAAGTTCGTGGCCAAGTTGGCCTCCAAGCACGCCAAACCACGCATCGGACGCCCCGGGCAGGGTTCCACGCCGGGGATCGGGGTCCTGGTCATCGACCCGGCCGACCAGCGCGCCTTTCTCGAACCGCTCGGGGTGCAGGAGATCTGGGGAGTGGGCCCCGCGACGCTGCGGCGCCTCACCGGACTCGGGGTGACCACCATCGGTGAGCTGGCACGGATCCCCGCCGGTGTGCTGCAAACCCACTTCGGCGACGCCCAGGGTGCCCGCCTCCACGAGCTGGCCAATGGCGTCGACCCCCGCCCGGTCGTGCCCCACCGCGCCCCCAAGTCGGTGGGCCATTCCGAGACCTACGCCCGGGACCTGGACGAACCCGGCGCGGTGAAGACCGAGGTGCTGCGCCTCGCCGACGCCACCGCCTCCCGGCTGGCCGAACACGACCTGGTGGGACGCACCGTGCAGCTCGTCGCCCGGTACGGCGACTTCACCACGATCTCACGGTCACGGACCCTGCCCGAGGCCACCGCGTCGGTCCGGGTGGTGGCCGACGTGGCCCGGGACCTGCTCGCCGACGTCGACATCGGCCGGGGCCTGCGGTTGCTCGGGGTGACCGTGACCAACCTCGAACCCGCCGACGCCGCCCGTCAACTGGCACTCGGGATCGACCGGGAAGCCTCGTGGCGCGACACCGAACGGGTCGTCGACGACGTGCGCGCCCGGTTCGGTGCCGGCGCGATCGCCCCCGCGGCCCTGATCGAACAGGGCGCGATCGAGGTGCGCCGCAGAGGCGACCAGCAGTGGGGAAAGTCCGACGCTCCACGTTGAAGGTCGCCGTGCACTGTGCGAGACTGAAGGGGCCCTCATGACGCTTCCAGCCGAGAACCGGGGGTCATCAGATGCCACTCTCCGAAGATGAACAACGCATCCTCGACCAGATCGCGGCCGACTTCCACGAGCGCGATCCCCAGCTCGCCGGCGAGCTGGAGAACACCACTGTGTGGCGTCACGCGCTGGGGCAGATGAAGTGGGCCGCGCTGGTGTTCGTGATCGGCGTGGTGATCCTGGTGACGGCGCTCGCCACCGCGTCGAGCTTCTTCATCTCCTTCGGGGGTTTTCTGGTGATGCTCTTCGCCGCGTTGTGGTTCGAACGCAACGTGGGCCGACTGGGCAGGGCGGGCTGGGACCACTACCGGGCCCGCGGCGGGCACGTGGGATTCCGCGACTACCTCACCAACCAGCAGGACCGGCTGCGCGACCGCTTCCGCGCCGACGAGTAGCACCCGACCCGGTCCGAGGTTCGGGTCGGTCGGCGGAACCCCGCCACCGTGTGACGGTGCGCCACTCAGCCGGGTGCTCCGGGACGCGGATCGAACCATCCGACCAGCCGCGACCAGCGTGAGCGGTACCGGCGGGCCACCTCGGCCACCTGCGCCGCGGCCTCCGCAGCCTCGTCGGCTTCGGCGTCGGTGATCCCCGGCGCGTTCCACGCGGCGGCTCCCGCCAGCTCGGCCAGACGTTCGGCCTGCACCGCCACGTCGCCACCGACGGCCAGGTTGCCGATCCGCCGGGAGAGGCGCCGGCCCAGATCCCGGTCGGTGTCCACCGGGGCACGGACCAGGTCGAGGGATCGCCACTGGTCCAGGGCCTCGTTCCAGACCAGCCGGACCCGACCCGCCGGGGTGTTCGCACGCCGTCGGCGCACGCGGCGACGGATCCAACGCAGCGCCGGCGCGGTGCCCAGCACCACCGCCGCAAGCGCGGCCGCGATGCCAAGGCGCACCACCGTGGTGGAGGGACCCGACGAGGCGCCGCCGTCCGGTTCGGTGGCCGCCGAGGCGGGCGGCTCGTCGAGGTCGGGCAGTGAGCCTGGCGTGGTGGTGGGGGGGACATCGGGTTGGGTGGTGGTGGGGGTCTGCGGCCCGTCGGCCAGGGCCGTGTCGTCCTGGGCGGGGATGAGGCCCGAGTAGGACGCCGCTGCCGGATTGCCCCGACCCGGAGTGGGTTCGAAGGGCAACCAGCCCAGACCGGCGAAGTACACCTCGGGCCAGGCGTGCGCGTTGCGGCCGGTGACCACGAACCGGGTGGTGTCGGCGTCGGAACCCGGTTCGGCCTGACCCCAGGTGAAGCCGACCGCGATGCGCGTGGGCAGACCCACGGCCCGGCCCAGCGCGGCGTAGGTGCCGGCGTACTGCTCACAGAACCCGACCTTGGTGGTGAGGAACTCCCGGATCGCGTCGGTGCTCTCGCCCTGCAGCGGGGCGGGGACCTCGGTGGAGTAGGTGAAGCCGTTGGCCGGATCCTGGAAGTGGTCCTGGAGCGCGAGGGCCTTCTGGTAGGGGGTGTGGGCGCCGGCCTCGGCGATGATGCGGTGCGCTTCGAAGGTCAGGTCGTCGGGAAACTCATCGGGCAGCGCGGTGAAGCGGCTGCCGATCTCGGCGGGGACGAATCCGTGCACGTCCTCGACCGCTGCCTTGCTGACCCGGGGCACGTCGGCGTTGATCGTGTAGCGCAGATCGGTCACCGTTCCGGTCTCGCTGGAGGCGATCAGGGTGGCGTAGTCGTCGTCCCAGAGCAGGCTCGGGCTCGCGTCGCGGTCGTCGGTGTCGACCAGGTCCGACACGTAGGAAGGTCGGAACGGCGCCGGGGCGTACACCCCGCCCAGCCCCGACAGCTCGAACACCGCACGGATGCGCTCACTTGGTGGCTTGGTGCCGTCGGAGGACAGGAAGTGCTCGGCCCGGGGCACCCGGGAGTTCGGAGGGGTCCACACCTGGCCGTCGAAGGAGTCCAGCGCCATCAGGCGCCAGTACTCGGGCCGGGTTGCCTCCACGGTGAAGAGGACCTGGTCGGTCTGGTCCACCAGGCGGGAGCGGATGTCCACCAGCGGGCTGACCACCGTGATCGTCCGCTGCTCACGCAGGGCCAGCACCCCGTCGGTGGACAGTGCCGGCACCGACGCCGCGGCGCCCAGGCCGACCACGAGCGCCCCGGCGGCCAGAACTCCACCGCGGGCGATGGGACGCCACGCCCCCGGCGACACCGCATCGCCGCGCAGGTTGCGGTACACCAACAGGTGCAGGGCCACCGCCGTGCCCCACAGTGCCGCCGACAGCCAACGGTGCTGGGAGCCCGCCAGAGCGGTGACCACCACGAACACGGTGCCCGAGGGAACCAGCGCCTCGATGGGCGCGTCGAAGGCGAAGGTCAACCGGTCCGAGCTCCAGGCCACGGTCCACAGCGCCGCCGCGACGGCGAACACGAGCCCCGCATCGGGCGCGACCGGCGCCACGCTGTTGCGCAGCGTCTCCACCGAGGCGTCGAGGTTCTCGCCGAGGACCCCGAAGGTCGACGGGGTCGGCACACCGAGCGTCGTCGCCGAGAGATGCGTCAGGTCCACGGTGACGAGGATCCCGCCGCCGATCATGACCAGGGTCGCCAACCCGAAGGGCAGCGGCCGGGTGAGCGCCGCCAGCACATGGCCCAGGGCCACCGTGACCAGGAGGGGCACCAGGAACGACGGATCATCGAAGACCCGCACGTGGCCGACGGCCGCGGCGGCCGTCACCATGGCCAGGGTCACCGTCGCTGGCCACCGGGCCCGGACCGCCCCGGTACTCATGCGCGACCCGCGACCGGCACGCGCCGATGGGCGCCCAGCTCGGCGACCCGTCGGTTCCAGACCCGCGCGAACCCGTCGGCCGGTTCGACCCGAAGCACCCGGGGCCCGGAGCTGGCGCTGTGCACAGAAGCGACATCCGTGGCGGGCACGAAGTCCACCACCAGGGCCGTCGCGGCGCCGGACAGGCCCGCGTCGAGGGTCGCGGCACCACCGGGAGCGCTCAGCACCACGACCGGGTCCTCGCCCAGAGGAGGCAGGTCCACCCCGGCGGGGCTGCGTTCGATCAGGGCGAGCCGCTGCAACACCATGTCCAGATGGGCCGACCCGGTGCTGCGCGTGGAATCGAACCCCGCCGTGGTGCACAACCGGATCGGCTGCGCGGCCCGGTCCGCGGCGACCAGGATGCTGGCCGCGGCCGACACGGCCGCCTCGAAGCTGGCGCTGTCGTGGCTCGTCGCCCGCACGTCCAGCAGCACCGTGCACCCGGGACGGACCGGTTCGGCGTCGCGCCGCACCACCAGGTCGTCACGCCGCGCGCTGGAGCGCCAGTGCACCTTGCGCAGGTCGTCGCCCCGGGCGTACTCGCGCAACGAGGCGAACTCGGTTCCGAAGGTGGTCGACGGGGTGGTCGTGGCATGGGTGTCGACCCGGACCTGGAACACCGGCGGCTCGACCACGTCGATCCGGGGCAACACGGTCACCTCGATGGCGTCGGGCCCGGTGAGGGTTCGGCGGGCCAGACCGAAGGGGTCCACCAGCTCGATGGACATCGGGCCCAACCGGCAGATGCCCCGCTGGGGGATCGTCAGGCCGTAGGTGGCCGACTCGCTCCGTCCGGCGGCGAGAGGACCGACGGAGTGGCGTGCGATGGACGCGCGTCCGTCCGGGTAGCGGATCGGATCCCGCAGCGTCACCGGGGCACTGTGGCCGGCGCCGGTGTGGGTGGTGGTGAGGTGCACGGGCACGGACTGGTCGACGACCGTGCGGACCGTGGCCGGAGCGCGCACGCACTGCAGCGCCGGCACGCGGAAGCGGACCGTGAGCAATGCCAGGACCACCAACGCCCCCATGGCGATGCCCAGCCCGGCGATCTCGGCCAGGCCCAGGATCAGACCGGTCACGGTGGTGGCCGTGGCCACCGCGACCAGCGCCGCGCCCGACGCGGTCAGCGGCAGCCGGCGCCGACGCTCAGAACGAGTCGGCACCGGTGGGCACCGGGCGTCGCTGCACGATCTCGGCCAACACCTGGGCGGCGGTCACGCCTCGCAGCCGGGCGTCCGCGGTGAGGATCAGACGGTGCGCGACCACCTGTTCGAGGACGTCGCGCACGTCGTCGGGGATCACGTAGGACCGGCCCCGGAGCGCCGCATGGGCGCGGACGACGCCCTGGAGGGTCAGGGTGGCCCGGGGCGACATGCCCACCTCCACGGCCGGGTGCTCCCGAGTCGCCCGGGCCAGGTCCACCAGATAGGACCGCAGCGTCCGGGCGACCGCCACGGTGTCGACCATCGCGGACAGCTCGGCGAGCTGTCCGGGGGTGAGCACCGGGTCGAGCCCGTCGATCCGGTCGCCGCCGTGGTCGCTCTCGAGGAGCTCGAGTTCGTCCGCGGCGCTGGGATAGCCGACCGAGAGGCGCATACAGAACCGGTCGAGCTGGCTCTCGGGCAACGGGTAGGTGCCCTCGTGTTCGACGGGGTTCTCGGTGGCCAACACCATGAAGGGGCGGGGAAGTGGCCGGGTGGTGCCCTCCACGGTGACCTGCCGTTCGGCCATGGCCTCCAGCAGCGCCGACTGGGTCTTGGGAGAGGCCCGGTTGACCTCGTCGGCGACGACCACGTTCGCGAACACCGGCCCGGGACGGAAGCTGAACTCCGCGGTGTTGCGGTCCCACACGTCCACACCGACCACGTCGCCGGGCAACAGGTCCGGGGTGAACTGGATGCGCCCGAACGTGCCGCCGATGGAGCGGGCCAATGCCTTGGCCAGGGTGGTCTTGCCGACCCCGGGAACGTCCTCGATCAGCAGGTGCCCGCGGGCCAGCAGGCCGACAACCGCCAGTTCGACGACCGGGCGCTTGCCCACGATCACCTTCTCCACGTTGCGCACCAGTGCCTCGCACCGGGCCGCGATGTGGGCCTGCACGTGATCGACCGGCTGGGTCTCGACCGGGTATGAGCCCACGGCATCCTCCTCGATGGGTCCCGATCATACCGGCGCCCGGGAGAGGTACCGTGCGGTGGATAGCCTCGGGTCATGCCGGATCGGTCCTGGATCACGGGAGCCCTGGTGGCGGTGCTGCGCCGGCCGCTGCTGTGGCCCACCGCGTTGGGCCAGCTCGTTCGGCTGGCCGCGCCGGGCTGGTGGCGCCGGCGGCCGTTCCTTCCCCTGCCCGCTCCCGGGTATCTGCACCTGCGCATCGTCACCATGTACGGCGGCGACGGCACCCGACCGATCGAACCCGACGACCTGGTGACCTGGCTGCGCTGGTGTCGCGCCAACGCCCGCCGATGACCCCGTCCCCGGCACCGGACGGCGGAACGGTCGACGGGACGGAGGCGACCCTGAGCGTCCGGCTGCACCGGGTCCGCCTGGCCTCGGTGGCCCCGCTGCGCACCGCCCGCGGGGTCATCGCCGACCGTGAGGTCATCGTGGTGGAGGTCGCCGACGCGGGTGGGGCGGTCGGCTGGGGCGAGTGTTCCGCGCTGGCACGTCCGGGCTACACCCCGGAGTACCTTGACGGCTGCTGGCAGGTGCTGCGCGACCACCTGGTGCCCGCGACGGTCGCCGACCCGGTGGGCGCGCTGGAGTTTCTCGCCGGCGTACCCGGCCACTCCCAGGCCCGCAGTGCCCTGGCCGGCGCCCTGGTGGATCTGACCCTGCGCGCCGAGGGTCGCTCCCTGGCCACGGCGTTGGCCGCGGGCGCGCCCACCGCGGAGCGCGTCGAGTCGCGGGCGGTGATCGGGCTGCACCCCGACCCGGGTGACCTCGAAGCCGCCGTCGCGGCCGCGCTGGCCGCCTCACACCGCAGCATCAAGCTCAAGATCGACCCCTCGGGCGGTGTCGCCGCGGTCCGGACCGTGCGCGCCCAGTGGCCCGAGCTCCCCCTGGCCGTGGACGCCAACGGGTCCTTCGCGGACGCCGATCAGGCTGTCGAAGGCATCGCAGCGCTGGTGGCGGAGGCAGGAGACCTGGCCTATGTGGAGCAGCCACTGCCCGCCGACGATCTGGTCGGCGCCGCCGTGGTGGCCCGCACCTCGCCGGTGCCGATCGCGCTGGACGAGTCGGTCTCCTCGCTGGGCCAGGCGGTCACCGCGGTGTCGCTGGGCGCGCTCGGCGTGCTCAACCTCAAACCCGCCCGGGTGGGCGGGCCCCTGGCCGCGATGGCGATCGCCCAGGTGATGGTCGCCGAGGGCGTGCCGGTGTTCTGTGGCGGCATGGTCGAAGCCGGGATCGGACGCGCCGGCGCGTTGGCGTTCGCGGCCCAGCCGGTCTGCACGTTGCCCACGGACCTGGGACCCACCAGCCGGTACCACCGGCGGGACATCACTCGGGCCTTCGAGCTGATCGACGGAGCGATTCCGGTGCCCGACGGTCCCGGCATCGGCGTGACCCCGGACGCCGACGCCCTGGCCGAGGCGACCGTCGCGACCTGGCACCACCCCTGAGATGCCCCCGCCACGGGACTTCGAGGTCCACCACCTGACCACGACCGTTGCCGAGGCCCACCGAGCGCCCTTTCCCGACGAGGTCCGCCGGGCGGTGTGGTTCGTCGAGCCCACCGACGCGGCGATCGTGCTGGGGTCCACCCAGGGCGCCGGGTTGTTGGATCTCGGCGCGGTGGGCCGGCGGGGGCTGGGCGTGGTCCGGCGACCCAGCGGTGGGGGAGCGGTCCTCATCGAGCCGGGGGAGTCGACCTGGTTCGACGTGTGGCTTCCCGCCGACGACGACCTGTTCGAGGTCGACGTGACCCGGTCGGCTGACTGGCTCGGCGACGTGCTCGTGGCCGCCCTGGCCACGCTGGGTCTCCCCGCTCGACGGATCTCCGCCGGTGGCCCGGCCTACACCGCGGGGCGGCCCGAGTGGGCTTCGTTGGTGTGCTTCGGGGCCGTCGCCCCCGGGGAGGTGGTGGTGGACGGACGCAAGGCCGTGGGGATCTCCCAACGGCGAACGCGCGCCGGGGCCCGGTTCCAGGTGGTCGTGCCGCACCGGTTCGACCCGGGCGTGCATGCCGCGGTCTTCGACCTGGACGCGGGCGCCCGACGCGGGCTCCAAGCGTGGCTGGCCGACCGGGTGGCGACCGTGCCGGTGGCTCCGGCGGCGCTCCGCGAGGCGGTGGTGCGCGCGCTCGAGGAGCGCTGACCCGCCGCGCAGGGCGCGTGGTGGGGACGGCGGGGGAGGGGATGGGAACCCATCGGGGCCGCCCGGTCCCGGCGGGAACGCCGCGGGAACCCGGTGGGAAGACAGGTGCTTGATGTCGGGGAGAAAACGCAATAAAGTGGGACTCCATGGGATCCCGTGGGCACTTGACCCTGGCCGAGCCGCAGGAGCGCTCGGCCGAACGCGTCGAGTTGCTGGGAGAGCGCGCCCGCACGCTGGACGACCGGGGACGCCTGTCGATGCCCACCGCGTTCCGCAGCGCGTTCGCCGACGGAGCGGTCGTGCTGCGGTGGCCCGGCCCGTGTGTGGCGATCATGCCCGTGGAGGAGTACCGGGTCATCGAGGACTCCATGCGCGACAAGCAGCGCAACGTGCTCTCCGACGCCCGGGCCCGCCAGGCCCTGAACGCCCTGGCCAGCCACATGCACCTGGACGCCTCGGGCCGCCTCTTCATCGCCGAGGACCTGCGCAACTTCGCCGGTTTCGACCGTGAACTGGTGGTCGTCGGCCAGCGCACCCGCCTCGAGCTGTGGGCGCCCGCCGAACACGAGGCCGGCGCCGAGGACCGCTGGCAGGCCCTGGAAGCCCACATCGCCGCGGAGGCCCTGTGAACCATGGTCACCCCGCTGCTGTGCACCGAACCGAAGACTCCCGCCATGGCTGAGCCCGCCGACTACCGGCACCGTCCGGTGCTGCGCGACGAGGTGGCGTCGTTGTTCGCGGATGCACCCGCGGGGGTGTTCGTGGACGCGACGCTCGGCGGAGGCGGCCACGCCGAGGCCCTGGCCCGGCTCGCACCCGGGCGCAGGATCGTCGGCATCGACCGGGATCCCGCCGCCCTGGACGCGACCCTTCACCGCTTCGCAGCGGAGCCCGACCTCCGCGGCCGGCTGACCACACTGCGGGGTCGTTTCGACGAGGTCCTCGCCGACCTGGAGACCGACGAACCCGTCGCCGGGGTGCTCTTCGACCTGGGCGTGTCCTCGCCCCAGCTCGACCGTCCCGAACGGGGCTTCAGCTACCGGCACGACGCCCCCCTGGACATGCGGATGGACCCGGACGTGCCCGGCGACGCCGCCGAACTGCTGGCCACCGCCTCGGAGGCCGACCTGGCGCGGATCCTGTGGGAGTACGGCGACGAGCGGTTCGCCCGTCGGATCGCCCGGGCCATCGTCGCCGCCCGCCCGGTGACCAGCACCTCCCAGCTCGTCGAGCTGGTCCGCAACGCGATC
Organism: uncultured Iamiaceae bacterium; assembly: GCA_964449375.1. GTDB lineage: Bacteria > Actinomycetota > Acidimicrobiia > Acidimicrobiales > Iamiaceae > JAFDWI01. The sequence continues at coordinate 10,637 of CAYVAS010000044.1, read as the reverse complement.
CCCGCTCCCGCCCGGCGACGGGGCGGGCACCCCGCCAAGAGGACCTTCCAGGCCCTTCGCATCGCCGTGAACCGGGAACTCGACTCGCTGGTCGCGGGTCTTCAGGCCGCGCTCGCCTTGGTGATTCCCGGTGGGCGGGTCGCCGCGATCACCTACCACTCCGGTGAGGACCGGATCGTCAAGGGGATCTTCCGGACCGCGGTCAGCGGTGGGTGTGTCTGCCCCCCCGGGTTGCCCTGTGTGTGCGGCGCACGCTCGTCGGCACGCAACCTGACCCGGGGAGGCGTCACGCCCGGACCGGACGAAATCGCCGACAACCCCCGGGCGGCCAGCGCCCGGCTGCGCGCCGTGGAGGTGACCCGGTGAGCGTCCTCGCCCCACCCCGCCGGTCGTCCCAGACCGCGCCCGCCCGTGACCGGTCCCGACGTGAAGCTGACGCTCGCGCCCACCTGCGGGTGGTCGAGCCGGCCCGCACCCGGACCGGCTGGCGGGTGATGTCGTTGTTCGCGCTGGTCGCGTTCTGCGTGGTGCTCTTCGCAGCGGCGACCTTCCAGGTCCGCCTGGTCACCAACCAGCAGCACATCGAACAGCTCGACCGGAAGGCCCAGCTCGCCCAGGCCGACTACGAGCGTCTGCGTCTCGAGGTCGACCAACTGTCGGCGCCGGACCGGATCGTGTCCCAGGCGCTGGCCCTGGGAATGGTCGAAGCCCGCGATCCCACCTGGTTGGCACCCGGATCGGCGGCGCTCACCGAGGCGGACCGCACCGACGTGGCCCGCCTGCACGCCTATCTGGACGTCAAGCCGTATCTCCAGGACACGAAATGACCTCCGAGCGCCCGCCCCGGATCGCGAACGGGTTCTTCGGCGCCGGTGCCGGCGGCCCGGCCACACCGCGCACGGACCGCCCCCGTCCCCGTACGACCCCACCGGGTCGTGCCAGCCGGAACGCCACGGGCCGCGGCGGGAAGGCGACCGGTGGCCGCCGGGCCGAGAAGCCGGCCAGTCGTGCCGGACGATCCAGCACCCGCAGGCGCGCCGAGTCCGCCTCGGCGGCCGCCAGGGCCGGTGCCCCGAAGGGCCTCCGCCGCACCTCGGACCGTCGGGGGCGCTCGGAGCGACCGCACCCCTCGAGCGGACCGGCACGCTCTGGGCGGGGTCGGGGCGGGCCTCCGCGCCGGGGCGGTGGACGCCCCTCGACCTCCGCGGCCGGCTCCGGCGGCCCCAACCTGCGCTGGCGCCACTACGGCCTGGGCGTCGTCTTCTGCCTCTTCGCGACGGTCATGGTGGGCAAGCTCACCGACCTGCAGGTGCTCAACCCCGACCGCTACCGCACCACCGGCGTCGAACAGCGCACCCAACGCGTCGAGCTGCCCGCCGCCCGTGGCGCCATCCTGGATCGCAACGGTCAGGACCTGGCGATCTCGATGCCCCGCGCCACGGTGGTGGCCGACCCCGCCCAGGTGTCCGACGTGGATGCCGAGGCGGCGCTGCTCGCGCCGCTGCTCGACATGGACCGTGCCGAAGTGGCCGACCTGTTGCGGACCGATTCGCGTTTCGTCTACCTGGCCCGGACCGTGTCCGATGAGGTCGCGCTGAAGATCACCGCCGCCAAGGAGCGAGGTGACCTGGACGGCATCGACCTGATCTCGGAGTACGAGCGGGTCCGCCCCAACGGTGACGACGCCCGTTCGCTGCTGGGGCTCACCGACATCGACGGCGTCGGCATCAGCGGGCTGGAACTGCAGTACGACGACCTGCTCGAGGGCACCCCTGGAGAGATCTCCTACGAACGGTCCGCGATGGGGCCGATCCCCGGTGGGGAACGCAAACTCAGGTCCGCCTCGCCCGGCGGCGACCTCGAGCTCACCATCGATCTGCCCCTGCAGCACGCCGCCGAGAAGCTCGTCGCCGCCCAGGTCGAAGCCACCGACTCGGCCTCGGGCATCGCGATCATCACCCGGCCCCGCACCGGTGAGGTGCTCGCGATGGTCAACATCACCGCCGACCCCGAGACCGGTGAAGCCTCCCCCTCGATCAACAACGAGGCGCTGACCACCGTGTTCGAACCCGGCTCGGTCAACAAGGTCATCACCGTGGCCGCCGCGCTCGCGGACGGCGCCGTCACCCCGGCCACCGTGCTGCCGCACCCGCCCACACTGACCCTGGGCGGCGCCACGTTCGAAGAAGCCGAGGCGTTGCCCTCCCAGCTCAGCGTGACCGACATCGTGACGGTGTCCTCCAACATCGGCACCATCGAACTCGCCCGGATGATCGGTGCGGAACGGGTCGACGAGGCCCTCCGCAACTTCGGGTTCGGCCGCACCACCGCCCTGGAGTTCCCCAACGAATCACCGGGACTGCTCCTTCCCGTGGCCGACTGGAGTGGTTCGTCCATCGGGTCGATCCCCATCGGTCAGGGCGTGTCGGTGACCGCCATGCAGATGTTACAGGCCTACAACGTGCTGGCCAACGACGGCGTGGCCGTGCCCGCCCGCCTGACCAACGCACGTATCGACGCCGAGGGTCGACGCCACGTCGAACCGACCGGTCCGACCCGTCGGGTCGTGTCCATCGAGGTGGCACGGCAACTGCGCGGCATGCTCGCCAGCGTGGTCGCCACCGGCACGGGCACCAACGCCGCGGTGCCCGGCTACCAGGTGGCCGGCAAGACCGGGACCGCCCGCATGCCGCTCGACGAACACCAGAGCGGCGACGGCTACATGGATCTGAACGGTCGCTACCACTACGTGTCGAGCTTCGTGGGAATGCTGCCCGCAGGCGACCCGCAGCTGTCGCTCATCGTCGTGCTCAACGACGTGGACCGGAGCCGCACCGGCTCCTACTTCGCCTCGGCCACCGCGGCCCCGTTGTTCGGCCAGCTCGCCACCGAGGCGGTGCGGCGGCTCCACATTCCTCCCACGACCGCCCCCGACCCAACCGAAGGGCTTCCCCCGGTGAATCCGGATCTGTTGGCGTCGGTGGCGCCGTGAATGGCACCGACCTGCGCGCCGTCCTCGGGCGGCTGGAGGACGCCGGCGTCACCGCCACACTGAGCGGCGACGCGGCCACCGTCGTCGCCGACGTGTACCACGACCATCGCCAGGTGCAGCCCGGCGGGCTGTTCTGTTGTGTCGCGGGAGCCAATGCCGACGGTCACGATCACGCTCCCGCAGCGGTGGCCGCAGGGGCGGCGGCGGTCCTGGGCGCCCGCCGCCTGGAGCTCGACGTGCCCCAGATCATCGTCGACGACGTGCGCCGGGCCATGGGGCCGGTGGCCGCGCTGGTGCACGGCGACCCCGGCGCGGCCCTGCGCTGTGTGGGGGTGACCGGCACCAACGGCAAGACCACGACCGCGGCGCTCATCGTCGACATCCTGGTGAAGGCGGGGCGGAAGCCTCAGGTCGTGGGCACCCTCACCGGGGTGCGGACCACCCCCGAGGCGACCGACCTGCAGCGGATCCTCGCCGGTTTCCGCGACGACGGGTTCACCGACGTGGTCATGGAGGTCTCGTCCCACGCGCTGGTGCTCCACCGGGTGGGAGGCCTGCGCTTCGCCGTGTCCGTGTTCACCAACCTGTCCCAGGACCACCTGGACTTCCACGGCACGATGGAGGAGTACTTCCGGGCCAAGGCGAAGCTGTTCGAACCGGGGCTGAGCGACCGGGGCGTGGTCGACGTGGACGACGCGCACGGCCGGCTGCTCGGCGACGCCGCGCAGATCCCCATCGTCGGCTTCGGACTGGCCGACGCCGAACCGATCCGTGCCCTGGCCCCCGCCTCCTTCACCTGGCGGGGTCGCAGCGTGCGCCTTCCCCTGGCCGGTCGCTTCAACGTGGCCAACGCTCTCGCCGCGGCGACCGCCACCTCGGAACTGGGCATCGACGACGACACGATCGTTGCCGCGCTCCACGAGGCGCGCACCGTTCCGGGCCGCTTCGAGATGATCCGGATGGGCCAAAATTTCACCGTGATCGTCGACTACGCCCACACCCCCGACGCGTTGGAGAAGCTGCTCGTCGCCGCCCGGGAGATCGCCGGCGACCGGCGTGTGCTGGTCACCTTCGGCGCCGGCGGTGACCGGGACCCGGCCAAGCGGCCGCTCATGGGCGAGGCCGCCGATGCCGCCGACCTCGTGGTCCTCACCAACGACAACCCGCGATCGGAACCCCCCGACCAGATCGCGGCCGAGATCCGCGCGGGCAGCGCGAACCCCGAGCGATTCGTCGTGGAACTGGACCGTCGGGCCGCGATCGCCAGGGTCCTGGGCGCCGCCGACGACGGCGACGTGGTCCTCATCGCCGGCAAGGGCCACGAGACCACCCAGACCATCGGCGCCGAGGTGACAGCCTTCGACGACCGCGTCGTGGCCGCCGAGGTGCTCGCCGAGCTGGGATTCGTCCCGTGATCGCCCTGGTCCTCGCCGGCGCGGTGTCCTTCGGGTTCTCCCTGGTGGGCACGCGGCTGTTGATCGGCTGGCTGCGCCGCCACCGGATCGGCCAGCCCATCCGGGTGGACGGCCCCCAGCAGCATCTGGCCAAGGCCGGCACCCCGACCATCGGCGGCGTCGCCATCGTGGTCGCGGCCACCTCCGGATACCTGATCGCACACGTGAGACCCGGGCTGGTGTTCACCAGATCGGGCATGTTCGTGATGCTGCTGATCGTGCTCGCCGGCGGCGTCGGGCTCGCCGACGACTGGATCAAGGTCAAGAACGAACGCAACCTGGGCCTGTCCAAGAAGGCCAAGTTCGGTGGGCTGTTCCTGGCCGCGATCTGCTTCACGCTCCTCACCCTCAACCTGTCCAAGCCCCACCTGGAGCTGAGCTTCACCCGATGGGACAGCATCGGATGGGCCATGCCCGCCTGGTTGTGGGTGATCTGGGCGCTGCTGTTGATCCTCGGCACGACGAACGCGGTGAACCTCACCGACGGCCTCGACGGGCTGGCCTCGGGCGCCGCCATCCAGGCGTTCATCTGTTACACGATCATCTGCTTCTGGGCGTTCCGGTACCCGATCTACGACGTCCCCCACGCACTGGACCTGTCGGTGGTGGCGGTGTCGATGGCCGGGGCGCTCGCCGGGTTCCTCTGGTGGAACGCCTCCCCGGCCCAGATCATCATGGGGGACACCGGATCGTTGGCGATCGGGGCGGGCCTGGCCGGCCTGGCGCTGCTGTCCAACACCCAGTTGTTGCTGGTGGTCATCGGCGGACTGTTCGTCTACGAGACGATCTCGGTGATCCTGCAGGTCGCCAGTTTCCGCTTGTTCGGCCGACGCATCTTCCGCATGGCGCCGGTGCACCACCACTACGAACAGAAGGGTTGGCCCGAGACCACGGTGGTGGTGCGCTTCTGGATCATGGCGGGCATGTGCACCGTGGTCGCGCTCGGGGTGTTCTACGCGGACTTCCTCAATCTGGGGCTGGGACGATGACCCGGCACCGAGCGTCCCGTCCGGGACCATGCACCAATCGACCCGGCACGGTGGGGGAGACTCGTCCCGTGACCGAGGCGTGGGAGTCGCCGTGACCACGATCGACGCACCTCCCCGGTCCCAGCGCCGGCTGCACCTGGACCGGCCCGGGCCGGGCCGACGACCCCGGGGCATTCTCGCCCGGGCGGTGACCGTGCGCGGCGTGGACACCTCGACGTTCTGGTGGCTGGCGACGGTGGTCGCGGTCCTCAGCATCATCGGTCTGGTGATGGTGCTGTCGGCCTCGTCGGTGGCGTCGTTGAACGAGACGGGGTCGGCCTGGACGTACTTCCTGCGGCAGCTCACCTGGACCGTGGTGGGCCTGGCCGCCGCATTCGCGCTCTTGCACGTGAACCTGGAGACGTTACGTCGCCACGCCCTTGTCGCCCTGGGGCTCTGCCTGGCCGGCCTGGTCCTGGTCCACGTTCCCGGCATCGGCGTGACCGCCAACGGAGCGACGCGGTGGATCGGGGTGGGTTCGATCCAGATCCAGCCATCCGAGCTCACCAAGTTGGCCCTGATCCTGGTGGTCGCCGACTGGCTCGCCCGCAACGACAAGTTCCTCGACGTGTCCCGGGTCGTGGTGCGTCCCATGATGCTGCTGCTCGGCGTCATCGCCGTGCTGGTGATGACCCAACCGAACCTGGGCACCACGGTCGTGATCGCCGCGATCGTGTTCATCATGCTCTTCGCCGCCGGCGTGCCCCGGGCCCCACTGGCCGGATGGGGGATCCTCGGCGTGGCCGCCACGGTCGTGGGTGCGCTCGGGTCGTCGTACCGCCGGGCGCGGGTGCTGTCGTTCCTGGACCCCTGGGCCGACCCCCAACGCACGGGTTACCAACTCATCCAGTCCCGGGTGGGGCTGGCGTCGGGCGGGATCTTCGGGGTCGGCCTGGGCTCCTCGCGGGCCAAGTGGGGATTCCTGCCCTTCGCCCACACCGACTTCGTGTTCGCCATCATCGGCGAGGAGCTGGGGTTGGTGGGTGCCAGCGTGGTGGTGCTGTGCTTCATCGCGTTCGGCATCTTCGGGATCCAGGCCGCCCTGCGCGCCGAGAGCCGCTTCGCCGCGTCGGTGGCGATCGGGATCACCGCGTGGATCGTGATCCAGGCGTTCGTGAACATCGGCGCGGTCGTGGGGCTCCTGCCGATCACCGGTGTCCCGCTGCCCTTCGTGTCCTACGGCGGCACCTCGATGGTGGTGACCCTGGCCGCGGTGGGCCTGCTGTTGAACATCGCCCGCCATCCCGGGCCCGCTCCCGCTCGGGCCCGGTCGGGCCGACCGAACGCGCAGCGCACGCCGACGCCGCGGTCCAAGAGCTCCCGGAAGGCGGCCTCGACCAGGGCACGGCGGTGACCGGGTCTCCACGGATCCTCATCGCCGGCGGTGGCACCGCCGGGCACGTGCTCCCGGGCATCTCGGTCGCCGACGCGCTGGTCGCCGCCGGGGTCGACCGCGCCACGATCGGTTTCGCCGGAGGAGACCGGGGCGTGGAACGGGACCTGGTGGGTCGGGCAGGTTACGACCTGGTCGAACTGCCCGGGCGCGGGATCCAGCGGCGTCTCACCCTGGCCAACGTGGGCGCGGCGGTGGCCCTGGCCCGGGGCATCGTCCAGGGCATCGGCCTGGTGCGCCGGCGACGACCCGACGTGGTGGTGGTGCTGGGCGGCTACGCCAGCCTGGCCTGTGGCCTGGGCGCGGTGCTCTGGCGCCGGCCCCTGGTGCTGTGTGAGCAGAACGCCCGCGCCGGGGCGGTGAACCGGTTGCTGCGGTTCTTCGCCCGTCGGAGCGCGGTGACCTTCCCCGGTACCGACCTGCCGCGGGCGACGGTGACCGGCAACCCCCTGCGAGCCGAGATCGTCGAGGCGGCCCGGGCCCGCGACGCGGATCCCGCGGCCAGCCGCGCGCTGGCGCGCACCGCGCTGGATCTGCCACACGATCGGACCGTGGTCCTGGTCGCCACCGGTTCGCTGGGCGCCCGCACGGTGAACCGGGCGGTCCACGGGCTGGCCACGCGCTGGCGGGACCGGGGGGACCTGGCGATCCGTCACGTGGTGGGCCGCCGCGACCACGCCGAGATCGACCACGATCTCATCGGCGCGGAGGACGCGTTGGTCTACCAGCTCGTCGAGTACGAAGAGCACATGGGCACCGCCCTGGCCGCGGCGGACGTGGTGATCGGACGCTCCGGCGGAGGCGTCGCCGAGCTCGCCGCGCTCGGGGTCCCCGCGGTGCTCGTGCCCCTACCGATCGCCCCCCGGGACCACCAACGGGCCAACGCCCGGCACCTGGTCGACGCCGGCGGAGCCGTGCTCGTCGACGACGCCGACTGCACCGCCGAGTTCCTGGCCGAGGTCCTCGGGCCGATCCTGGAGGACCCGGAACGACGCAGTTCGATGGCTCAGGCGATGCGGGCCGTGGCGCGTCCGGACGCCGCGGAACGGGTGGCAGAGCTGGTGCTGGAGGTCGCCGGTGAGCACTGAGGCGGCCATCGACCTGAGCTCGCCGCGCCGTCTGCACGTGGTGGGCGTGGGCGGGACCGGCATGAACGCGGTCGCCGCGGTCCTGGTGGGCATGGGCCACCGGGTGACCGGCAGCGACCTCAAGGAGTCGGCGGCGGTCCGACGCGTCCGGGCGCTGGGCGCCGAGGTACGCATCGGCCACGATCCCGCCGCCGTGGAAGGCGCCGACGCCGTGGTGACCTCCACCGCGGTGCCCGACACCAACCCGGAGCTCCGTGCCGCCCGGGAGGCGGGCATCCCGGTGCTGCACCGCTCCAAGGTGCTGGGAGCACTGGCGCGGACCAACCGGACCGTGGCCGTCGCGGGCACCCACGGCAAGACCACCACCGCGTCGATGCTCACCCTCGCCCTGCGCGACGCCGGATGGCAGCCCTCCTTCGTCATCGGCGGTGACATCAACGAGATCGGCACCGGTGCGGGCTGGGACGACGGCGAGATCTTCGTGGTCGAGGCCGACGAGTCCGACGGCACCTTCCTGGAGCTGGGCACCGGCGCGGTGATCGTGACCAGCCTGGAACCGGACCACCTGGAGTACTACGGCACCGATCCGGATGCCGCGACAAGGGCACTACGGGCTGCCTTCGTCGAGTTCCTCACCGGCGCCGCCGGACCCCGGGTGGTGTGCATCGACGAACCCGGAGCACGGACGCTGACCGACGAGGCGGACTGTGTGACCTATGGAACCGCCGCCGATGCCGACTACCGCATCGACGCCGTGGACCAGCGTCGGGCTTCGATCTCCTTCGAGGTCCACCCTCCGTCGGGGAAGACGATCCGGGTCGAGTTGCCCCTGCCCGGGTTGCACAACGCCCGGAACGCCACCGCGGCCCTGGTGACCGCCCTGGAGCTGGGCGCACCGGTCACCCCGGTCGTGGGGGCACTCGGGCGCTTCGGCGGCGTGGCCCGGCGCTTCGAGTTCCGCGGCGTCGAGGACGGGGTGACCTTCGTCGACGACTACGCGCACATCCCCGGAGAGGTCACCGCCGCGCTGGCCACCGCGGCTGCCGGGGGCTACGACCGGGTCGTGGCGGTCTTCCAGCCGCACCGCTACAGCCGCACCGCCTCGCTGTGGCGCGACTTCGCCGACGCCTTCGTCGACGCCGACGTGGTGGTCCTCACCGACGTCTACGCCGCGGGGGAGGCCCCCCGACCCGGGGTCTCCGGGGACCTGCTGGTCGGCGCCGTGCTGGACGCCCACCCCCGGACCCGGGTGGTGTACCTGCCCCGGCGCGCGGACCTGGTGGGGTTCCTGCAGCACGAACTGCGGCCCGGCGACGTGTGCGTGACCCTCGGCGCCGGCGACATCACCACCCTCGCCGGTGACGTGGTCGCCGCCCGCCGGGGGGTCCGCGATCGGCCGGAGACGACCGGCGAGAATGAGGAAGTGGCCGCGACGCACCGGAGCAGACGGTGACCTCGACCGTCCGTTCATCCGACGGGCGGGTGGTGATCCCCGCGCGGCTCCGGCGTCGACGGGCCGAGGTACGCCGTGGTGAGGGACGACGTCGTCTGCGTCGGGTCGTCGCCTTCGGAGTGCTCGCCGGGATCCTCGCCGCCGGCTGGGCCCTGCTGCGCTCCCCGCTGCTGGCCGTCGATCACTTCGTGGTCACCGGATCCGAACACGTCGACGCCGACCAGGTCGTCGAGGTCACCGGCATCGGACCGGGCGTGGCGATGATGGACGTGTCGCCCGGCGACGCGGAGGCCGCCATCGAGACCCTGCCCTGGATCGCCGAAGCCCAGGTGACCAGGGAATGGCCGGGCCGCATCACCGTCGAGCTGGTCGATCGCGAGGCGATCGCCCAGGTGGCATCGGGTGACGCCTTCGCGCTCGTCGACGCCGAAGGTCGGGTGCTCCAGACCGACGTGCCCCGCCTGGAGGGGCTGCCGCTGTTGGCGGGGCGTCACCGCGCCGAGGCCGGCACCCGCATCGCCGAGATCGAACCGCTGCTGCGCACCGCCGAGGCCCTACCGGTCGACCACCGTGACCGGGTGGAGGAGATCGCGTTCTCCGAGGGTGGCTCGGTCGCCCTGACCCTGGAGGGTGACGCGACCGTCAGCCTGGGTCGCTCCGAGGACTTCGGGGCCAAGTTCGCATCGCTCACCGCCGTGCTCGAACACATCGGATCCCTCGGCGCGGGCTGCACCCTCGACGTTTCGGTACCGACGGCTCCGACCTTGACCCCGGAGTATGGTTGTGCCTAGCGTCCGCCCGGCTCCGCGGGCAGTCCCGGAGGCGCGGCTCACCGCCGGGTTTCCGGATCCGTGCTCACAGAATCCGGTCCTCTCAGGGTGCTGCGAGCGTTTCCGCCTGGGCCCTGGGGCCCCTCACCTGGAGGTACGACACACATGACCGGAAATCCTCAGAACTACCTCGCGGTCATCAAGGTCGTCGGGATCGGCGGGGGCGGCGTCAACGCCGTGAACCGCATGATCGATGCCGGACTCAAGGGCGTCGAGTTCATCGCGGTGAACACCGACGCCCAGTCGCTGCTCATGAGCGACGCGGACGTCAAGCTGGACATCGGCCGTGATCTGACCCGTGGACTGGGGGCCGGCAGCGACCCGGAGGTGGGCCGGGAGGCGGCCGAGGCCAACGCCGACGAGATCGCCGAGGTGCTCAAGGGGGCCGACATGGTCTTC
>CAYVAS010000043.1:0-23074 GCA_964449375.1 uncultured Iamiaceae bacterium | reverse complement strand
CGTGAGGGTGGCCGGACCGTGGGAGCGGGCCGGGTCACCAAGATCCTCAAGTAAGCCCACCGAGACGATCGAGGAACCCCCATGGCCAAGGCCTCCGACAAGCGCATCGCGGTCACGCTCGAGTGTCAGGTGTGCAAGCGTCGCAACTACATCACCACAAAGAACAAGGTGAACAACCGCGAACGCATCGAGATGAAGAAGTACTGTCGATGGGATCGACAGCACACCACGCACAAAGAGACTCGCTGACCGGCCCGGTCGCCGCGGTTCGGAGTCGACGGGCCGGTCCGACATGTCGACCCGCCTGCTGACCCGCGCCGACCAGGACGTCCTGGTCGCCGCGGCCCGCGACGGCGACCGCGGGGCCTTCGACGAGCTGGTGCGCCGCACCCACCGGGAGACGTTCGCCCTGGCGTTGCGTCTGGTGGGCGACCCCGACGACGCCCGGGACGTGACCCAGGAGGCGTACCTGCGCGCCTACCGGGGTCTCGCGGGCTTCCGCGGCGACGCGCAGTTCACCACCTGGCTGTACCGGATCACCGCCAACCGGGCCGCGACGCACCTGCGTCGGCGCATCCGCCACCGCCACGAACCGCTCAGCGACGAGGCCTTCACCGTCGATCCCTCCGACGGCGCCTCGACCCGGGCTGAGCTGCGCCAGGAACTCGCCGCGGCACTGTCGACCCTGCCGCCGAAGTTGCGGTCGGTGGTGGTGCTGCGTGACGTCTACGGCCTGGCCCACGCCGAGATCGCCGAGGAGCTCTCGATCAGCGAGTCCGCGGCCAAGGTGCGGTTGCACCGCGCGCGCAAGAAGCTCCGCAGTGAACTCTTCCCCACCTCGGCGGGACGCACCAGGACCAGAGGATCCACCGGGGAGGCGGCCCGTGCGGTGTGAGACCCTCGACCGGCAGTTGTCGGCCGCCTTCGACGTGGCCGCGCTCGACGACGAACTGCAGTCCCATGTCGCCGAGTGTCTGCGGTGCCAGGCCGAGGTGGTGCGCTACCGGCGGCTGCGTACCGAGCTGGCCGGACTGCGCGCCCAGCCCGTTCCCCCCGTGGACGGTCTGCTCGACGACATTCTGGGCACCCTCGATGCGTCGGCCCGCGCCCGCAGGATGCTGCGCCGCGGCCGTCAGGTGGCCTGCACCGTTGCCGCCGCGGGCGGTGCGATCGGCGCGCTGGTGCTGCTGGGGCGGGTCCGCAACCGTCAGATCACCGGCTGAGGCGGCGAGCCGACCCCGGGGCGTCGCCCGCGTCCACCGACCGGGCCCGTGGCGGCGGCCGGGTGGGGCCGGGTCGACTGAGGATCGGCGCCGGGGGAGTGCTAAGTTTGTGAAGGTCGACCCCCGAGGGCAGTAGCTCAACTGGTAGAGCACCGGTCTCCAAAACCGGCGGTTGGGGGTTCAAGTCCCTCCTGCCCTGCACCATCGCGGTGTGGACGGAAGCGATTTCGGTTGCCCCGCCCACCTGCTGCCCTCGCGGCACCACAGCAAGCCAACAGCAAGCAAGGACGCGATCGCCCGTGGCGATGAACCGAGAGACGAGACGGATGCTCCAGCGCCAGGGTTCCCTGGACGCCGAGGGCTCACCCGTCGCCGGAAAAGCGAAGAAGAAGCCGAATCAGGCGCCCAAGCCGGCCAAGTCCGAACCGCGCCTCGGACCGATCAAGTGGCTCCGTCGCTACGTGCTCGAGGTGCTCGCGGAGTTCCGCAAGGTCGTCTTCCCCACCCGCGAGGAGGTCCGCACCTACTCGATCATCGTGGTGGTGTTTCTCGCGCTGATGATCACGATGATCGGCCTGCTCGACTACGGCCTGTCCCATCTCGTCCTGAAGGTGTTCACCTGATGAGTTCCGAATCGCCCGACTCCCCAGCCGCAGCCGCGCCCGCCGTGCTCGGCACCCCCGTGCCCGAGACCGACGAGGTGCCGGTCGACGAGACGACGGCTCAGCCCGCAGACGAAGCCGACGGCGCCGAAGCCCAGACCGGGACCGAATCCGACGGTGACGCCGAGGCCGCCACCGCCGAGGACGAAACCGCCGAGGACGAGGCCGCCGAGCCGATCAGCCCCTATGACCGTCCGGGGCGCTGGTTCGTGGTCCACACCCAGTCCGGCTACGAGAAGAAGGTCAAGCAGAACCTCGAGGCCCGGACCTCCTCGATGAACATGGAGGGCCGCATCCACGAGGTGGTCATCCCCATGGAGGAGGTCATCGAGTTCAAGGGCGGCCGCAAGGTCGTGTCGAACAAGAAGATGTTCCCCGGGTACCTGCTGGTGCGCTGCGACCTCGACGACGACTCGTGGTACGTGATCCGAAACACCCCGGGCGTCACCGGGTTCGTCGGACAGGGCTCCAAGCCCTCGCCGCTGCCCCGTCGTGACGTCGAGTCGTTCCTGGCCGTCAAGCCCGAGGGCGCCGAGGCCGCCGCGAAGGTCGGCAAGCCGCGCATCGACTTCGAGATCTCCGAGACCGTCCGGGTCAAGGAGGGCCCCTTCGCCGAGTTCTCCGGAGAGATCGTCGAGATCAACGCCGACCAGCTCAAGGTCAAGGTGCTGGTCAACATCTTCGGACGGGAGACCCCCGTCGAACTCGACTTCGCCCAGGTGGCGAAGCTCTGATCGATCCACCCGGGCGAGCCCCGACCAGCGGAGCGTCGCGCGCTGGATGGTGCCGCCCCCTGGTCGCCACCTAAGCTCGAACGTCCCTGCTGATCCCCCGTAGCGATCAGCCGTACCGAACAATCGTCCACACCCGGCACGGTGCCGTGGTGCTGAAGTGAGGAATTTCCATGGCCAAGAAGAAGGTCGCCGCGGTCGTCAAGATCCAGATCCCCGCGGGCCAGGCGACACCCGCGCCCCCGGTGGGCACGGCCCTGGGCCCTCACGGCATCGCGATCATGGACTTCTGCAAGGAGTACAACGCCGCCACCGAGTCCCAGCGCGGCACGGTGGTGCCGGTGGAGATCACCGTGTTCGAGGACCGCTCGTTCTCGTTCATCCTCAAGACCCCGCCGACCCCGGTGCTGCTGCGCCAGGCCGCCGGAGTGACCAAGGCCGCCCACGCCCCCGGGCGTGAGAAGGCCGGCTCGGTGACCGAGGCCCAGATCGCCGAGATCGCCTCCACCAAGCTGCCCGACCTCAACACCGCCGACCTGGACGCCGCCAAGCAGCAGGTGCGGGGGACCGCCCGTTCCATGGGCATCGAGGTCGTCTGAACCGACCTGTCCATTCCGCGACCGGGAGCACCTCGCCCGGCGCGACCACTACGACGAGAGGGAGCCACCATGGCGCACGGTAAGAACTATTCGAACGCGATCCGACGCTACGACCGGGAGCGGTTGCACCCGGGCCACGAAGCGGTCGCCCTGGTCAAGTCGCTGGCATCGGCGTCCTTCGACGAGACCATCGACCTGTCGGCCCGGCTGGGCGTGGACCCCCGCAAGGCCGATCAGATGGTGCGGGGCACGGTCGCGCTTCCCTCGGGAACCGGCAAGGACGTCCGCATCGCGGTGTTCGCCGCCGGTCCCGCCGCCGAGGAGGCCCGCGCCGCGGGCGCCGACGTGGTCGGCTCCGACGACCTGCTGGCCGAGGTCGAGGGCGGACGCCTCGACTTCGACCTGGTGATCGCCACACCCGACCTGATGGCCCAGGTCGGTCGGCTCGGCCGGGTGCTGGGCCCCCGGGGTCTGATGCCCAACCCCAAGTCCGGGACGGTCACTCCCGACCCGGGCAGCGCCGTGAGCGAGTTCAAGGGCGGCCGGGTCGAGTACCGCACCGACCGCTACGGCAACGTGCACGTGCCGATCGGCAAGGTGTCCTTCACCGAGGAGGCCCTGGTCGCCAACCTGGTCGCGGTGGTCGACGAGCTGCACCGCGTGCGGCCCGCCTCGGCCAAGGGCCGCTACCTGCGGCGCCTCACCCTGTCATCCACGATGGGCCCCGGCGTCAAGATCGACCCGGCGCACGTCGAGCCCGCCGAGAACGGCACCGGACCGGCCTGAGCCGGCCGGCCCGATCCGGGGCGGGACCAATGGCGACGCGACCCGGAACGGGTGGTACCGATTCGCCACCGGTTCCCGGCGGCGTCTAACCTGATCCGTCCGACAACCACATCACTCGCCAGAGACCTCCGGTGCCTTTCCAGGCTCAAATGGTTCCTCTCTCCAGGAACCGGCCCGACGAGGCGGATGCTTCCCCACGAAGCGTTCACCCCTGCTGGGGTCTCTCGGCGGCGCGAACGACTTCGTAGTGAGTGGAGCATCCGAATTCGTCTACGACCACCGAGGTGAGTGATGGACAATCCAAGACCCGAGAAGGTCGCGAAGGTCGCGGAACTCGAAGCACACTTCGAGAACTCCTCGGCGGTGCTGCTGACCGAGTACCGCGGCCTGGACGTTCCGGCGCTGGCCGAACTGCGTCGTGAGCTGACCGCCGCGGGAACCGACTACAAGATCTACAAGAACACCCTCGTCCGGATCGCGGCTCGCAAGGCCGGGCTCGACCTGGACGCGCTGCTCACCGGTCCCACCGCGATCGCGTTCGTCTCCCAGCGGCCCGACGGTTCCGCCGGCGACGCCGCCGCAGCGGCCAAGGCCCTGCGGGACTTCGTCAAGACCAACGACGCGCTGGTCCTCAAGGGCGGGATCGTCGATGGTGCCGCGATCACGGTCGACCAGCTCGAAGCGCTGGCCAAGCTGCCCTCGCGTGAGGTGCTGCTGGCCCAGCTCGCCGGTGCCATCGCCGCCCCGCTGCAGCAGTTCGCGGGCCTGCTCCAGGCGATGCCCCGCAACCTGGCCTACGGCATGAAGGCGCTCATCGACACCAAGCCGGCCGAAGCTGCGCCGGCTCCGGTCGACGAACCCGCCGCCGAGGCCGCCGGCGACGAAACGGCGACCGAACAGCCCGCCGACGAAGCGCCCGCCACCGAGGCGCCAGCCGAGGAGGCGTCCGCCGCCGAGGAAACCCCCGACGAAGCACCCGCCACCGAGGCCGGCGACGCACCGTCGGCGGCCGACGAGAGCGACCAGACCGAAGCACCGGCCGCCGAGGCCACCACCGAAGACCCCCCGGCCGATGCCGGAACCCAACAGGAGAAGTAGCACCATGGCAACCACCGAACAGATTCTCGACGACATCGCCGGCCTGACCGTGCTGGAGCTCTCCGAGCTGCTCACGGCCTTCGAAGAGCGCTTCGGCGTGACCGCAGCGGCTCCGGTCGCCGCGGTCGCCGCAGCGCCCGCCGGAGGCGGCGGCGACGCCGCGGCCGCCGAGGAGCAGGACGAGTTCGACGTCGTCCTCACCGCCGCCGGCGACAAGAAGATCGGCGTGATCAAGGCCGTGCGTTCGCTGACCAGCCTGGGCCTCAAGGAGGCCAAGGACCTCGTCGACAACGCGCCCAAGCCGGTCCTGGAGAAGGTCTCCAAGGAAGACGCCGAAGCCGCCAAGGCCGCCATCGAAGAGGCCGGCGGTTCGGTCGAGCTCAAGTAGTTCGACTCCCACGACGTTTCGGTCTGCACGGACCGATCGACCTCCGATGGGCGGGTGCTGGCGACCAGCGCCCGCCCATCGTGCGTTCCACCGACCCACCGGGCACCTCGTCCGGTCGCATCGTGGACGCCGCACTACCGTGCAGGCGTCGTCGAACGTGGCCCGGCCCTCCCCGACGCACCGCCCGCCCAGGGGCACCCCGACCCGACACGAGGAGACACTCATGCAGATCCGACCCGGTGTGGAGACCCTGACCGTCACCGGCGCGACCGCGGGCGCCCGGCTTCGTCTGGAGCGGATCGACGGCACCCCGGTCGCCACGCAGATCGCGGACCACGCCGGCAACCTGCACTTCGCCTACGTGCCGCCGACCCACCGGGACGTCGCCGGTCTCGACGACCTGGTCGAGGTCGTCCGTGAGGGGCACACCCTGGCGCCCGGGTCCTACGTGCTCATCGACGAGGCCACCCAGGAACGGCACGGTCCCTTCACCGTGCTGGGCATCGACGATCTGCCCGAGCCCTCGCTCTACGACCAGACCCTCGACGCCGGCTTCGGGTATCTGACGATGCGCGACGGGGTCACCCTGTCGGCGAACGTGCTGTTCCCGGATCAGAACCTCTACGGGCCGCCGCCCTGGCCCACCGTGATCGAGTACTCCGGCTACGGTCCCTCCAACCCCGACGCGCCACAGCCGGGTTCGCTGATCGCCAACCTGCTGGGCTTCGCCGTGGTCGGGGTCAACCTGCGAGGCAGCGGATGCTCGGGCGGCATCTACGACGTGTTCTCCGCGGCCCAATCCGCCGACGGCTACGACATCGTGGAGACCGTCGCCCGCCAGGACTGGGTGCTGCACAACCGCCCGGGCATGGTCGGGCTGAGCTACCCGGGAAACACCCAGTTGTTCGTCGCGGCGACCCGTCCGCCCAGCCTCGCGGCGATCACCCCGTTGTCGGTGCTCGACGATCTGTGGCGCCAGCAGTGGCCCGGCGGCATCTACAACTCCGGGTTCACCCGGGTGTGGATCGAGATGCGCGACGCCGAGACCCGACAGGGCGGCATGGCCTGGGACAAACAGCGCATCGACAACGGCGACACGATCGCCGAGGCCAACCAGGCGGTGCGCACGATCGATCTGGACTTCGCCCGGTTCGGCCACGCCATGGACACCTACCGCACCGCGATGCGCCAACGCCGGGCCGCCGACCTGGTGGGCGACATCGAGGTGCCGGTGTACCTGACGGGTTCCTGGCAGGACGAACAGACCGGCAGCCGGTTCGCGCTCATGCTCGACCGTTTCACGAACTCGCCTCACACCGTGTTCACCATGACCAACGGGCACCACCCCGACGGCTACTCGCCGATGCTGATCAATCGCTGGTTCGAGTTCCTGTCGTTCTACGTGGCCCGCCGGGTGCCCCGGATCGACCCGATGGTGCGCGAGTTGGCGCCGGCGGTGTTCGCCGAGCATTTCGGCTACACCCCGACCCTGGAGCCGGACCGCTTCGCGGACTTCGGCGACGACTACGACGCCGCGCTGGCTTCGTACCGCTCCGAGCCGCCGGTGCGGCTGCTCTTCGAGAGCGGCACCGTCGACGAGGTGCCCGGCGCCCCCGGCCAGCGTTTCGAGGCGACCGCCGACGCGTGGCCGGTTCCGGGCACCCGCGCCCAGCGTCTGTACCTGGGCCCGGACCACGCACTGGTCGCCGAGGCCCCAGCGGACGAGTCGGTGGTCTCCTATGTCGACGATCCCGAAGCCGGAGAACTGAGCTACGCAGTCACCGACGACTTCGACGCGTTCATCCAGCCGACCATCGCCTATGAGTGGACCCGTTTTCCCGACGGCGCCGTCGCCGGGTTCGAGCGGGTGCTGGACGAGACGATCACCATCGCCGGTCAACCGCACCTGGACCTGTGGCTGCGGCCGGGCACGACCGACACCGCGGTGCAGGTGACCCTCACCGAGGTGCGGCCCGACGGTGTCGAGGTCCGCGTCCAGACCGGCTACCACCGTCCGATCCACGCCGTGGAGGAACGCCCTGACGACGAGCTGCATGTGGACCACACCTTCGATGTCGCCGATCGCACCGAGCTCGTGCCGGGGGAGTGGATCCGCACCCGGGTACCGCTGCTGCCCGTGGCCCACGTGTTCCGCAAGGGCTGCAAGCTGCGCATCGGTGTCTCCACTCCGGGACGGGACCACCCCTTCTGGCGGTTCGAGAACCCGACGGTGCCGGGCGCGTCCCACGACGTGGGCCTGGGCGGGGCGCACGCCTCGGCTCTGGTGTTGCCGGTGATCGCCACGCCGGATCATCCCGCCGACCTGCCTGCCGCCGACGCGATCCGCGGGCAGGTCAGCCGGCCTGCGCTCCCGCTCTGAGCCGGTCCGGCGCGGTCGCGGCCTCGGCCGGGTGGCCGCGTGGATGGTTCTGTCAGACTCGCGGGTATGGCTCCCCGGTCCTTTCTGCTCGATGACGATCTCGCCGCCTACGTGGGCGCGCATTCGCCCGAACCGGATCTGGTCGTCGCCGCGCTGATCGACCGCACCGAGCAGCTCGGCGACGTGGCGGGCATGCAGATCGGCGAGGACCAGGCGACGCTGCTCACCGCACTGTGCGCGTTCGCCGGGGTGACCCAGGCGGTCGAGGTCGGCACCTTCACCGGACGTTCCTCTCTGGCGATCGCGTCCGGCCTGGCCCCCGGGGGTCGCCTGCTGTGCTGCGATTCGAGCGAGGAGTGGACCAGCATCGCCCGGGACGCCTGGCGGCACGCCGGGCTCGAGGATCGGGTCGAGCTGCGTCTGGGTCCCGCGATCGACACGCTGCGCAGCCTGCCCGCCGAGGCCACGATCGACCTCGCCTTCGTCGACGCCGACAAGGAGAGCTACCCCGACTACTACGAAGAACTGGTTCCCCGCCTGCGGCCCGGCGGGTTGCTGCTGGCCGACAACACCCTGTGGCGGGGCCGGATCGTCGAGGAACCCGCCGGCGACGAGGTGCTGGCGGGGCTGCAGCGCTACAACGACCGTGCGGCTTCGGACCCGCGGGTACGGACCACGATCATCACGCTCGGCGACGGCGTCACCCTGTCCCAGCGGCTCTGATCCGGCCCGCGAACCGGCCGCGAGCAGGGACGCACCGGCCGACTCCGCTGTCGGCGGGATCGACGACTGGGTAGGGTCGGCGCTGCTCCGAGAACGACCGTTGAGGCCCATGCCGCACCGCACCAGAATCACATCGCCTCCCCGACCGGGCGACCTCCGACCACCGGCTCGCCTGGCGTCCGTGGCGGCCTGGCTGGTGGCCCTGGCGCTGGTCGTGGGCTGCTCGGGTGGCTCCGAGAGAGGAGACGCGGCACCCTCGTCGACCACGTCGGGTTCGACCACGTCCACCACCGCTGCTCCAGCGACTCGACCGGTGCCCGGGGCGTCCTGGGAGCGGGTGGCTCCCGACGCGGTCGGGCTGGACCCGGCGGCACTGGAACGCAGTGCGTCCACCGCCGAGGAGGGTGGTTCGGACTGTCTCGTGGTCGTCCGTGACGGGGCGATCGCGGGGGAGTGGACCTTCGGTGCAGCCACCCCCACCACGACCCGCAACGTGTTCTCGGTGACCAAGTCGATCACCAGCATCCTGGTGGGAATCGCCAGGGACGAGGGGGCACTGTCGCTGGACGACGCCGCCGCCGAGTGGATCCCCGAGTGGCGGGACACCCCGGCGGAAGCGGTCACCGTCCGCAACCTGTTGGCCATGGACTCGGGCCGTGAATGGAGTGTCGGACTCGACTACGGCGAGCTGATCCGCCAGCACGACCAGACCGCGTTCGCCGTCGGTCTGGACCAGGAGCACCCGCCCGGCGCGGTCTGGGCCTACAACAACGCGGCGGTCCAGACCCTCGAGCGGATTCTGAGCGAAGCCACCGGCGAAGAGGTCGAGACCTTCGCGCAGCAGCGACTGTTCGAGCCGCTCGGCATGGCCGACACCCGGATGAACCTGGACGGATCGGGCAACGCCCTCACCTACATGGGCGTCGAATCGACCTGTGAGGATCTCGCCCGGTTCGGTCTGCTCCTGCTGCATGAAGGGGCCTGGGGAGGCGAGCAGATCGTGTCGGCAGACTTCGTCGCCGAGGCGACCGCCCGGGCGTCGACCGCGCTGAACGTGGGCTACGGCCTCCTGTTCTGGCGCAACGAACACGGCCCGATCGGCAACCCGCTCGTGGCGACCGATCTTGCGGCTCTGGACGATCCGGACGGCGGCGACGGGCAATTGGCTCCCGGGGCGCCCGAGGACCTGTTCTGGGCGATCGGGCTGGGCAACCAGATCGTGCAGGTCCACCCGGGGACCGACACGGTGGTCACCCGCCTGGGCGCCGGCGGCGTGCGGCCTCGACCACCCACCTTCGGTCCGACCGAGGCCGCCGAGATCGTGACCGGGGCCGTCGTCGACTGAGAGACCGGACTTTGAACGATCGACCCGGCCGGGGCGGGGTCGATGGTGCAAAGACGGGTCGGATCAGGACTGTTCGGCGGCCCAGGCGGCGACCCGGCGGGCGCTCTCGGCCTCGGACAGGTCCTCGACCCGGCACAGCACCGACCAGCGCACGCCGAAGGGGTCACGGATGCTCGCGAATCGGTCGCCCGACACGAACGTGGTGAGCGGTTCGCGGACCGTGGCGCCCGCCGCGGTGGCCCGGGCGACGACCGCGTCGGCATCCTCGCAGTAGAAGCCCATCGAGTAGCAGTCCTCGTCGCCCGGCGGAGGAGCGATCAGTCCGTAGGCGGGGTTCGGTTCGCCGAGCTGCAACTGGCCGTTGCCGAAGTCGAGCACCGCATGCGCGACCACACCCCCCATCTCGGTGACGTCGACGACCCAGGCGCCGAAGACGTCCTGGTAGAACGCGATCGCGTCGTTCGCATCGGCGATGGCGAGAAACGGCGTGATGCTGGTGGAGCCGTGGGGCACCCCGGCGGTGGTGTGGGCGCCGGTGACGCCTCTGGTTGCTGTGGTGTCGTCCTTGGTGGTCATGCTGCCGACGGTACGGCCGGCGGGTGCGGGATCGCTTGAAGATTCACGACAGGGTCGCTCCGCCCCGGTCGGAACGATCCGGATCGACCCGGATCGGCACGGATCGGCACGGATCGGGCGCGCCCGCCCGTAGGCTGCGCGCCATGCCCGACCGAGGTGCCCACGCCGGGGGAACGCGCGGTACCCGCGGCGTGTTGTACCCCGCGAGGCTGCCCACCTTCGTCCGGATCGAGCCTCCCGAACCGGTCGCCGAGCTGGTGCGGTGGTTCTGGATCCCCGAATGGGACCTCGCCCCCGGTCGAACGTCCCGTCAGTACGTGATCGGCTTTCCGGCGTCGAACCTCGTGGTCGACGGTGGCGCCGCGGCCCTGTTCGGCCCCACCACCCGCATCGGACACCGCGACCTGGTCGGCACCGGCTGGGCGGTGGGCGCGCTGCTGCGTCCTGCCGCGGTGAGGCGCTTCGTCGACGACCCCGGGGCGATCCGCGACGGTGAACAGCGTCTGGATGCCCCCGACCTGGTCGACGCGGTGACCGCAGCGATGCACACCGGCGACCACGGGAACCGACACCGGCGGGCCGTGGCGGCGTTCGGTGACTGGCTCACCGAACGCATCCCGACCTTGGACGACGACGCTCGCCTGGCCAATGCCGTCGCCGAGATGATCGACGCCGACCCCACGGTGGTGCGGGTCGCGGACGTGGCGGCCGAACTCGGACTCTCGGTGCGCACCCTGCAGCGATTGTGCCGCCGCTTCGTGGGGCTGACCCCGGCGGCGATGATCCGGCGACGACGACTTCAGGACGCCGCCGAGGCGGTGCGCACCGAACCTGGCATCGACCTGGCCGCCCTCGCCGCAGACCTCGGGTACGCCGATCAGGCCCACCTCGCCCGGGACTTCCGGACGGTGCTCGGTTTCACGGCGTCCAGCTACCGGAACGCGGCGTCGTCCCGGTCCGGTGAGGGGTCGAATCCTGCTCGGTGAAGGAATCTCCAGCGGCTCATCAGCCTCGCCCAGACCGCGCAGGCGCACCGGCTCGCCGAGCTCGACGCCCGGGGCACCACCAACCGAGTGCACGGGATGCGCACCACCGCCTGGGTCGCGGCGACGGCCGGGTGCAATCGGGGCCCGATCGGCGGTCGGCTGCGGGTCGGCCGGTCATTGCGGAACCACTTCGACCGTGTGGACGATGCGGTCTGTGACGAGCGCCTGAGCTTCGACCATGCCAAGGCCCTCAGCGATGCCGACAATCCCAGGATCACCGAGATTCTCGCCGGTTCACAGGACGAAATCATCGCGCTGGCCATGGCGTCGACATTCGATCGTTACAAGCGCGATCTCATCGCGCTGGCCGAACATGCCGACGCCGACGGTGCCGAACCTGACCCGTTCGAAGGGAACGAACTCCGGATCGCCAAGACCATGGGTGGCACCACCGATCTCACGGGGACCCTGGACGCCGCGAACGGCCTGCTCGTCCGCACCGCGCTGGACGCCATGACCGATCGGCTCTTCGAGCGCTTCCGCCAGGACCGCGACCTGTCACCGGACCTGACGATCCCCAAGCGCAGCGTGCTGCGCGCCCTCGCCCTGGCCGAGTTGATCCGCACCGCGATGGGCGCAGACCCCGACGGTGGGTCGGCCCCACGTGCCCAGGTCACGCTGGTGCTGCACAACACCGAGACCTGCGACGCAGACGGTTCCCCGCTTCCCCGGGCGGCCGCCGAGGTCTGGGGATGCGACCCCGATCTGTGGACCGTGGTGGTCGACCACATGGGGATCCCCGTCGACGTGGGCCACACCGCCCGACTCGCCACCATCGCCCAACGCCGCGCCATCGCGGTGCGCGACGGCGGCTGCACCTTCCCGGGCTGCGACGCGCCGATCGACTGGTGCGACCACCATCACGTCGTCGACTGGCACTCCGGCGGCCCCACCGACCTGGCCAACCTGGTCGCCCTGTGCCGCCACCACCACGTCGTCACCCACCGCACCGGTTGGACCATGACCCTCGACGACGATCAGGTTCCCCACTGGACCTCACCCTCGGGCGACCACCTCACCGGTCAACGGCACCAGCGGATCTGCCCCGGGCGCGCTCCAGGCGCGTCACCAGGCGTCGACCATGGGCGGCACCCACCGGCGTGCCGAGGGACCGACGCGCACCGGCACGCCCCACCGCGACAGCGGATCCGCGCGCACGATTCGATGCCCCGGCGCTGTTGAAGCGCGCCCGGCCCAACCGCTCACGGCCGATTCGGATCCCACTACGCTGACGGCGTGTCCGACGCCGCCACTGCCGCCGAACCTGCCGGGGCACTGGCCGAAACGGTCGCCCGCTTGGTGGACATCGAGGCGATCAAGACGCTCAAGTACCGCTACATGCGCGCGGTCGATCTCAAGGACTGGGACCTGCTGGCCTCGACCCTGGAACCGGACGTGACCGCTTCCTACGGCCGTCGCCTCGACTTTTCCGACCGCGCCTCGCTGCTCGCCTACTTCCGAGCCAACCTCGGTCCGGAGATCCTCACCGTGCACCAGTTGCATCAACCAGAGATCGCGATCGACGGTGACACGGCGACGGGGTCCTGGGCGCTCCAGGATCAGGTGATCATCCCGGAGCACCGCATCATGATCACGGGAGCCTGCTTCTACGACGACACCTACCGCCGCGGGACCGACGGTGCCTGGCGGATCGCGTCGACCGGTTACCGGCGCCTGTTCGAGGCGACCGAGTCGCTGGACGTGCGCAGCGACTTCCGGCTCACCGACAACCGTTGGGCCGATCGTGGCCCGGCCGGTGACGGGTCGACCTGAGCGCCACGATCGCCACGTGCCTTCACCGCCTGGATCCGACAAGGGGATTTCGATGCTGCAACGCCTGCTGTGCGTGTTCATTCTGGTCGTTCTCGGCGCGGCGTGCTCGAGCGGTGACGAGAGTGCCGAGGGCGAGGCCGCGTCCGGGACCACGACGCAGCCTGCGGCTCCGACCGGCACCGATCCGACCCCACCGTCCCTGCCCGATGACTTCACCTGGACGGGTCGCTACGTCGTGCCCGACCTCGACGTCGACGTGCCCTTCACCTGGCACGGTGCGGACGGCAACTTTCAGATGGTCGCCGGGGGAGAGGACGAGCCGATCCACTTCACCAACCTGATCGTCGACGGCGAGCTCTACACGCTCACCTACGTCTGGCCCGACGTACCGCGGACCGCGTGTTCCCACGTCGGCCCCTTCACCGTCGACGAGTTCAACGAAGGACTCGAATCAGCGTCGTACGTGGGGCGGGAGATCCACGACACCGGTCAGGTGCTCGACCACTTCCGTTCGGTCGGGGTGCTGGAGTTGCCCAAGGGCATCGCCCCCGAGGTGGAGGAGATCACGACGTTGCGGTTGCCGCTCATGGCGGCCGACATCTACGTGGACGCCGACGACCACAGCCGGTTCGCCAAGGTGCTGCACTTCGGGGTGCAGAACCTGTACGACCCGGATCTCGACGAGTGGATGATCATCGAGCAGACCGAGACGACGCCCGGCACCGTCGAGCTGCCCGCGGAGTGTTCACCCGACGCCTGAAGCGTCGGTGCGGTCCCGGCGGACGCGGCCCACGCCTGGTTGATCGCCGCGGCACGGCTGCGCGCGAGCTCGTCCTCGTCCACACCGAGGGCGTCGATGAAGCGGTCCCGGGACGCGTCGTCGAACAGTGGCGACCAGACGACCTGGGTGTCCACCGCCGGGTCGCCCGCGCCCAGGGACCCCCCAGTCGACCACCCCGGCCAGGCGACCATCGCGCAGCAGACAGTTGCCTTCCAGATCGCCGTGCACCCAGACGGGAGGGCCCGAATGGGGGCGTGCGGCGAGTCCCGCCTCCCAGACGGCGAGCGCCGCCGAGGTGTCGATGAGGTGGGCGGCGCCTTCGATGACGGCACGGGTCGCAGTGTCGTACTCCCGCAACGGGCGGGCACGGTTCCGGGCCGGCGGGGCACCGTCGGTGGGAACGAGTCTGAGCCGTTCGACGAAGACGCCCAGGTCCGAGGCAAAGGTCACCGGCGAGTCCATGTGCTCGAGCCTCGCCGGTTCCCCTTCGATCCACCGCTGGACCGCCCACGGGAAGGGATAGCCCTCGCCGGGTTCGCCGACCGCCACCGGCTCGGGAATCGTCACCGGAAGGTGGGGTGCGAGTCGGGGCAGCCACGTCGCGTCCCGTACGGGCTGGTGCCGAGCCCAGCCGATGCGGGGGAGTCGGACCACCAGGTCCTCACCCAGGCGCCAAATGGCGTTGTCGGTTCCCCACGGCTCGACGATCGCCAGTGGCAAGTCGGCCAGTGCGGGCATCTGTGTCCGAAGCAGGCGACGCACCAGGGCCTCGTCGACGGGTACCTCGTCCGGGTGCATGGGGCGACGGTTGGGATCGGTCACCTCGGTGAGCCCTCGTCGTCATCCGAGACGAGGGCCGCCTCGAACGCCGACCGTTGCGCCGCGAACCAGTCGCGCCGGCGGTCGTAGCGGGCCTGGCCACCCATGGCCCCCCACATGGCGATGAACGCCTCCTCGCCCGCCTCGATCCGTCGGCGGACGAACGCACCGCCGTTCGCCATGCGGTCTCCCAGGATTTCGACGAGCTCGCGTCGCTGGTCGGTGTCGAGTCCGTAGGCGTCGGCGACGACCCGCAGTCGCTGCACCGGGTCGAGCCCGCCTCGTTCGCTGTGGGCCGCGTCGTCAGGGGTGTCCAGCGGGATGCACATCATCGCCAGGGCGGCGAGGTCCCACAACGCGCGGCCCGGCGCGGTGAACTCGAAGTCCAACAGGGCGACCGCCGCCCCGTCACGGAACACGACGTTCTCCGGGCAGACGTCGTTGTGGCACCACACCGGTGACGAGCCTGGACACGGGTCGGTCAACTCGTCGCTCCAGGTGACCCCGGGTGGTGGGGTGAACGATCGGGAAGCGTCGTGGAAGCGACGGAGGAGCGCCACTGTCGAGGCGAGCGCGGCGTCGGTCGTCGACCATGCGGGGAAAGGCGGGATCGGTACTTCGCCGGGGATGAAGACGAGGCGTTCCCGTCCGTCAGGGTCGACCCCGACGACCTCGGGAACCGCAGCGAACCCGGCGGCGTGCAGATGGTCGAGCAGGGCGTGGATGCCGTGCCAATGAGGGCTCAACGGTCGTAGGACGTGTGCGCCGACGCGCATGACGGCTCCAGCGTTGCCCACCCCACCGAGCAGCACTTCGACCTCGTCGTCCATCGCTGCAGCTTCCCCTCGTCGGCCCGATCTCTCGCCGGGCGTCGCAGGTTACGCGGCGGGCGCGACGATGGACCGCTGCTTTTCGGGATCAGTTCGGAGAGTGCGGGTCGCCGGGCACGACCACCACGGGGCTGGCGGCGTGCTGGACGCAGGCGCCGCTCACCGAGCCGAGCAACAGCTTCGAGAACCCGCCCCGGCCCCGGGACCCCACCACCAGCATGTCCGCACCCCGGGATTGCTCGGTGAGCACCAGCGCCGGTGGCCCCTGAGCGACCACGGTCCGGAGCCAGCCCGGCCGTTCCCGACCCGCCAGCAGCGCGTCGACCGCCGCGTCGGCCACGGTCCGGGCGTCGCTGGCGAGGTGGTCGGCATCCTGGGGCCACTCGGGGTTGAATCCGGTCGCCCACTTGGCCGAGAAGTCCCAGGCCGTCACGACCTCCAGGTCGGCTCCCTGCATCTCGGCGTGTTCGAAGGCCCACCGCAGGGCGGTCTGTGCGCCCCGAGACCCGTCGGTGCCCACCACGATCCGGCGACGGGCCGTGGACTGGGAAGTGGTCTCCGGGTCGGTCATCCGCACTCCTCGTGATCGGAACCCCTCATTCTGGCAGTTCGGCGGGCCCCACGGAATCGTCGGACTCCACCACCGGTTCCGGGTCCCGGATCGTCACCCACGAGATCACTCCGCCGGCCACACACAGCGCGGCACAGATGAGGATCGCGTCCTGGTAGGCCGCGGTGAACTCGGCCGGGGGAAGGTCGGTGCGCAACCCGACCACGGCCGGCAGAAAGGCGATGGCGATGAGCCCCGCGCCCCGGGACGCCGCGTTGTTGACCCCCGAGGCGACCCCCGCGAGGCGATCTTCGAGCGCGGCCATGACCGTGGCGGTGAGCGGGCTGACGGTGAGGACCATGCCCACCGCGAACACCATCGCACCGCCGAGGATCAGCGGGATGAACGCCGTGTCCGGGCCGACGAACGCCAGCAACGACAGGCCCGCGCCGGCGACGAAGGGCCCGACGGTCATGAGGATTCGGGGGCCGGTGCGCACCGACAACCTGCCCGCCTTCGCCGAGAACAACAACAGCAGCACGCTGATCGGCAACAGCGACGCGCCCGCCTGCAGCGCCGTGTACCCCAACACGAGCTGGAGCTGCAGCACCACCAGGAACGTGGCGCCGCCCAGCCCCCCGTAGATCGCCACCGTCGCCAGATTGGCGCCCACGAACTGACGGGACCGGAAGATGCCCGGCGGCATCATCGGGTGGTCGACACTGCGTTCGATCACCACGAACGCGATGACGCTGACCACCCCGACGACGCCGGCGACGATCTCTCCGGTACCCACCCCGTTGTTGGCTTCGATGAGCGCGTACGAGATCGCGCCGAGCGCGACCGACCCGGTCACCGCGCCGGCGACGTCGAGCCGTGGCGGGGCGTCGTGGTCGCGGGACTCGGGTACCCCCCGGGACAGCCACAGGGCCGCCGCGGCCAGCGGCACGTTGATGAAGAACACCGCCCGCCACGACACGGCGTCGATCAGCCAGCCGCCCAGGAACGGGGCGATGGCGGTCGCCACGCCGGCCATGCCCGACCACGCCCCCACCGCCCACGCCCGGTCCTCACGGTGGAAGCTGGCGGTGATGATCGCCAGGCTGCCGGGCACCAGCAGCGCGCCGCCCACCCCCTGGGCGGCCCGGGCGGCGATCAGCAGTCCGGTCGTCGGCGCCAGCCCGCACACGATCGACGCGCCGGTGAACGCGACCAGCCCGATCTGGAACAGCCGCCGTCGCCCGTACCGGTCGCCGAGCGTGCCGCCCAGCAGGAGCAGCGCGGTGAGGGTCACCAGGTAGGCGTCCACGGTCCACTGCAGCCCGGCGAGCCCGGCGCCCAGGTCCTCGTCGATCGCGGGCAGCGCGATGTTGACGACGGTGCCGTCGAGGAACACCAGCCCCGACCCCAGCACGGTCACGGTGATGATGCGCCGGGACGCGGTGGACCCGGCGCGCACCGTCCCGGGTGCCGCGCTCACACCCGGTGCCTTCGGGGCCGGGCCGGTGGTCGCGTCGCGACCCTCATGTGCCGGCCATCGGGGTTTCCGGACGGCCGTTCACGGGGTCACGGTGCGGCCGTGGTGGTGGACCCCTGGTTCATCGAGTCGTGGATGCTGCCCGCGCCCTCGGGGCATTCGATGGTGGACACGTCGCTGTCGGTCGCCTCGCCCACCCGCTCGAGCAGTTCCAGGTTCGAGGTGCGCGTCTGCGGGTTCTCGGCGGTGACCATCCAGGCGTCGTTGGCCACATAGGAGAACAGGGACCCGCCGACACTGCACACCAGGTCGGTCGACACCTCGAGCGCCTTCTCGCGGTCTTCGGCCGAGCCGTATTCGGTGCCCTGCACCTGAAGGTCGTCCACGTTGCACCGGAACGTCCGGACCGGCTCGACGCCCAGGTCGGCGGCGGACTCGGGCGCGGTGTAGGGGGTGATGTCGCCGCACTCGATCCCGGCGGTGTCGAGGCGGGTCTGCACCTCGGTCAGCTCGGTGGGCGCATCGTCACCGCTGGAGCACGCGGCGCCCACCGATCCGATGAGCGCGACCAGGGTCACGGCGGCCAGCGCGCGCGCCGACGCCGCCCACGGCGAGGCGCCGGGCTTCCCCGGCCGGCGGTTCGACGGCGTGGGCTCGGTCGGGTCGCTCATCGCGCGGTTCCTTCCCGGGGGTCGACGGTCTGGTCCATGAGGCCGAGGTTACGCGGCGCGACCCCAGTCGCCCGCCGGCATCCTGGTTCCCGGACCACGAGCACGGCAACGGGCTGCTCTGGAATAGTCGTGTCCCCGGCGCTGTTGGGTTCTTCACCGACGCACCACCGATTTTCTGGAGATCCCATGCCCGCCGTCACCGCAGACCCCCTGACCCTGCCCCGGGTTTCCGCCGCGTCCCCGACCGAGTCCGAGCGTGCCGTCGCGCAGATCACCACCGGCCCGACCGGCCACGAAGGACTCGGGTTTCCGGTCCGGCGGGCCCTGGCGGTCCTGCCCTACGTCGCCACCGACCCGTTCATCATGATGGACCACATGGGCGAGATCGAGTACGAGGTCGGCGAAGCCAAGGGCACCGACTGGCACCCGCACCGGGGCTTCGAGACCGTCACCTACCTGATCGACGGCCGCTTTCAGCATCAGGACTCCAACGGTGGTGGCGGCCTCATCGAACCCGGTGACACCCAGTGGATGACCGCCGCGTCGGGCATCCTGCACATCGAGACGCCACCGGCCGCGCTGGTGGAGGGCGGCGGGATCTTCAACGGCTTCCAGATCTGGGTGAACCTTCCCGCCAAGGACAAGATGATCGCCCCCGCGTACCAGCCGGTGACCGGCCAGGACCTGTTGCTGCTCGCCAGCGCCGACGGCGGTTCGCTGCTGCGGGTCATCGCCGGAGACATCGACGGCCACGTCGGCCCCGGGTCCACCCACACCCCGATCAGCCTCGTGCACGCCTCGATCGCACCGGGGGAACGCCTGTCGATGCCGTGGCCCGCGGGCTACAACGCGCTGGCCTACGTGTTCGCCGGTTCCGGTTCGGCGGGGACCGAGGCCGCTCCGGTCGAGGCCGGCCAGCTCGTGCTCTACGGCTCCGGTGATCGGATCACCCTGACCGCGGACCCCCACCAGGACAGCCGGACCGAGTTCTTCGAGGTGCTGCTGCTGGGCGGGGAACCCATCGGCGAACCCATGGCGCACTACGGCCCGTTCGTGATGAACACCCGCGACGAGCTGGTCCAGGCCGTCGAGGACTACCAGCGCGGTCGTCTCGGCGTGGTGCCCCCCAACGCCCTCATGCCCCACGTGATGGGCCGGAGTTGACCGGGCGGCCCGCGCCGGTGGGCTATCGTTTGGCGAACATCGGCCTCACGCCCTAACGTGGGCCCTCACTTGGACGCGGAGCAGTGGTTGATCCCGCGTCGCCAGGATGATCCGGCTCGGACCGGGTTGTCCTTCCCCCCACGCGCGCTCTAGCATGATCGGTTGCCGTGGTCGCGTTTTTCCAGTCCGTCCGAGTCCGACGGCCCCGGCGCGCCCACCAGACCGGTGATGAAGATTCGCGTGGCCACGCGCGCAACATGCAGCTGAGGAGCTCACCTTGACGTCTCGTCTGCCCATTCGGGATCGCTACTCGTTCGGAAACCTCGACGAGGTGCTCGAGATTCCCGACCTCATCGCCATCCAGCGGGAATCGTTCGACTGGTTCCTCGAGCAGGGACTGGCGAACACCTTCCACGACATCTCGCCGATCAGGGACTACTCCGAGACCCTCGAGCTGCACCTGTCGTTCGATCCCGAAGACGAGGACCTGCGTCCGCCGCCCAAATTCTCGGTCGCGGAATGCAAGGAAAAGGACATGACCTACGCCGCGCCGATCTTCGTGCGCGCGGAGTTCCAGAACAAGCAGACCGGCGAGATCAAGTCGCAGACCGTGTTCATGGGCGACTTCCCGATCATGACCGAGCGGGGCACGTTCATCATCAACGGCACCGAGCGGGTCGTGGTCTCCCAGCTCGTGCGGTCCCCCGGGGTGATCTTCCAGCCCGGTGAGCGGTTCCGTCTGCGGAACCTGGCCAAGCACCAGCTCGTCACCGGCACCATCCACCCCTACCGCGGTGAGTGGATCGAGTTCGACGTCGAACAGAAGCCCGGCAAGGACATCACCGCCGGCGCCCGCGTGGCCCGCAAGCGTCGATTGAGCATCTTTCTGCTGCTGCGGGCCCTGGGATACGACGAGGAGAACAGCCCCGGGTTCCTGGATGCGTTCGTCCGCCACTTCGACTTCCTGGAAGGCCAGTGGGAGAAGGACCGGGACATGCCCCTGTCCAACCCGAACGCGACCATCCAGGAGAACGCGCTCATCGAGATCTACAAGCGGGTGCGCCCCGGCGAGCCGCCCACCGTGGACTCGTCGCGGAACTACTTCCAGAACGCGTTCTTCGAGTCGCGCCGCTACGACCTTTCCCGGGTCGGCCGCTACAAGCTGAACCGCAAGCTCGGTGCTGAGCTCGAGCGGCTCTCGCAGCTCTTCCCGATGCTCGACCTGGACCTGCCCGACGAGAACCAGTCGGTGCTCAGCCGTGCCGAGGTCCTCGCCACCTGCACCTACCTGCTGCACCTGGTGAACGCTGAGCCGGGTTACCGCCTGGACGACCAGGACCACTTCGCCAACCGGCGCATCCGTTCGGTGGGCGAGTTGATCCAGAACCAGGTCCGCATCGGGCTGTCCCGCATGGAGCGGGTGGTGCGCGAGCGCATGACCACCCAGGACGTCGAGGCGATCACGCCCCAGACCCTGATCAACATCCGGCCCGTGGTGGCCGCCATCAAGGAGTTCTTCGGCACCAGCCAGCTCTCCCAGTTCATGGACCAGGTCAACCCGCTGTCCGGGCTGACCCACCGGCGGCGGCTCAACGCGCTCGGCCCGGGTGGTCTGTCGCGTGAGCGTGCCGGCTTCGAGGTGCGCGACGTGCACTTCAGCCACTACGGCCGCATGTGCCCGATCGAGACGCCCGAGGGCCCGAACATCGGCCTCATCGGGGGTCTGGCCACCTATGCGCGGGTCAACAAGTTCGGGTTCATCGAGTCGCCGTACCGGCGGGTCGTGGACGGTCGGGTCACCGACGAGATCGAGTACCTGGCCGCGGACGAGGAAGAGGACTACGTCGTCGCCCAGGCGAACGCGCCTCTCGACGAGAACGGCCACTTCGTGCGCGACGCGGTGCTGGTGCGCCGCTCGCCGCAGGCCGCCACGTTGGGTGATCTGAAGCTGCAGCTCGAACGCGAGTCGTTCTTCGGTGCCACCACCGACGTGTCCGAGGTGCCGCCCTCCGAGGTCCAGCTCATGGACGTGTCGCCCAAGCAGATCATCTCGGTGGCGACCGCGCTGATCCCCTTCCTGGAGCACGACGATGCCAACCGTGCCCTGATGGGCGCGAACATGCAGCGTCAGGCCGTCCCGCTGATCCACGCCGAGGCGCCCTACATCGGCACCGGCATCGAGGGCCGTGCCGCCCGCGACGCCAACGCCATGATCATCGCCGACGACGACGGGGTGGTCACCGGCGTCTCCGGTGACCAGATCACCGTGGAGTACGCCAAGCTCGGCCGCAAGGTCTACGAACTGCAGCGTTTCGAGCGCTCCAACCAGGACACCTGTGTGAACCAGCGCCCGATCGTGCGTGAAGGCGACAAGGTGCGCTCCGGCGACATCCTCGCCAACGGGCCCTCCACCGACAACGGCGAGCTCGCTCTGGGCAAGAACCTGCTCGTGGCGTTCATGCCCTGGGAGGGCTACAACTTCGAGGACGCGATCATCCTGTCGGAGCGTCTGGTCAAGGACGACGTGCTCTCGTCGATCCACATCCACGAGCACGAGATCGACGCCCGGGACACCAAGCTGGGTCCCGAGGAGATCACCCGGGACATCCCGAACCTGTCCGAGGAGATCCTCGCCGACCTCGACGAGCGCGGCATCATCCGCATCGGTGCCGAGATCGACACCGGCGACGTGCTCGTGGGCAAGGTCACGCCCAAGGGCGAGACCGAGCTCACGCCCGAGGAGCGGCTGCTGCGCGCGATCTTCGGTGAGAAGGCCCGCGAGGTGCGCGACACCTCCCTGAAGGTCCCGCACGGCGAGACCGGCACCGTCATCGGCGTCAAGGTCTTCGACAAGGACGACGGCGACGAGCTCGCCCCGGGCGTCAACCAGCTCGTCCGCGTCTATGTCGCGAACAAGCGCAAGATCACCGACGGTGACAAGCTCGCCGGCCGCCACGGCAACAAGGGCGTCATCTCCAAGATCCTCCCGGTCGAGGACATGCCGTTCCTCGAGGACGGCACCCCCGTCGACATCGTGCTCAACCCGCTCGGCGTGCCCTCGCGAATGAACGTCGGCCAGGTGCTGGAGAACCACCTCGGGTGGATCGCCAAGACCGGTTGGGACGTGACCGAGGTCAAGGCCGAATGGGCCGAGCGCCTCCGCGACGTCGGCCTCGGCCACGTCGACGGTGACGCGAAGGTCGCCAGCCCCGTCTTCGACGGCGCGAACGAGCAGGAGATCACCGGCCTCCGGGAGAACTCGCTCGAGACCCGCGACGGCGACCGCCTGATCGACTCCAGCGGCAAGGCCCGCCTCTTCGACGGCCGCTCCGGCGAGCCGTACCCGGAGAAGATCGGCGTCGGCTACATGTACATGCTGAAGCTGCACCACCTGGTCGACGACAAGATCCACGCCCGGTCGACCGGTCCGTACTCGATGATCACCCAGCAGC
>CAYVAS010000042.1:22746-24001 GCA_964449375.1 uncultured Iamiaceae bacterium | reverse complement strand
TACACGATGTAGGAGTGGCCGGTGACCCAGCCGACGTCCGCGGCGCACCAGTACACGTCGTCCTCGTGGACGTCGAACACGTACCGGTGGGTGAAGGCCACCTGGGTGAGGTAGCCGCCGGTGGTGTGCATCACGCCCTTGGGCTTGGCGGTCGTGCCCGAGGTGTAGAGCAGGTACAACAGGTCCTCGGCGTCCATCTCGACAGCCGCGCACTCGGGCGAGGCGTCGGCCATCAGGTCGTGGTACCAGTGGTCCCGACCCGGGGTCATGGGGATTTCGGTGTCGTCTCCGGAGGCGCCGGTGCGTCGGACCACGACCACGTGATCGATGGTCGAGGTGTCGGCCAACGCGACGTCGGCGGCAGGTTTGAGCAGGCTGGGCTTGCCACGGCGCCAGCCGCCGTCCGCGGTGACCAGGACCTTGCAGTCCGAATCGTTGATCCGGTCGGCCAGCGCCGCTGAGGAGAAGCCGCCGAAGACCACCGAGTGGACCGCCCCGATCCGCGCACAGGCCAGCATCGTGACGGGCAGTTCGGGGATCATCGGCAGATACACCGCCACCCGGTCACCGCGGCCCACCCCGAGATCCTTGAGCACGTTGGCGAACTTGGCGACCTCGTCGCGCAGCTCGGCGTAGGTGATCGTGCGGGTGTCGCCCGGTTCGCCTTCCCAGTGGTAGGCGACCCGGTCACCGTGGCCGGCCTCGACGTGGCGGTCCAGGCAGTTCTCGGCCACGTTCAGCGTCCCGTCAGCGAACCAACGGGCGTCGGGGAGCTGCCAGTCGAGCACCTGGGTGAAGGGTTTACGCCAGGTCACCAGGTTGCGCGCCTGGGTGGCCCAGAACTCCTCGGAGGACCCCTTCGCCTGCTCGTCGATCCCGTCGGCCAGCCACAACGACCGGGCTCGGGCCGCTTCGGAGGGGGGAAAGGTGCGGCGCTCGTCCAGAAAGTCCTCGATGGTGGCGCGTTGATCGCTCATGGCTTGCCCCCTTGTTCGTGGTGGTGGGCGTCACGTTAGCGGTCCGGCAAGCGGAGGTGGGCCGAGCGGACGCCCGGGCCGATTCCGTTTCGGCCCAGCCTGTGGCGACTCGTCGTCGCCGGCCCTCGACCATCCGACGCGCCCACGGGCGCGCGTGGCAACTGGGCCCGATGGGCGACCCTGAGGCGATCACCCAAACGCACCCACGGGCGCGTGTCGCAACGTCGCCTTCGAGTTCTCGCCCCCCGTAGCCAGCCGCCTCCTTCACCCTGGCTCCC
>CAYVAS010000042.1:0-22646 GCA_964449375.1 uncultured Iamiaceae bacterium | reverse complement strand
GTCGCCTTCGAGTTCTCGCCCCCCGTAGCCAGCCGCCTCCTTCACCCTGGCTCCCTGGGAGCCAGGGTACCCCTCGAGTATGACAGTCCAGATCGGGCCCCGCGCTCCCGCGGGAGTCCGACGGAGGCGCCACCCACATGCCCGCGGGCACGACCAAACACGACCCAAGACGCGCCCACGGGCGCGCGTCGCAATCTCGCCTTCGAGTTCTCGCCCCCCGTGGCCCGCCGCCTCATTCACCCTGGCTCCCAGGGAGCCAGGGTACCCCTCGAGTGTGACACTCGAGATTGGACCACGCGCTCCCGCGGGAGTCCGTTGGGAGCGGAGTCACGGGTTGATCATGCCGGTGGTGACGGGCAAACTCTACGTAGCGAGAGCGAAAGAGGGGGCTCGATGACCGACTTTGCCGTGGTGGACCTCGAGACGACCGGTATTTCGCCGGCGCACCATCACCGGATCGTGGAGATCGGGGTGGTTCTCACCGACGGCGCGGGCAACGTCGACTACGAATGGTCCACCCTCGTCAACCCGCATCGCGATCTGGGGCCGACTTCGATCCATGGAGTGACCGGCGCCATGGTCGCCGAGGCTCCGACCTTTGCCGAGGTGGCCGGCGACCTCTCGGTCCTGCTCGACGGCCGAGTGCTGGTGGCGCACAATGCCCGGTTCGATGTCGGATTTCTCGAGGCTGAATGGCGCCGCATGGAGCGCGCCTGGGCCTTCGAGTCACTGTGCACGATGCAGCTCGCCCGCCGCCGCGGCCTCCCGGGAAAGCTCGCCGAATGCTGTGACGTGTTCGGCGTCGTCAACGATGAGGCTCACCACGCGCTCGGCGATGCGCGGGTCACCGCGCTGCTGCTCGCGCAGCTGGCACCGGCTGCCGACGAACTTCCGGGCCCGGTGCGGATCCCACCGGTGGTGCCGACGTGGACCGGCCGCATGCTGGCCAGGGCCGAGGCGCCCACCACGATCGAGTCGGGCCTGATCGCATCACTCGTCGCACGCTTGCCGGACGCGTCCAGCCACGGCCTCGACGCGCCCGCGGGCGCGGTCGAATCCTACCGGGACACACTGGACCGAGCCCTGGAAGACCGTGTTCTGACTGCTGCCGAAGTCGGAGAACTCACGGCCCTGGCGTCGAGTTGGGGCATGACCCTCGACCAGGTTGCCCAAGTGCACGAATCCCTGGTGATCGGCCTGGTCGGAATCGCTGCGATGGACGGCGTTTTCACCGAGGCGGAGCTGACTGACCTGGTCCGTGTCGCCGACCTGCTCGGTATCGGACGTGCCGCGCTCGACCGCTACCTCGAATCATCGCCGGTCCTTGCTGCGGCGATCGGCGCGCCAACCGCCGGTGCGCAGTCGCCGGAAACCGACGGTGACCTGGCGGGCTCGAGCGTCTGTTTCACCGGCGCGTCCACCTGCTCGATCGACGGGAAACCACTCACTCGTGAGCTCCAGCAGTTGGAGGCCGCCGCGCATGGCCTCACGGTGCTGCAGCGCGTCACCAAGAAGCTCGACATCCTCGTCGTCGCCGACCCGGACTCTCAATCGTCCAAGGCACGCAAAGCGCGCGACTACGGCACCCGCATCATCGCCGAGCGGGCCTTCTGGAGCGAGCTCGGACTCAGGGTCGACTGAACGAACCGCTATCGGCGCGTCTTTGCCCCCGGCTGCCGTTCGAACGGTTCCGCGGCGACCGGTCCGTTCAGACGAGGTGGCGGACCAGCAGCGTCGCGCCGATCGCCAGGATCCCGCCGATGCCCCCGGCGGCGACCAGGACCCGCACCGACCGCACCGATACCGTCGGCCAGGTCGCCCGCGCCCAGGCGAGGGCCAGCGCGACCAGGGTGATCTTGGTCGAGATGACGGCGACCGACACGACGTGGCGGGTGCCGTCGTTGTCGATCGACCAGGGCACCGCTCCGCCTCCGGCGAAGGCCACGACCAACCACGCCGCGCCCGCGATCACCCACGCCTGGTCGACGATGCCCGCGAACGTACCGGTGGGCCCCCCGTCGCGCACCGCCCGGGAGCTCGCCATCGCCACCAGGGTCACGAACACCGCGCCGGTGGCGACGGTGGCGGCCAGCGGGTGGACCACCGCGGTGGGGAGACCGAACAGGTCGATACCGCCCACCGCCCCGTCTGCCTGGGAGGTGACGACGGCCGCGACCGATCCGGTCCCCCACTGGGCATGCACCACCCCGGCCATGATCGCCACGACCACCGCGAGGCCCGCCCGCACCGGCAGCGACGCTGCGACCAGCTCGTCGTCGGGAGCGCCGACGGCTTCGACGACCGCGTCCAGACCCAACACGAGCGCGAACACGTACACGCCCAGCCCGGGGTCGGTGAGAACCAGACCGCTCGACAGCGGCACCACCGCGCACGCCGCGACGACCAGTCCGAAGCGGACCGGTTGCAGCCAGGCGCGCACCGCCGCGCGGCGAGACGCGCCGCGGCGTTGCAGGTCGACGATCAGTTCCACGACCGGACGGATCCCCCGGGCGCCTTCGGGCCAGGGGCGCCCCGCCGCCCGGGGCCGCAGCACCGACCGGGTGCACCACCCGAGGAGCAGCGCCCCGACCAGCAGGCTGGGCACGATCACCGCGACCCCGGCGGCGATCTGCTGCCAGTACGAGGGCTGCAGTCCCAGGATCATCGCGGTCCCGAGGTCCCGGGTTCCTCGACTGGGGCGCCACGTTCCCGGTCGCCGGGAGAAGCCGCCCAGCGCAGCGCGGCGGCCAGGCCGACCAGCGCGTCACGGAACTCGTGCAGATCCGTAGCGTCCACCAGCACGACCGACGCGACCGGGCTCGGCGCCCGGGCCCGAGCTGCGTCGAGGTCGACCATCCGGTGCCCTTCGACGACGATGACGTCGGCGGCCCACGGCCCCTCGGCGATCGACACTCCCAGACGGGACAGCCTGCGACCCGTCCCGGTGCCCAGGTGCGCGGCGACGACCGCGGCGGTCGCCGGGTCCGGACACCACAGCCGCAAGGACCGGCTCCGCGCCCAGGCCGTCAGGCGTTGCCACCAACCTGGCAGTCGGTCATGGACCACCAGGGGCGAATCCGGACCGACCAGGCGGCTCAGACCCACCAGGACCACGCCGATGCCACCGCCCACCGCGAAGGCGATCACCACGGCCATCGCGGCGCGCATCAGCCCCGTCCCGACCGGTCCGACGAACACCTCGACACGGCCCGGAGCGCCCGGCCCGGTTGCACGACCCCGCCCACCGGCACCCCGCCGACCACGGCGTTACTCGCCGATGGCGATGAGGTGCGGCGTGGCGTGCTCGGCCAGGTTCGTGACCGGTCCGGGCACGACCCCCAGCCCGATGACCGCCACGAACGCGACGACCAACGCCAGCTTCGCTCCCCAGGGAACCAGCACCCGCGGCGCCTCGGCGAACTTCTCGCTCAGGGTGCCCGCGTACATGGCCACCACGATGCGCAGATACAGCACCGCGGCGATCACCGCGGTCACCATCGCGATCAGCGCGAGTGGCCAGGCGCCGCCCTCGACCGCTGCGACGAGCACCTCGAACTTGGCGACGAATCCCACCGTGAGTGGCACGCCGGCCTGGGCCAACAGGAACACGGTCAACAGGAACGCCAGCACCGGCTGGCGGGAGGCGATCCCGCCGTAGTCGGCGAGCTGGTGGTACCCGTCGCCGCGTCGGCTCAACAGTCCGATCACTCCGAAGCTGCCCAGCACCATGAAGCTGTAGGCCACCAGGTAGAACAACGCCGAGGCGGTCCCCTCCGGGGAGGCCTGTTCCAGGGCCACCAGGATGAATCCGGCGTGGTTGATCGACGAGTACGCCAGCATCCGCTTGACGTCGCGCTGGGCCAGGGACAGCACCGCCCCCACGATCAGGGTGGCGATGGCGAGCACGTAGACCACCGGCTGCCAGTCGAGCTGGAAGTTGCCGAACGCCGTGGTGAACACCCGCAGGAATCCCACGAAGCCACCCACCTTGACCACCGACCCCATGAACCCGGTGATCGGGGTGGGCGCGCCCTGGTAGACATCGGGCGCCCACTGGTGGAACGGTGCCGCCGCGACCTTGAAGCCGAAGCCCACCAGCATCAACATGATGCCGGTGAGCAGCAGCAGGTCGTTGGTCAACGCGTTGGCCGCCAGGAAGTCCGCGATCGTCGCCATGTGGGTGGATCCGGTGGCGCCGTACACCAGCGCGATGCCGTAGAGGAAGAACGCCGAGGACAACCCGCCCATGATGAAGTACTTCATCGCGGCTTCGCCCGAGCGGGCCCGCCGCACGTGGATCCCGGCCAGGACGTAGGTGGCGATCGACATGATCTCCAGGCCCAGGAACAGCACGATCAGGTCGTTCGCGGATGCCATGACCACCGCGCCGGAGGCGGCGATCAACAACAGCACGAAGGGTTCGATGCCGCTGAGTTCCTCGCGCACCAGATACCCGTCGAGGAACAGCACCGCCAGGAACACCCCGGCACAGATCGTGGCGGTGGCGAACAGCGAGAACCCGTCGATCCCCACCGACCCCGCGATCGTCGCGAACGCGCCGTCGTCCTGGACCCGGTGCCACTGGGGGATCGTCGCCAGCCCCGCGGCGAGCGCGACCAGCGCTGAATAGGGGCCGTAGACCTTGCGGGCCTTGGGACCGCGCAGGAGCGAACCGGCGATCATCAGCACCAGCGCGCCACCGACCAGGATCAGGATCGGGCTGAGCGCGGCCCAGTCGACCGAGGGCGTGTCGAACTCGGCGACCGGCGGATCGGCGAACAGGGCGGCCAGAAGTTGCATCACTGCTCCTCACCCGGCGAGACGTCGGCGCCGTCGGTGTGCTCGACCCGCACCGCGGCCCCGGGCTCGGGGGCCTGGACACCGGTGTGTTCCTCCACGTGGGTCTGGAGCAGTTCGACGCTCGGCTCGATGCGATCGATCATGGGGCGCGGGTACAGCCCGATCAGGAAGATGAGCACCACCAAGGGCACCAACACCGCGACCTCGCTCAGGCGAAGGTCGCGGTCGATGCCGGCCTCCGGGTCCGGCGTGCCGTGAAAGGTCTGTTGGATCGCCCAGAGCAGGTACACCGCGGCCAGGATCACCCCGGCGGCGGCCACCACCGTCCACCACTGCCGGGTGGCGAAGGACCCGACCATGATCATGAACTCACCGACGAACCCGTTGAGACCCGGCAGCCCGATCGAGGCGAAGCTGAACAGGATGAACAGCCCGGCCAGGATCGGCGCGGTCTTCTGCATGCCGCCCAGGCCGGTGAACGCCCGGGTGCCCCGCCGCTGTTCCACGAACCAGACCAGCAGGAACAGCGCAGCGATGACGATGCCGTGGTTGACCATCTGGATCACCGCGCCGGTGATCGACACTTCGGTGATCGCGAACACCCCGAGCGCGATGAAGCCCAGGTGGGCCACCGACGAATAGGCGACGACCCGCTTGAGGTCCTTCTGCTTGGCAGCAAGGATCGCGCCGTAGAGGATCCCGATCACCCCGAGGGTGACCAGCAACGGACCGAAGTAGTGGGCGGCCTCGGGGAACAGGTACACCCCGAACCGCAACAGTCCGTAGGCCCCCAGCTTGGCCATGATCCCGGCGACCACGATCGACCCGGCCGTCGGGGC
Organism: uncultured Iamiaceae bacterium; assembly: GCA_964449375.1. Lineage (GTDB taxonomy): Bacteria > Actinomycetota > Acidimicrobiia > Acidimicrobiales > Iamiaceae > JAFDWI01. The sequence continues at coordinate 17,007 of CAYVAS010000042.1, read as the reverse complement.
CTCGGTGTAGGTGTCGGGCAGCCAGGTGTGGGTCGGGAACAGCGGCATCTTGACCGCGAAGGCGATCGCGAACCCCAGGAACAGCCAGCGGGCGGTGGTCTCGGCGACCCCCTGGGAGTTCGCCAGCGCCACCAGGTCGAAGGTGACCACTCCGCTGGTGTGCGAGTCGAGCACCACCAGGGCGATCATCGCGACCAGCAGGAACGCGGAGCCGAACATCGTGTACAGGAAGAACTTGAGGGCCGCCGGTCGGCGCTTGGGACCGCCCCAGCCCACGATCAGGAAATACATCGGGGCCAGCACCAGCTCGAACATCACGAAGAACAGGAACAGGTCGAGAGCCAGGAACGCCCCGAGGCACCCGAACTCGAGCAGCAGCATCCAGCCGACGAAGGCCTTGGGGTCCTTCTTCACCGGCGCGGCCAGCAGCGCGAAGGGCACCAGGAGCGCGGTGAGCGCGACGAGCCACAACGAGATGCCGTCGACCCCCAGGTGCCAGGAGATGTCCCACTGTTTGAGCCACACCACGCGGTCGATGAACTGGAACCCGTTGGCGTGGTCCAGGGCGTTGGGCCCGCTGGTGTCCACCGTCGGGTCGATCTGGAACTGGACGACCAGGTAGGCGGCCAGGGCCAGGGTGACCAGCGAGAACAGCACCCCGGTGTTGCGGGCGGTGTCGGCACGCCGTGCCGGGATCAGCGCGACCGTCGCCGCGCCGATTGCCGGCAGGACCACCAGTGCGGTGAGCAGCGGAAAGCCGAGGGTTTCGGTGGCGAGCAGCATTTAGTAGGACGCCCAGTAGAGAACGTAGATGGCAAGGAGTGCCGCACCGATGGTGAGGCCGAGTGCATAGTTGCGGACGTAGCCGGTCTGGAGACGTCGGGTCGTCCGGGCGCCCGCGCTCAGGAGCCGGGCGGTTCCCTCGACGGCGCCGTCGATGACGTACCACTCGAAGGTGAACGCCAGCCAGTGGGCCGCGCGCCGCACCGGGCCGCCCATGAAGGCGGTGATGCCCAGGTCGTAGTACCAGGCGTGCAGCAGGATCGGCGGTTCGTAGCGGAGCTGTTCGGACCGGTCGGTGATCCGCTGGTAGACGAAGTAGCCCGCCGCGATGCCCACCGCGGCCAGGATCACCGCGACGGCTTCCAGACCCCACTCCAACGCGGCGGAGGCGTGCCAGGTGGTCTCGCCGACGTGCACCGAGGGCTCCAGCCAGTTGCCGAGAATCTGGAACCGGTCCCCGAAGGGCAGGTTCAGCACGCCCAGCACCGCGGCTCCCACCGCCAGGATCACCAGCGGGACCGTCATCACCGGGGGCGCCTCGGTGGGCTGCACCGGCGCGCCGTGCACGACGTGGTGCGGAGCGCCCGGACCGGTGGGCAGCGGGCCGGGGTCGACCTCGACCTCGGATTCACTCGACGCGGCCTCGGAAGCCGCCGGCTCCGACGTCGCCTCGGAGGCTTCGTCTGTTCCGCCCTCGTCCGCCGCGGCGCCGGCGTCGGCGGCCCGGGGGTCCAGTTCGGTCCAGCGGCGCTCACCGAAGAAGGTGAGGATGACCTCACGGGTCATGTAGTAGGCGGTCAGCAGTGCGGTGACCGCGCCGACGAACCAAAGCAACGGCGACTGGTTCCAGGCGTGGACCAGGATCTCGCCCTTGGACCAGAAACCCGAGAACGGTGGCACACCGGCGATCGCCAGCCAGGCCACGATGAAGGTCGCCCCGGTGGTCGGGAAGAACTTCCACAGCTTCCCGTACCAGGTCATGTCCTGTTCGTGGTTCATGCCATGGATGACCGCACCGGCACCCAGGAACAGCAGCGCCTTGAAGAAGGCGTGGGTGATCATGTGGAAGATGCTCGCCACATAGGCGCCCGAGCCCACCGCCATGACCATGTAGCCGAGCTGGGAGACCGTCGAGTAGGCGAGCACCTTCTTGATGTCGCGCTGGGCGATCGCCACCGTGGCGGCGGCCAACGCGGTGATCCCACCCACCGCCGCGATCGTGGTCGACACCCACGGGTCGGCCGCGTCGATCAACGGGTTCACCCGCACCATCAGGTACACACCGGCGGTCACCATCGTCGCGGCGTGCATCAGCGCCGACACCGGCGTGGGGCCCGCCATCGCGTCGGGCAACCAGATCGACAGCGGCAACTGGGCGGACTTTCCGACCGCGCCCAGGAACAGGAACATCACGATCGCCGAGATCGTGGTCGCCGCCACCGGCGAGGTCGAGGCGAAGATCTCGGAGTAGTTGAGCGTTCCGAATGCCAGGAACGTGAAGAACATCGCGACCAGAAAACCCCAGTCGCCGACCCGGTTGGTGATGAAGGCCTTCTTGCCGGCCGAGGCGTTGGCGTCGTCCTGGAACCAGAAGCTGATCAGGAACCACGACGCCGCGCCCACGCCCTCCCAACCCAGGAACGTGACCAGCAGGTTCGACCCGGTCACCAGGATCAGCATCGAGAACGCGAAGAACGACAGGTAGACGAAGAACTTCGAGAAGTCCGGGTCGCCCTTCATGTAGCCGATCGAATAGACGAAGATCACCGTGGCCACGAAGGTGACGAACAGGCTCATCGTCACCGACAGCGGGTCGACCAGGAACCCGAGTTCGACCTGGAAGGCTCCCGCGCCCATCCAGGTGAACAGTTCGAACTCGTGGTGCCGGGCTTCGCCGGGCATCTGGCGCAGCCCGAACCAGGTGAGCACCGAGGCCACGAACGAACCGGCCATCCCGGCGGCGGCGACCCAACCGGCGACCGGGTCGCCCAGGCGGCGGCCGAAGGCGACGAGCACGACGAACGCGGCGACGGGCAGCGCGGGGATCAGCCACACCGCGCTCGCGAGAAGCGGCGCGTCCTGGGCGGCAAGCAACATGCTCGGGTCGATCGGCATCGCCTGGTTGCTCCCCTCAGCCCTTGAGTATGTCGAGGTCGTCGACGGTGGCGTCGGGACGGCGACGGATGATCGCCATGATGATGCCGAGACCGACCACCACTTCGGCGGCGGCCACGACGAGAACGAAGAACACGCTCACCTGTCCGCCGATGTCGTTCAGTTCCCAGGCGAAGGTGATGAAGGCCAGGTTGGCGGCGTTGAGCATCAGCTCGATGCACATGAACATCACGATCGGGTTGCGCCGGAGCAGCAGGCCGGCCACACCGATGGTGAACAGCGCCACGCTGAGGCCGAGGTACGCCTCCGGTCCGACGTTTGCGAGCAGCATCATGCGAGTTCCTCGACGGGTTCATCCGGCTCGTCGCCGGCGGTTCCGGCTTCGTCGTCGAAGCTGAGCACCGGCTCGTCCGTGTCGACCATGTCGGATTCGGAAGGAATCCGACGGGCCAACGCCACGGCACCGACCACACCGATCACCAGCAGGAGCGAGGTGATCTCGAAGGCGAAAAGGTAGTCGGTGAACAGGATCTCGGAGATATCGAAGACGTCGCGGCCCTCCCCGGTCATCGGCGCGGTCGACGACTCGGCGCCGGTGATGGTGCCCCGCACCACGGCGAAACCCAGGCCGGCGCCCACGACCAACGCCGCGCCCAACCCGAGCCAGCGCTGGCCCACCAGCGGTTCGGTCTGCAGGTTCTCGATCCGGTTGATGCCCAACAGCATGATCACGAACAGGAACAGCACCACGACCGCGCCGGCGTACACGATCACCTGCACCGCTGCCAGGAACTGGGCCTGCAGCGTGAGAAACAGGACCGCCATGCCGAACAGGGTGGCCACCAGGCACATCGCGGCGTAGATGGTGCGCCGCGACAGCACCACCCCCAGCGCGCTCAGCAGCGTGAAGGTCGCGGCGACCGCGAAGATGGTCGTTTCCATCAGCCGTCCTCCGACCGTTCGCCACCGGCGTCGGTGTCGTCGTCTTCGCGGGGCCAGGGGCGGGGCTCGCGGGTCGAGGCCTCGAAGATCTCCATGGCTTTGCGGGGACGGATCTCGGTGTGGATGAACCCGGGCTCGGTGTCGAGTGAGTCCTTGGTCTCCTGGTCGGCCTCGGGCGGACGGACCCCGTAGCCACGTTCGGCCTGCCAGGCGACGCGTCCCACGTAGTCGGCGTCGCCGGCGTCGGCGGTGGCGCGCATCCACTGGGAGGTCCACTGATCCTCACTTTCGCGCCAGTCCTCCCAGGGAAGCTGCTGGGGGCGGCCGGTCTCTTCGTCGACCAGCAGCTCGTCGCGGGTGTAGATCGCGTCGGAACGGTTGGTGAAGGAGAACTCGAAGAGCTTGGACTCGGTGATCGCCTCGGTCGGGCAGGCCTCCACGCACATGTCGCAGTGGATGCAGCGCAGGTAGTTGATCTCGTAGATGAACCCGTAGCGCTCACCCGGCGAGGTCGGTGCCTCGGGGTCGTTGTCGCGTCCGCGCACGTAGATGCACCGGGCCGGGCACACCCCGGCGCACAGCTCACACCCGATGCACTTCTCCATGCCGTCCTCGTAGCGGTTGAGGACGTGACGGCCGTGGATCCGGACCGGCTTGGGACGCTTCTCCTCGGGATAGGAGGTCGTGACGCGCTGACGCTTGCCCTGTTGGGCGAACGAGACGAGAAAACCCTTCAGATAGCCCATCGGCGAACCTCCCGGGCGTGGACCGTCGAGGCGGGGGCGGCCCCCCTGGGCGCGGTCATTCGAACACCTCGGCCATCGCCCGCTCCCGACGTCCGATGCGGATCGCCGCGGCGAACAGCGCGCCGACCGCGACGAGCGCCACCAGGACGATCGGGACGACGACGAACAGGTTCCAGCCCTCGTCGTCGGCGATGCGCACCGCGGTCAGCAACATGAGCCAACCCAACGACAGCGGGATGAGCAGCTTCCAGCCCAGATCCATGAGCTGGTCGTACCGGAGCCGGGGCAGGGTGCCACGGATCCACACCAACACATAGAGCAGCACCAGCATCTTGGCCAGGAACCACACCAGTCCCCAGATCCATTCGGGACCCGGCCCGTACCAGCCGTTCGGACCCCCGAGGAACACGGTCACGATGATGGCCGCCAGGGTGATCGTGTTCATGAACTCGGCGAGGTAGAAGATCGCGAAGCGGAACGAGGAGTACTCGGTGCCGTAGCCGCCGGTCAGTTCCTGTTCGGCCTCGACGATGTCGAAGGGTGGTCGCTGGTGTTCGGCGAGCGACGCGATGAAGAACACCACGAAGGGCACCAGTCCGGTGACCCACAGGTTCCAGGACCAGTCGTACTGGGCGGTCACGATCGCCGAGGTCGACAGGTGGCCGGTGACCAGGAACACCGCCGCCAGCGACAGTCCCAACGCGGCCTCGTACGAGATCATCTGGGCCGATCCGCGCACCCCCGACAGCAGCGGGTACTTCGAGCCCGAGGCCCACCCGGCGAGCAGCACCCCGTAGACCGCGATCGAGCCCATCGCCAGCACGAAGAGCATGCCGATGGGCGGGTCCATGAGCTGCAGGCGGGTGTCGTGACCGAAGATCCGCACCACGCCCTCGGTGCCGGGCGCGAAGTTGCCGCTCAGGGGCACCACCGCGAAGGTCAGGAAGGCGGGCAGCAGCACCAGGTAGGGCGCCAGGCGGAACATCACCCGGTCGGCCCGGTTCGGGATGAGGTCCTCCTTGATCATCAGCTTGACGCCGTCGGCGAGGGTCTGGAGGATGCCGAAGGGGCCGGCCCGGTTGGGGCCGATGCGGTTCTGCAGGTCGCCGATGACCTTGCGCTCGAACCAGATCATCAGCATCACGGCCACGAGCAGCACCACGAAGGTCACGATCGTCTTGACGATCACGAACAGCATGACGGTCAGGCCGACGTGGCCGTCCTCGAAGAGCGGGTCGATACCGAGGATCATGCGACCGTCTCCACGCGCACGTCGGTCACCGTCTGGGACCATTCGACGAGGTCGATGCCCGCGCCCGCGGCGGTGCCACTGGCGATGGCCACGATGCCCCGGGGCACCCCGGCGTCGGCCTGCACCGGCAACGTGATCTGGGCGCGGGCGGTGTGGATCCGCACTGCGGCGCCGTCGCCGATGCCGAGCTGGGCGACGTCGGCCGGGTTCAGCCGGGCGGGAACGTCCGCGGGCGGGGTGGCCAGCGCGGCCAGATGCGGCGCCTGCTGGGTGATCGTGGCCTGGTCGTACATCTTGCGGGTCACGACCAGACGGTACGCGTAGGCGTCCGGCGGAGGCAGTGCCAGATCCGGTTCGGCCGGCAGATCCATCGCCGGGACCTCGACGTGGTCGGTGGTGCCGGTCGCCGGTGCCTCCGCAGCGGGGTTCGGCCCGTCGTCGGTGCCGGGGTCGGCGGCGTCGGGGTCGACGACCTCTCCAAGCGCTGATTCCGGGTCGGCGGTGGGAGGCTCCCCGGTCGCTTCGGCGGTTTCCTCGACCGCCGCCTCGGTCTGGGCCGCGTCTTCACCGGTGTCGCCCGCCTCGAGCGCGGCCCGGTCGTCGCCGCCGGACTCCAGGGCGGCATCGTCGGCGGGCACGGGGAAGACCGTGCCGTCGGGGTCGGCGTGGAGCACCTTGTCGGTCAGGGCGGCGTGCGAGCGCGCCGTGCGGGCGATCTCGGTCCGGATCCCGTCGAGGGAGTCGAATCCCAGGTCGGCGTCCAGGGCGAAGGCCAGCTCCGCGGCGATGACCCAGTCGTCGTGGGCGGTGCCCGGCGCGGTGACCGCCTGGCGGACCTCGGTGACGCGCCCTTCCAGGTTGGTGGTGGTGCCGTCGGTCGCACCGAACCCGGAAGCGGGCAGGATCACGTCGGCGTGTCGGACCGACTCGGTGACGAACAAGTCGACCGCGACCACGGTGTCGACCACGTCCAGCGCCCGCCGGGCCAGATCCGTATCGCCGAAATCGGCGATCGGGTCGGCGCCCAGCAGGATCAACGTGGCGATCTTTCCGGCCGCAGCGGCCTCCAGGATGCCCCGGGCGTCGAGCCCGTCGTCTCGGGGCAGCTCGTTCGCGGCGATGCCCCACCCGGCGGCCACGTCGGTCCGCCCGTCGGCCAGGGTCACCCGGCCGGGCAGCAGCCCGGGTGCCAGTCCCATGTCGAGCGCGCCGTAGACGTTGCCGCGCCGCAGCGTGGTCAGGAATGTGGCGTCGGGGCGGGCCGCCAGGATCCGGTGCGCGGCCGCGGTGGCCACCTCGGCGGACTCGGCGAGCGAGGGACGGCCCAGCACCACGCGCAACGGACCGCGGTCGCCGTCGCCCAGCAGCTCGGCTGCCCGGGCGAACGCGTCGGCGTCGACGCCGTCGGGCGCCTCGCCTCCGGCGAGCAGTGCCTCGATGACCGCGGGCCCCTCACCGGGTCGCGTCCGCACCGAAGCCGCCGCGATCGGCGTGAGCCCGGTGGCGGTGGCGCCCACCTCGACGATCTTGGCGCCTTCCCACACCGCCGCGTGACGCAGCCGCAGGAACAGCACCCCGAGGTCTTCCTTGACGTCGTTGGCGTACACCAGGATCGTGCCGCCCGGGGCGCAGGTCTGGTCGATCGTCGCCCGGGGCAGGCCCAGGACCAGGCGCGGGTCGAGCCCGTCGCCGAGCTGGGCGTCCACGTTGTCGGTGCCCACCACACCCTTGGCGAGCTTGGCCCAGGCGAACTGGGCCTCGTTGGTCAGGTGCGCGCCTCCCAGCACCGCCACGCTGGAGGGACCGGCGTCGTCCAGGGCGCCGGAGATCGCGGTGGCCACCGTGTCCAGGGCGTCGTTCCAGCGCACGACCCGGTGCTGGGCGTCGGCATCGGCCCGCACCAGCGGATCGGTGAGCCGGTCGCCCCGTTCGAAGGCCTCGAACCCGAACCGGCCCTTGTCGCAGAGCCACGACCAGTTGACCGGCTCGGAGTCGACCCCGTCGAATCGCAGCAGCTCGTCGCGGGAGGTGTCGATCACGATGCGGCAGCCCACCGCGCAGCCCATGCAGGTGGACTCGGTCTGCACCAGGTCCCAGGGGCGGGCCTTGAAACGGTAGGGGGTCGAGGTGAGCGCCCCGACAGGGCAGATCTGCACGGTGTTGCCCGAGAAGTACGAGGCGAACTCGTGGTCGGGGAAGGTGTTGACCTCGGTTTCGTTGCCCCGCTCCAGGAAGTGGATGAGCGGGTCGCCGGCGACCTCCTTGGCAAACCGGGTGCACCGGTCGCACAGGATGCAGCGCTCCCGGTCGAGTAGCACCAGGTCCGACACGTTGATCGGCTTCTCCTTGTGGCGCTTCTCCTCGACGTAGCGGCTCTCGCCGGGACCGTGCGACATCGTCTGGTCCTGCAGCGGACATTCGCCACCCTTGTCGCAGACCGGGCAGTCCAGGGGGTGGTTGATGAGCAGGAACTCCAGCACACCTTCCTGGGCCTTGATGACCGCGTCGGTGGCGGTGGAGACCTCCATGCCGTCGGTGCACTCGATCATGCAGGAGGGCTGCAGCGCGGGGCCCCGACCCGAGTCGATCTCGACCAGGCACATGCGGCACATGCCCACCGGGTTCATGCGGTTGTGCCAGCAGAACCGGGGGATGTAGGTGTCGTTGCGTTCGGCCGCGGCGATCACCAGCTCACCCTTGCGGGCGGTGATGGGCCGGCCGTCGATGGTGACCTCGACGGTGGAGACGTCGTCGTCGATGTCGGTCATGATTCAGTGCCTCCGGGGGCGGCCACCGCGTCCGGCTTGGGGACGTAGGCCGCGCCCTTGATGGGGACGGTCACCTCGAAGGACGTGCCCAGGTAGCGTTCGAACTCCTCGGGGAAGCGGCGCACGGCGCTGGCGACCGAGGGAGGGGCCGACGGGCCCAACGGGCAGATCGTCGTCTGCTTGGGCGGCCAGGTCAGTTCGGGGGAGATGTTGTCGCTCACGTCGAGCAACAGGTTCACGTCCTCGGGCCGGCCCTGCCCGGACAGGATGCGGTCCAGGATCCGTTCCATCCAGGTGACGCCCTCGCGGCAGGGGGTGCACTTGCCGCAGGACTCCACCGCGAAGAACCGCACCAGGGTACGGGCGGTTGCCACCACGTCGGTGGTCTCGTCCATCACCACGATCGCACCCGAACCCAGCATCGACCCGGCGTCACCGACGGCCTTGGTCTCCAGCGGCAGGTCCAGGTGCTCCTCGAAGAACCACGGGGCCGACGCGCCGCCGGGGATGAACGCCTTGAGCGCGCGGTCTTCCCGGATACCGCCGCAGTGGCCGTAGATCAGGTCCCGGAAGGTCGTGGTGCCGAACTCGACCTCGTGGACGCCCGGGTTCTTGACGTGGCCCGAGACCGCGAACAACCGGGTGCCCCGGCTGGTCTCGGCGCCCAGGGCGTGGAACGCCTCGGCGCCGTTGGACAGGATCCAAGGCAGATTCGACAGCGTCTCGACGTTGTTGACCACGGTGGGCTGCAGGTACAGGCCCTTCGCGGCCGGAAAGTACGGCGGCTTGAGCCGGGGCATGCCCCGGTTGCCTTCGAGGCTCTCGATCAGCGCGGTCTCCTCGCCCACGATGTAGGCGCCCGCTCCCCAGTGCAGCACCACGTCGATCGAGAAGTCGGTGCCCAGGATGTTCCGGCCGATGTAGCCGGCGTCGTAGGCCTCGTTGAGCGCGGCGCCGAGACGCTCCTGGGCCAGCGCCATCTCGCCACGGCAGTACAGGAACGCCTGGGTGCAGCCGATCGCGTAGCAGGCGATCAGGATGCCCTCGATGAGCTGGTGGGGATCGCGCTCCATGAGGACGCGGTCCTTGTAGGTGCCCGGTTCGGACTCGTCGCCGTTGACCACCAGGTACCGGGGCCACACGCCCGGCGGGCAGAAGCCCCACTTGACCCCGGCGGGGAACCCGGCACCGCCGCGGCCCAGCAACGACGCGGCCTTGACCTCTTCGACCACGTCGTCGGGGTTGCGCTCCAGCGCGGCGCGCAGGCCGGCGTAGCCGCCGGTGGCCTCGTACCGGCTCAGCGTGTGCGCGTCGTCGTGCGCCTCCATCCGGCCGGTGAGGATCCGGGGGAACGTGTCGTTGCTCACGATGTCGATCCTTGCGATTCGGCCGCCTCGCGGTGCCGCCTGATCCAGACCGGCTCGGTGGCGCCTTCGACGTGGGCGGGGCCCTGGCGCCGTTCGGAAGGGATGTGTTGGCGGAACGACTGGCGGGCCAGCGTGCCGTGCGGCGGGATCTCGCCGTCCAGGGACCCGGCCCGGAGCTGACCGATCAGCTCGTCGAAGTCGCTGTCGGTGACCCGGTAGCGGTAGCGGTAGTTGACCTGCAGACACGGCGCCTCGGTGCAGGCGGCGGGGCATTCGGCCCGCTCCAGGGTGAAGGTGCCGTCGCTGGTCGTGCCCCCGGCCTTGACGCCCAGGGTGTCCTCGGCGTGGCTGATCAGGTCCTCGGCGCCCATCAGGGCGCACGCCACGCCGTGGCAGATGTTGATCACGTACCGGCCCACCGGTTCACGCTTGAACATCTCGTAGAAGCTGCAGGTGCCGAGCACCTCGGCGGGGGTCACCCCGACGAGCTCGGCGATGTGGATCATGGCCTCGTCGGACACCCAGCCCTCCTGCTCCTGAGCCAGGTGCAGCAGGGGGATCAGCGCCGACTTGGGGCGCGGGTAGTGGCCGATGAGTTCCTTGGCCAGTTCGGTGTTCTCGGGGTTCAGGCGTGCCACGGGACTCCCACCGAATCGCAAAAGGGACGCTGCGGGCAAACCGGGTTCGACCGGCTCACCGGTCGACCTCGCCCAGGATCGGATCCACCGACGAGATCACGGCCACGGCGTCCGCGATCGTGCCCTGGTGCATCATGTGGGGAAGGGTCTGCAGGTGGATGAAACTGGGCGGACGCCAGCGCATGCGCCACGGTTTGCCCGACCCGTCCGACACCATGTAGCAGCCCAGTTCACCGCGGGGCGACTCGATCGCCGCGTAGGCCTCACCGGGAGGCACCTTGATGCCCTCGGTGAACAACTTGAAGTGGTGGATCAACGCTTCCATCGACTCGTCGATGCGGGCCCGGGGCGGTGGGGTGACCTTCTTGTCCTGGACCCGGTAGTCGCCCTTGGGCATCTTGTCGACGATCTGGCGGATGATGCGCACCGACTCGCGCATCTCGTGGATCCGCACCGCGTAGCGGTCGAAGCAGTCGCCGTACTGGCCCACCACCACGTCGAAGTCGACCTGGTCGTAGGCGAGGTAGGGCATGTGCTTGCGCAGATCCCAGGCGTAACCGGTGGCCCGCAGGATCGGACCGGTGGCGCCCAGCGCGAGCGCTTCGGCGGTGGTGATGACCCCGACCCCCTGGAGCCGTTCCTGCCAGATCGGCTGGTTGGTCAACAGCGTGTCGTACTCGTCGAGACGACGGTCGAACTCGTCGCAGATGTGGAGCACCTGGCGCTTCCACCCGTCGGGCAGGTCCGCGGCGGTGCCGCCGACCCGGACGATGTTGTGGTTCATGCGCACCCCGGACATCTCCTCGAGGAAGCGCAGGCAGATCTCCCGGTCACGGAAGCCGTAGAGCATCATCGACACCGCGGCCAGGTCCATGCCGTTGGTGGCGTTGTAGGTGGAGTGGCTCACCAGGCGGTTGATCTCCATCAACAGCATCCGGATCCACACCGCCCGTTCGGGCAGCTCCACGTCCAGGAGCCGCTCGGCGGCCATCGCGTAGGCGACCTCGTTGAAGATGGGCGCCAGGTAGTCCATGCGGGTCACGTTGGTGGCGCCCTGGACGTAGGTGAGGACCTCGCCGGTCTTCTCCATGCCGGTGTGCAGGTAGCCGGCCACGGGCTTGACCCGGAGCACGCGTTCGCCTTCGAGTTCGACCATCAGGCGCAGCACCCCGTGGGTGGACGGGTGCTGGGGACCGACGTTGAGCACGGTCGTGTCGCTGGTCTCCGGGTCGCGGTCGGCGAGCACGGCGGCGTCGGCCTCGGACAGTCGCATGACCGCATCGATCTCGCGCACGGCCTCGACGCCGGTGGCGAGGTCCACGTCGAACAGGTTGGTCTGGGTGTCGGTCATCGAATGACCTCTGATCGGGGTCCTGTGGAGAAGGTCACTTGGCGGGGTCGCCCTTGAACTGCACCGGAATCCGCCCCACCGAGTAGTCCTTGCGGAGCGGATGGCCTTCCCAGTCCTCGGGCATGATGACCCGGGTGGGGTCGGGGTGGTCGTCGAAGGCGATGCCGAACATGTCGGCGGTCTCGCGCTCCATGGCCTCGGTGCCCGGGTGCAGGCGGAACAGCGACGGGCACGTCGGATCCTCCGCGGGGACCTGGACCCGCAGGCGGATCCGGCGTCGCTCCACGTGGTTGATCAGGGTGACGACCACCTCGAAGCGCTCGGGCTGGACGCCTTCGGGCAGGTCCCGGGGCGCGTCGTAGTACAGGTAGTCGACCGCGGTGGAGTCGATGCACTGGATGAACCCGTCGTCCCGGAGCGCGCCGACCACCTCCCGGAGCCGTTCCCGGGGCACGTGCAGCACGTCCTGGGTGTGGCTCACGGTGAGCGGACAACCGTGGAGTTCGGCGACGGTGTCGGACTGCTCGTCGGGAGCGTCCACCGGAGTGATCGCCTCGCCCGACATCAGGTTCTGACGCCTGGAAGCTGGACCGGGGTGGGCCGGGCCGACGGTTGCTCCTCGATGTGCACCCCGGCGCCCCCGCCGTTCTCGTCGCGCCGCTTGAAGATCTCATCGGAGCGGATCAGCCCGTGGAGGGTGACGATCGAGTGGATCAGGGTTTCGGGGTTGGGCGGGCAGCCCGGCGCGTACACGTCGACCGGGATCACCTCGTCCACGCCCTGGACCAGGGCGTAGTTGTTGAACATGCCGCCGGTCGAGGCGCACACGCCCATCGAGATGACCCACTTGGGTTCGGTCATCTGGTCGTAGATGTTGCGCAGCACCGGTGCCATCTTCTGGGACACCCGGCCGGCCACGATCAGGATGTCGGCCTGACGGGGAGAGGCACGGAAAACCTCCATGCCGAACCGCGCCAGGTCGTAGTGCGGCCCGCCGGCGCCCATCATCTCGATGGCGCAACAGGCGGTACCGAAGGTGGCACCCCAACTGGAGCGGTACCGGACCCAGCGCAGGAAGTCCTCGAGCTTGCCGGTGAGGAAGTTGTGCTCGATCCCGGCGAGTCCGTGTTCACGAATGTCGGACAACTGTCCCATCAGTGCACCTCCTCACCACCGACTCTGGCGACGCGGAACTCCGATTGCCACGTCACGCCGCGATCTCCTGGTGCGGGTCGCGCCCTTCGAGGCCGACCAGACGCACGCCGTCGACCGAAGTGGCCCGCTGCAGCGCCTCGGAGGGCCGGCGCACCAGATCCGCGGGGCCCCACTCGAGCGCCCCGTGGGCGATCACGAAGATCAGACAGGCGATCACCGCGATGGAGAACACCGCCATCTCGACCAGTCCGAAGATCCCCAGCGAGCGGTAGGCCAGCACATAGGGGTAGAGGAAGATGATCTCCACGTCGACGACCACGAAGATCAGCGCCACCAGGTAGAAGCGCACCGGAAAGCGCTGCGGCGGGTCGATCTCGGGAATGATGCCGCACTCATAGGGTGCGTACTTGGCGTTGTTGACGTTGCGCGGCGCCACGAGGCGGGCGAGCGCGATCTGCCCGAGCGCGAAGGCGACGACGAGGACGGCGAGGGTGAAGGCGGGCAGGTACTGGGCCATGTCGGTCAGACCCCGCTTCCTGCAGCTTCGGCGGCCCGCCGATTCGCCATGCCCTCCTTGTCACGTCGGTGCAGGCTGTAGGCCAGGATCGCGAAGGAGATCAGGCTGAGGATCCCGAAGGCGAACGACGGCTGGCGCACTGCACCGAGGTCCCGCACCATCAACACGTTGATGACCGGCTGGTTGGGGTCGGCCACCGCCGGGGGCGGAGGCTCACCCGGCAGCGAGGTCTGCTCGATCGTCGGCCGGACCTGGACCACCGCGTAGTGGGTCGGGTTGTCCGCGATGAACCACATCGCCGTGGTCTGGATCCGGTTGACGACCCGCTGGAACATCGAGTCGTCCTTGGGCTCGGGCTTGCCGCCCCGTTCGTAAACCGCACCGACCAGGTACGACGACGACGAGTCGAAGGTCATCGTGCCGAAGCCGTTCTCCTGGAGGTACTCCCCCGCTTCGGCCGACGCGTCCCCGTAGACCCCGTCGGAGGCGGGCACGATCGTCCAACCGTTCAACTGCGGCTTGAGCTGCTGGGCCACGGTGGGGTCGGCATCGACCACGTCACCCATGGTGGGCAGGGTGCTGCGTCCCGCCATGGCCTCGGCCACCGCCGAGTTGGTCTCCAGATAGTCCTCTGGTGTCTTGGGCAAATCGTCGGGTTGGGGCACCGTGTGGAGCTGTTCGGCGACGGCTCCGGCGGGGTCGGTGGAGACCTCCTGGACCACCCAGGAGGGCGCCGGGCCGAGATAGCCCAGCCCGTAGATGGCCCAGACCAGGAACATGATGGTGAGCCACCCGAACAGCGCGGTCATCGTCAGGTGGAACGACAGCCGTGAGCCGAGGTTGGTGGTGAGCAGGATCAGCGGGGTTCCCACCAGCACCGCGACCGAGATCACGACGTCGAGGATCCCCCGGATTCCCGGGTCCCAGGTGAGGGAGGCGAGCAGATGCAACATTTCTTACAGTCCCCTCACGAACTCGACGATCTGGGTGACCTGGGCTTCGGTCATCATGCCCGACCCCGGCGCGCCCTGCTCCAGCGTGGGCAGGTTCGGCAGCGACACCAGCGGGTCGGTGCCGGGGTTGTAGGGCTTGGTCTGGCAGAACGACGGCATCCGGCCGGTGCCCATGCCCTGCAGGCCGTACTGGACACCCTGCAGCGACCCCTGACACACGAAGCTCACCATCGCTTCGAGGCCCGATGCGGTACCGGGGAACTGCGAGGTCGCGGCGGTCAGGTTCGGGCCGAAGGCGCCGTTGCCGTCGGCGGCCTTCTCGCCGTAGGACCAACCCTGGGTGTGGCACCGTCCGCACGAGTAAGCGCCGCCCGCGGTCCCCGAGTAGTAGCCCAGGTTGAACAGCGCCGCGCCGTCGCTGGCGTAGGGCTGGCCGGCGGCCTCTGCGGCGGCCTTCTCGGCCTCGAGGCCCTCGGCGACCTGCTGCTGGGCCTCCTTGGGATCGAGCTCGATCGATTCGAGGTACGAGATAATCGCCCCGATCGACTGGGAGTTCTCCGAACCGCCGCCGGCTTCACCCCAACCCGCCATCGGGGAGAACGGCCGTCCGTAGACGATGATCTCCCGCAGGTCGGCGCGGTTGAACCGCAGCGTGGCGGTGTCCACGGCGGGAGCCAGCCACTGGACCTGCTTGATGAAGCGCCCGTCGGGGTCGGTGATCGTGTAGCTGGCGACCCCGCCACCGCCGGTGGCGCCGTGGCAGTCGGCGCAGCCCAGACCGTTGTGGTTCTCCGGGGTGTTCGATCCGTAGAGCTCCTCGCCCGTGGACACGAACCGGTCGTCGAACATCTTGGTGGCGCCTGCCATCCGGCCCGGTTCCGCCAGCCAGTACAGGGGCAGGGCCAGGGAGATGGCGGCCAGGGTGGCGAAGGAGATCAGCAGCATCCGGTCCAGCCGGGTGGTCTCCATGGTCTGGTCGTCGTAGTAGGGCTTGCGGTTGGGCGCGAGGTACACCTCCGAGCCCGCCGCCGGCTTGCCCGACCGGATGCTGGCCAGGCCGTAGACCACACACAGCAGGCACACCAGGAACAGCACGACGAACCCGATGGACGTCTGGACCGACGCACCGAGGATCAGGGGGGCCGAGGACATGTCGTGGGTCGCTCCGATCATCTGGCCGATCACTCCCCTGCGCTCACACAGTGCGGACCAGCGGGCTCCTGGCCCGTGGTGTTCGTGCCGACGGCCGGGCCCTGGATGATCATGCCGGTGTCCACGGTCAGCGAACCGCCCGACACCGAGGTGGCGAAGTGGTCCATGCCGCGGGGGGCTGGGCCGACCTTGTGCTCACCGGCCTGGTTGTACTGGGAACCGTGGCAGGGACACTCGAACCACTGCGAGGTCACGCACGGCGGCACCCGACAGCCCAGGTGGGGGCACTTCTGGTACACGACCGTGATGCCCTCCTCCATGGAGGCGAGCTCGGCGGGCTGGTAGACCTGGCGGGCCTTGGGCAGCGCCGAGATCGGGTACTCGACCACGAAGAGCTTGCCCTCGGGCACGTAGTAGAAGCCGTTCGCCGACGCGATCTTCTCCTTCAGGTCGGTGATCGAACCCAGGTTGATGGTGGACCCGAACCCGCCGGAGACCCGCGGCCACAGGAAGCTGATCAGTCCGGCGCCGAAGCCGAGGGCTCCCAGACCGGCCATCGACCAGATGCCCCGGTTCAGGAACTGTCGGCGCGACACCCCGACGTCCCGGGGCGTCGGCGGCGTCCAGGCTTCGACGTCGGAGGCCTTGCGCTCGAGCTCCGCGCTGCGACCGGCCCGGTCCCGGGCCTTGGTCTCGGCCGAGAGCGTGCCCACCGCCTGGGTGGTGTCACGTCGTCCGAGCACGAAGAACACCGCGACGAGGGCGGCCAGGCCGACGACGATGGCGATGATGGTGATGACTGCGGTCATGCCCTGAGCCTCACAGGTCGAAGAACAGGCCGTCGTGCCACGGCAGGGTGAACTGGAAACCCGGTCCCCGGAAGGCGATGCCGATGATCGACAGCACCGCCCAGAACATCAGGAACACCGTGAAGAACGAGACGGCGAACTTGCGGTCCTCGGGTCGGTGACTGGGGTTCTTGTCGAGATAGGGGATCGTGATGAGCCCCACGATGATCACGGTCGGGCCGAGCACCCCGGCGATCTGCGGGTCGAACATCGTCAGCAGTTCCTGCAGACCCAGGAAGTACCAGGGGGCCTTGGCCGGGTTGACCGTCTTGTTCGGGTCGGCCAGCTCCTGCAGCGGTGCGTTCACGAACACCGAGAAGAGCAGGATGAACAGGAACACGATGAGCGCCGAGGCGAACTCGACGACCAGCAGGTGCGGCCAGGTGTGCACCTTGTCGGTGGGCTTGGTCTGCAGGTCCC
>CAYVAS010000041.1:9856-24115 GCA_964449375.1 uncultured Iamiaceae bacterium | reverse complement strand
GCTGCATCGGCGAGAACGTGAACATCGTGAACCGCTCGAGGTCGAGCGCCTGGGAAATGTACTGGAATCCGTGGTTGACCTCGCCGACGACGTACGCGTCGGGCACGAACACGTCGTCGAGGAACACCTCGTTGGTGCGTTCGTCGCCCATCGTCCAGATGCCGTTGATCGTGATCCCGGGCTGGTCGAGGGGCACCAGCATCAAGGTGATGCCGTGGTGTTTGTTGCTGGGGTCGGTGCGGGTGCCGAGCCAGTACCACTCGGCGAAGTGCGCCGAGGTGGTCCAGGTCTTCTGACCGTTCAACAACCAGCCGTCCACGCCGTCTCGGGTGTGCCGTTCGGCCCGCAACTTCATCGACGCAGCATCCGAGCCGGCGTCGGGTTCGGAGTAGCCGACGGCGAATTCGATCTCGTTGCGCAGGATCTTGGGAAGGAACTCGGCCTTCATGTCGTCGGTGCCGTTGTGGATGATCGTCTTGCCCACGATGCCCACCCCCTTGCCGATCTGGGGGCCGCCCCGGCGGGCGAGGGCCTCGTTCAGCAGGTACTCGTAGACGCCTTCGCCGTCGGAGCCGCCGTACTCGGTCGGCCAGGTCATACCGAGCCAGCCCTTTTCGCCCAGCTTGGCCATGAACGCCCGCCGTTTCGGGGTGTCCACGATCTGGGCCATGTTCTCGCGGGTGACGTCGAAGACCTCCGGGTCGTCGTGGGCGTCCAGGAACGCCTCGACCTCGTCGACGAAGGCAAGCTGTTCTTCTGTGAAATCGAAGTTCACCTGAGCTCCTGTGGAGGAGGAATGGCCTGCGGGCCGGACCCGGTCTGCGGCCGCCGTACAGAATCTGACGACCCGTCAGAAACTAGCGGATGAGGGGTGGCGCGGCAATGCGGTCCGAGCACGCCGTGCGCGGTCCGTGGCAGCATGCGGTCATGGAGATCACCGCCGCGGTGTTGCGGAACCCAGAGGGTCCCTACACGCTCGAATCGATTCACCTCGACGAACCCGGACCCGGCCAGATACTGGTCCGCATCGTGGGCACCGGGTTGTGCCACACCGACCAGCTCCCCAGGGCCATGGGTGTGCTCTGCCCCCTGATCACCGGCCATGAAGGGGCCGGCGTGGTCGAGGCGGTCGGACCCGAGGTCACCGGCATCGCTGTCGGCGACCACGTGGTGTGCTCGTACGACTCGTGTGGCGCCTGCAACCAGTGTCGTGCCGGTCGGCCCTGGAGCTGCGACACCTTTCTGGTCCGCAACCTGACCGGCCGGAATCCGGACTGGTCCACGGGTGCCCGGGACGGAGACGGGGCCGAGGTCGGCTCCCGGTGGTTCGGCCAGTCGTCGTTCGCGACCCATTCGGTCGTCGCCGCCCGCAACACCGTCCAAGTCGACCCGGCGCTGCCGCTGGAGAAGTTCGGACCGCTGGGTTGCGGGTTGTTGACCGGTGCGGGTTCGGTTCTCGAAGCCCTCGAGGTGGCCTCGGGCGAGAGCCTGGTGGTGTTCGGTGCCGGCGCGGTGGGTCTGGCCGCGGTGATGGCGGCCGCCGCGGTGGGCGCGTCGCCGATCGTGGCCGTCGACCTGCACCCCGAGCGCCTCGAGCTCGCCACCGAGCTGGGTGCCACCGACGCGGTCGTGGGCGGAACCGATGCCACCCTGGCCTCGGTCATGGAAGCCGTCGGTGGCGGCGCGGACTTCAGCTTCGACACCACCGGCGTTCCCGAGGTGATCCTCGATGCCTTCAGGATTCTCCGCCTCGGTGGGCACGCCGGCCTGGTGGGCATCCAGTCGGGGGACCTCACCCTGGATCCGGGCATCCTGGTGGGCAAGCAGGTGTCCAACATCCTGGAGGGCAACGCCGACCCGCAGGTGACGATCCCCCGGCTGATCGAGTGGTGGGGTGAGGGCCGGTTCCCCTTCGACCGGCTCGTACAGACCTTTCCCTTGGCCGAGATCGACGAGGCCGAGGCGGCGTCGTTGTCGGGTGAGGTGGTCAAGCCGGTGCTCCTTCCCGGCGCCTGACCGGCGCGCCCCGGCGCGCCGAGCATCGCCCCTCCACCGGTCGACGGTGCGGTTCAGGTCCGGTCGATCACCTCGCGCAGGCGGGTGCGGTCGATCTTGTGGCCCGCGGTCAGAGGCAGCATTCGGGTGACCACCAGGTGCTCGGGAAGCTTGAAGTGGGCCAGGTCGTCGGCTGCGAAGGCGCGCAAGCCCGCCAGGGTCGGCGGGTCCGCGGGGTCCCGCGGCACGATCACGGCGACCCCCACGTTGCCCATGACCTCGTCGGGTCGGGGCACGAT
This sequence comes from uncultured Iamiaceae bacterium, assembly GCA_964449375.1. GTDB lineage: Bacteria > Actinomycetota > Acidimicrobiia > Acidimicrobiales > Iamiaceae > JAFDWI01. Next base: position 21,821 of record CAYVAS010000041.1, on the reverse strand, counting down.
CGCGACCTCGCGGATGTCGGGGTGGGAAGCGAGCACGGCTTCGACCTGCGCCGGAAAGACGTTCTCGCCGCCGCGGAGGTACATCTCCGAGTCGCGCCCGACCAGTCGGAGGCACCCGGCCTCGTCGATCGAGCCGAGATCACCGGTGTGCAACCACCCGCTTCGCAACGCCCGGGCGGTTGCGGCCGGATCGTCCCAGTAGCGGTGCATCGCCGCGTCGGAGCGGAGGCAGACCTCGCCGATCTCGCCCGCAGGTAGGTCCCGCCCATCCGCGTCCTGGATCAACAGGCCCATGCCCGGCCGAGGACGACCGACGGTGTGGAGCGCTTCGTCGTCAGGGGCGTCGAAGGCCGTTCCGGTTCCCACGCCGCCGGACTCGGTCGATGAGTACCGGATCGAATACGCGGCGTCGAAGCGGTCCCGGGCTTCGCTGACCAGGGCGGGAGGCGACGGGGCGCCGCCCATCACGAGCGCCTGCACCGCGGAAAGGTCCCGTTCGTCGAAGCGGGGATCGCGCAGCATCAGGGCCACCTGCGGGGCGACGCCGCCGATCACCGGCATGCGGGTGGCCTCGACGATGTCGAGCACGTCGGCTGCGCGCCAACGGTCCAGGACCATGAGCTGCGCGCCGGTCCGCACGTACCAGGCGAACTTGGTCATGAACCCGACGTGCGCGAACTGGGTACCGGCGAGCATCGGCCCGCCGCCTCCCCATGCGTCGGCGCGGGAGCCCAGGTCGTAGCGGGTGACCGCGGCCAGGTGACGACCGCGGAACACGGCTCCCTTGGGGCGGCCCGTGGTGCCCGAAGTCAACACGATGGCCAGGTCCCGGTCGGGATCCTCGGGAACCCGCTCGAAGCGCCACGGGTCCTCCCGCAGTTCTTTCAGCACCCCGTCGGGTCCGGCGGCGGGCGCCACCGGCTCGGTCAGCTCGCCCGGCAGGCCGTCGGTCAGCTCCGCGGCAGCCAGGACCAGCTTGGGTCCGACCACGTCGCAGGCCGTGGCCCGCTCGGCAGGCGCCAACACCGGGTTCACCCCCACGGTGATCGCTCCCAGCCGCGCGAGGGCCACGTAGGCCACCGCGTAGGCACAGCCCGAGGGCAGGACCAGCGCGACCACGTCGCCGGGCCCGATGCCCCGTCGGGCCAGTCCCGCCGCGGTCTCGTCGGCGAAGCGGTCGAGCTGAGCGTAGCCGAGTGACCAACCCAGGGGCGTGGTGAGCGCGGGTCGCTCGCCGAAGCGCCGGGCGGCCTCGGTGACCAGGGAACCGAGCATCGCCGGCGCTAGCGGATGCGCGGTTCGATCCGCTCGCCGGACGCGAACACCGACGAGCCCTGTTCCATCGTCTCCCGGCTCATGCCCAGGCCCAGAAACACCGCTCCCAGGTCCTCGGCGGTGCCCGGCGCCAGTTCGCGGGCGGCCCACAGGCTGCGCACCGTGGCGACCGTCGCGGTCGGTGGCTGGGCAGCGATCGCCCCGGCGGCCCAGGCCGCCCGATCGTGCAGCTCACCGGCGGCGACGACCTCGGACACCAGCCCGACCTCGTGGGCACGCGCGGCCGACATGCGCTCGTGGTTGCCCAGCAGCGTCATGCGCATCAGCTCGCCGAAGGGCATCCGACGCATCATCGCCATCGGTTCGTACACCGCGGGCATGCCGTAGGTGAGGTGCGGGTCGAAGAAGGTGGCGTGGTCGGCTGCGATGATGAAGTCCACCTCGCCCAGCAGGTAGAACGCGCCGCCACAGGCCATGCCGTTGACCGCGGCGATCACCGGCTTCCAGCACCGGTTCGAGCGGGGGCCGAGCTGACGGCCCGGGTCGTCGTAGGTGAAGGGCGTGAAGTCGTAGTCGACCCCGTCGTCGGCGGGCACGAAGTCCCGGTCGATGCCGGTGCAGAACGCCTGGTCGCCGGCCGCGGTGAGCACCACGGCTCGCACGTCGTCGTCGCGCCGGACCGTCGCCCACACCTGGGCGATCTCGGCGCACATCGTCTGGTCGAACGCGTTGAGCCGTGCCGGCCGGTTCAGCGTGAGCCACCCCACGTGGTCGCGCACCTCCCAGACGATCGTGGAGAAGTCGTTCGTCGTGCCCATGGGCAGCTCACGCTACCCGTCCCGTGGGGCTGGTGGTGGCGATCAGCGCGCCTGATCCGGCTCTGCGGCGTTCGCTCCCGCGACGGTGGCGACGGCCTCGGCGATCTCGTCGGGGTGGGTGTCGGGCAGCCAGTGGGTGCCGCCGGAGATCTCGATGAACCGGTACGGACCCTGCACCCACTCGGCGGTGTGCTCCGCGGCCCAGCGACCCAGGTAGCGGTCCCGGTCACTCCACACGTACACGGTGGGCACCGTGATCGGCCCGACCGGATCGCTCGTCGAGAAGGGCAGGCCCCGGTACCAGTTGATCATGCCCCGGGCGATGGTGGGGTCGGTCAGGAGCGCCGCGCTGGCTTCGGCGGCCGGTTCGCCCAGCCCGTCCTTCATGAGACCCGCCTTGGCCCGGTCGTGTCCGACGCGGGCCAACAGCGCCTCTGGCAGTCGGGGGACCTGGAAGGCGACCATGTACCACGAATGCAGTAGCTGGGAACTGCGGATCATCGACTTGGCGATGGCGCCCGGATGCGGGGTGGACACCACGGTGAGGGTGGCGCACCGGTCCGGGTGACTCCAGGCGAACTGCCAGGCGACGCCGCCACCCCAGTCGTGACCGACGATGTGGGCGCGGCGCGTGTCGGCGGCGTCGAGCAGGGCCACGACGTCACCGGCGAGCTTGCTCGTGGTGTAGTCGCGGCGGCGTTGGGCCAGGGTGCCGAGGGTGTAGCCGCGCTGGGTCGGGGCCAGGACCCGGAAGCCCGCCTCGACGAGCCGTGCGGCGACGGCGTCCCAGGAGGACGCCGGCTGGGGGAACCCGTGCAGGCACACCACCACCTCACCGTCGAGAGGGCCCGAGTCGGTCACCTCGAAGGTGTAGCCGTCGTTGGTGAAGGTCGTGATGCGCTGGTCGTCGGTCATGAGCGGAGCCTTGCACGTGAGGACCAGGGGTGCCCGCCGAACCACCGCCGCCCTTTGATCTCGTCTTTGCACGGTTTTCCCGCCCGCGGCCGGGTCGACGGTGCAAAGTCGTCGGTCAGGTCCCGGGCGCGCCCAGCTCGGCGCGGCGTCGCTTGGCCACTTCGATGATCTCCCGGGCGACTCTTGCCGGTCGGCGAAGCTGGGGCGCGGTGTAGCGCAGCATCAGCCAGCCGTTGCGGATGAAGGCGTTCTGACGCTCCAGGTCGTGTTCGAAGGCGTCGCGGCTCCGGTGCGCGGCGAACCCGTCGACCTCGACCGCAAGCTGGGCGTCGGGGATCTGGAAGTCCGGTCGGAACACCCGCCCCTCCAGCACCACGGTCTTCTGGAAATCCACCGGTCCGACGCCGTGGTCCCGGCACAGCCGCGCCATGACCGGCTCCAGTCGGGATTCGGGACTGGCCTCGCCGAGGGCGCGCGTGTCGAGGTACCGACGAAGGCCGCCGGCCCCGCGCCGACCGGGTCGTGCGAGCTCGGCGAGGATGTGGCGGAGTCCGGCCACCGAAACGAGGTCCTCGGTCAATGCCGCTTCGACCGCCTGGCCCAGCTCGGTGGGCGAAAGGACCGCCGCGGCGTCGAGCAAGGCACGTGCCGGAGTGGTGGTGGGAACGCTACGCCGCACGCAGCGATGGTCGTCGACCAGATCGGTCGACCGGTGCACGACGAGACCGGCAAGGGTGCTGCGGTGGCCCACGGGCACGGTGATCTCGACGACGTCGACGTGGTCGATCACGCCCCACAACCACAGCGCCGAACGGTGGGACACCACCGCATGGCGCCCGATCGCCGCGCAGGCCGCCCGCATCTCGGCCTCGCGGGTCAGGCGCACTCCCGCCGGTCGGTAGACGCCATGGCCCACCGGGATGATCGCCCCGCGTCGAAGGGCACCCTCTCGGCGGTCGTCGTCGATGCCCACCTCACGGAGGTCCGACACCGACACCACCCCGAGGCGGGGACCGGCGAGTCGATCGACGACCCGCTCGAAGGCGCCGAGGCCCGCCCGTCCCGTCGGAGGCAGAGTGGGAGCCGTCGGTCGCGTCGCCATGGGTCGCATCCTGCCCGCGGCCTGTGACAACTGCCGGCGAAGCCCCCCGCTCGTGCCGCCGCGTTCCACTCTTTGCACGGTGGACCCGGTCGGCGCCGGGTGGGGTGTGCAAAGACGCGTCCGGGGGTGCGGCGGGGGAGGAGCGGGGCCCGCCCCATGTTCCACTCTTTGCACGGTGGACCCGGTTGGCGCCGGGTGGGGTGTGCAAAGACGCGATCGGGGCCCGGGGTGCCGATCCTGACGGGGCGTCAGAAACCGGGCAGCCGCTCGGATAGATTCGCCGGTGTGCCCGTCGACCTCGCCGCACTGTTGGACCCGACCCGGTGCGTGTTGGTGACCCAGGAGTGCCAGCGCGGCGTCATCGGTGACCAGGCGATGCTCCCCCGGCTGGCCGAGGCCGCTGCACCGATCCTTCCCCGGCTGCACACCCTGGCCACCGCCGCGCGCGCCGCCGGGGTGCCCGTCGTCCACAGCGTCGCGGTCCGTCGAGCCGACGGGCTCGGCGCCAACACCAACGCCCGGCTCTTCGGTGCAGCCGCCCGCGCCCCGGTACCGCTCATACCCGGCTCACCGGCCGCTTCCCTGGTCGCCGAGCTCGGCCCCGAACCCACCGACGTCACCATCGACCGACTGCACGGGCTGGGTCCCTTCGCCGGAACCGGGCTGGACCCGATCCTGCGCAACCTCGGGGTCACGACCATCGTCGGCGTCGGCGTGTCGGTGAACGTCGGCATGACGAACTTCGTGATGGACGCGGTGAACCTGGGCTACCAGTTCGTGCTGCCCCGCGACGCCGTGGCCGGGGTGCCCGCCGACTACGCCGACGCGGTGATCGACCACACGCTGACCCTGCTCGCCACGGTCACCACCTCCGACGAGGTCGCCGATCACTGGGCCCGCCACGGCGCGGTCGCCGGGGAGGCGTGATGCCCGGATCCGTCGAGCCCGACGGCACCCGCGCCGACCTGCGCTGGGGCACCGTCCCCCGCCTGTTCGCCGATGCTGCTGCACGCTTCGGCGACGCCGAGGCGGTCGTCGACGGCGACGTGCGCCTGAGCTGGAACGACCTGGCCGTGGACATCCGGCGCGCCGCGAAGGCCTTCGTCGCCAACGGGGTCGAACCCGGCGACCGTGTGGCGATCTGGGCGCCGAACTGCCATGAATGGGTGGCGGCACTGGTCGGGCTGCAGTCGGTGGGCGCCGTGCTCGTGCCACTGAACACGCGCTACAAGGGCACCGAGGCGGCCTGGATCCTGGCCCGCAGCCGGGCGGTCGCGCTCGTCACCGTCGACGGGTTCCTGGGCAACGGGTACGTGTCGATGCTCGAGGACGCGCGCGCCGAGGTCGGCGGCCTTCCCGACCTGCGCTTCACCGTGGTACTGCGCGATCCCCCTCCCGACGGCACCACGTCCTGGGACGCCTTTCTCGATTCCGGAGACGCCGTGGACGACGCGACGGTCCAGGCCCGCATCGACGCCGGCGCGCCGAGCGACCTGTCGGACATGCTGTTCACCTCCGGCACGACCGGGCGACCCAAGGGTGTGCTCACCGCGCACGGCCAGGTGTTGCGGTGTGTCCAGGGCTGGGTCGACGGGGTCGGCCTGGCCGAGCACGACCGCTACCTGATCGTCAACCCGTTCTTCCACTCCTTCGGCTACAAGGCCGGCATCGTGGCCTGCGCGATCGCCGGCGCCACCATGGTGCCTCTGGCCACCTTCGACGTGCCGGCCATGATGCGCCTCGTCGATGCTGAACGCATCACCGCACTGCCCGGCGCGCCCACGATCTACCAGACCATGCTCAACCGTCCCGACCGCGCCGACCACGACCTGTCGAGCTTGCGCCTCGCGGTGACCGGCGCCGCGGTCATCCCGGTGTCGCTGGTCGAGCAGATGACCGGGGAGCTGGGATTCGACACGGTGGTCACCGCCTACGGGCTGACCGAGGCCTGCGGGTTCGCCACGATGTGCCGCCACGACGACCCGCCCGAGATCATCGCCACCACGTCGGGGCGGGCGATGCCCGACATGGAGGTCCTGATCTTCGACGATCACGGTCGTGAGGTGCCCCGCGGTGAGCCCGGCGAGGTGGTCGTGCGGGGCTACAACGTGATGCAGGGCTACTTCGAGGACCCCGAAGGGACCGCCGAGGCGATCGACGCCGAGGGTTGGCTGCACACCGGCGACATCGGGGTGATGGACGAGCAGGGGAACCTGCGCATCACCGACCGGGTCAAGGACATGTTCATCTGCGGCGGTTTCAACGCGTACCCGGCCGAGATCGAGAGTCTGATGCTCGCCCACCCCGACCTGGCCCAGGTGGCCGTGGTCGGGGTTCCCGACGAGCGTCTGGGTGAGGTGGCGGCCGCGTTCGTGGTGCCCGTGGCCGGTCGTCACATCGACCCCGCCGAGGTCGTGGACTGGGCCCGCAACCGCATGGCCAACTACAAAGCTCCCCGGAGCGTGCACGTCGTCGACGAGCTTCCGACGAACGCGTCGGGCAAGGTCGTCAAGTTCGAACTGCGCGAACGGCTGGACGCGCTCCGCACCGAGCGAGAGTCGAGCCGTCCATGACCGATCCCGAGCCCCACCGCGCCACCGTCGACCGCGACGACGCCCCGGACCGGACCGAGGCCGAACCCCGGGCCGCGGACGGCCGGGTGCCAGGCCGGCGGGGTATGGCCACCCGCCAGCGCCTGCTCGAGTGCACCTCTGCATTGCTGCAACGCACCGCCTATCGGGACGTCAAGGTCGTGGACATCGCCCGCGAGGCCGGCACGTCGCCGGCGACCTTCTACCAGTACTTCGCGGACGTGGAATCCGCGGTGCTCGCGCTCGCCGGGCAGCTCACCGATGACGGTCGTCGCTTCGCCGAGGTCGTCGCGGCGACGACCTGGCGCGGCGCTGACGGGTTCGACGCGGCCAACGAGCTGGCTCGGGCCTACCTGCAGTTCTGGGAGGAGAACCGACCGATCCTCAAGGTCATCGACCTGGCCACCTCCGAAGGCGACGTCCGCTTTCGTTCGGTCCGCACGTCGTTCCTGGCGGCGACAGCCGAGGCGCTGCGCGACGCCATCGCCCGAATGCAGAAGGCCGGGCGGCACCCGGCGACGATGGACCCGGCGGCCATGAGCGGGGTGCTGGTGTCGATGCTGGCGAACGTCGCCGCGCACCGCCGCGGGTTGGAGGACTGGGGCGTGGAGACCCTGGCCCTCCAGGATGCGATGGCGCGCATCATCTTCTGGGCGGTGAGTGGACGCAAACCCCGAGGCGATGACTGACCGGGGGATCGACGCACTCCTCGGCGACGAGGAATCCGACGACGCGCCGTCGGCGAAAAAGCTCGTCCGTGGTATCGGGGTCCCCGGTGGGATCGCCATCTTGTTCGTGCTGCTTCGCATCCTCGCCGTGGCGCACTGGGACTGGAACATCGCCAGTTCCATCGCGGCCACGATCGATCTGCAGTCGATCTTCCAGATGGGGATGGGCACCCTGTTCGCCCGCCCCGGCCTGACCGGTCTGGTGGTGATGATCCTCCTGCCGCTGGTGGTGCTGTCGATCCTGTGGCCCACGCCGGGGGAGAGCCGCTGGCAGCTCACCCCGATGCTGTTCGCCACGGTTCTCGCGGCGATCGCGGTCTCCCGGGTGCTCACGTCACGGTCCTGGTGGTTGCCCATCGGGGTCCTGGTCATCGCGGGCGGGCTCGCGGCGGTGTACCACCGGTGGAGCAGCGTGCTCGAACACCGGGCCGTGGTACGGGCAAAGCGGGGTCTGAACGTGGCGATCCTTCTGAGCGTGTTGGGTCTGGCCGCGATCGTCGACACCCCCTGGTGGGAACGTGAAGAGCTCGTGGTGACCGCCACCAGCGTCGACGAGGTCCTCGCCCCGGCCGACGACCGGAAAGCCGCGACCGCGACGCTTTCGGGTTATGTGGTGGAGGTCGAGTTCGGTTTCGTCAAGGTACTCACCGACGATCGGGAACTGGTGATCCTGCGCACCGATCAGATCGTCGACCGTCGGATCCTCAGACCCACCTCCGAGTAGCTGAAGAATCTTTCATCTGATAGACTGGTCACTAGCGGGGCCGGCATACGGAGGGGATGCCGGCCCCACCGAGTCGAATCCCGCGTCGTCGGCATGCAATGGAGGTGGCCGTGCCACAGGGCGAACCCAACCCGTCGCTTTCCCAGGTCAAGGCCGAGCTCTTCAAGGCGCTCGGCCATCCGGCGCGTATCCGTGCCCTGGAGGTGCTGTGCGACGGACCCCGGACCGTGGGCGATCTGCAACCGCTGGTGGGCATCGAGTCTTCGCACCTGTCGCACCAGTTGGCGGTGCTGCGCCGCGCCGGTCTGGTGACCAACCACAAAGACGGCGCGTCCGCGGTCTATTCGCTGGCCGAACCCCAGGTCGCGGAGCTGCTGGCGGTGGCGCGCCGCCTCCTGCTGGCCACCCTGGTCCCCGCGGGCGAACTGATCGCCGACCTCGAAGCGGAGGTCGCCGATCAGTGATCTCGTGCGCGGGATGATCCCCCGGCGCTCCGACTACCGCGAACTTCCCCAGAGCTGGCGCCAGGACCTGGTCGCCGGTGTCACCGTGGGCATCGTCGCCCTGCCCCTGGCCCTCGCCTTCGGCGTGGCCAGCGGTTTGGGACCCGGTCCTGGACTGGTCACCGCGATCGTCGCCGGACTGGTCGCCGGGATCTTCGGCGGCTCTCACGTGCAGGTGTCGGGCCCCACCGGCGCCATGGTCGTCGTGCTGGCACCTCTGGTGGCCCGGCACGGCGCCGACGCGGTGGTCGTCGTCGGGGTCATGGCGGGCGTGATCCTGCTCGTCGCCGCCGCGCTCCGCCTCGGCCGGGTGCTGGACTTCATCCCCTGGCCGGTCGTCGAGGGCTTCACCCTCGGGATCGCGGTGATCATCTTCCTCCAGCAGGTGCCCCTGGCGGTGGGCGCGGCGGCAACCGAGCCCGGCAACACCGCGGTGGTCGCGGCCCGCGCGGTGGTGGATGCCAGGGGCCCGGCGATGCTGTCGACCCTGGTGGTCGTTGCCATCGTGGTCGCGGTCATGGTCCTGGCCCCGCTGGTCCGCCCGACCTTGCCCGCGTCGCTTCCCGCGGTGATCCTGGCGACGCTGGTCGCCCAAGTGGCCGGGCTGCAGATCGCCCCGATCGGCGAGCTGCCATCGGCGCTCCCGACCCTGAGCCTGCCCGACATCGGCCTCGGTGAGTTGGGGCCCTATGTGCCCGCGGCCCTGGCGGTGGCCGCGCTGGCGGGCATCGAAAGCCTGCTCGCCGCCAAGGTGGCCGACGGCATGACCGACGTGCCGCCCCACGACCCGGGCCGCGAGCTGTTCGGTCAGGGATTGGCGAACATCGCCGCGTCGCTCGCCGGGGGCATGCCGGCGACCGGGGCCATCGCACGGACCGCGGTGAACATCCGGGCCCGCGCCCGCACCCGGCTGTCGTCGATCACCCACTCGGTGTTTCTGCTCGTCGTGGTGCTCGTCGGCTCCGGGTTGGTGGCCCGTATCCCCCTGGCCGCCCTGGCGGCGGTGCTCATGGTCACCGCCTTCCGCATGGTGGGGTGGCATCGGATCGCCGACGTGCTGGGTACGACCCGCACCGATGCCGTGGTGCTCGTGGTGACCGGCGCCGCCACGGTCGCCTTCGACCTGGTGGTGGCCGTCCACCTGGGCATCGCCGTGGCCGGGGTGCTCACTCTGGTCAAGGTCGTCCGCACCGCACGGGACCGCGCTCGGCAGGGCTCACCGGCGGGGGCATCACGCCGCGCGGTGGTGCAGCGCGAGGTCATCGACGACGTGGCGGTGCCGCCCACACCGGGATCACCGGCGACGGCGGGCGGGGAGGGGACAGACGCCACCGAGACTCCGGTGGTGGTGCCCGATGGCGACACCATGGGTGGGCGGGTGGTGTCGTACCGGCTGGAGGGTCCGGTGCACTTCGGGGTCGCCCGACGACTGGCCGACCAGCTCTCACAGGCCGACGACGCCGAGGTCGTGATCCTGCGGTTGCCCGAGGTGGCGCTGATCGACGCCACGGCCGCGCGCGCCCTTGGCGAGGTGACCGCGGAGCTCGAAGCCCGGGGGGTCACGGTGCTGTTCAAGGGGCTGCGGCCCGACCACGAACGGCTGCTGGGACGGGTGGGCACCCTCGACCGGCTCGCCACCCGCCGACACGTGTTCGACGACCTCCGCGCGGCCACCGACCACGCCCGTCATCACGTCGGGCGCCGCGCACGTGGGTGGGGTGTCGGCCACGGCCGCGCCGTGTGCGAACGGGACGACACCCCGCTTCCGTCGGTCGACCCCTGATCCACCTTGGATCGGCAGGTCCGGACCGTTTCGCCGACGATTGACCGACCCGTGATGCGGTCAGTACAGCGGCGGGGCGACGAGCAGGACCGTGGGCACGGCGATCAGGGCCACCGCGGCGGCCACCACCCCCGCCTGCACGGTCCGACCCATGGGTGTGAACCCGTCGCCGAGTCGGGACCCACGGCGGGCGATCGATGCGGGGTCCACCGCGAGCGCGCCGTCCTGGCCCGCCGGGGCGGTGCCGTCCGTGGTACCGGCCGACCCGACCGTGGCGATCGCGGCGGCCAGGGTCGCCTCGTCGTTGGTACGGCGGGCCGCGTCGTCGGCGAGCATCTCGACCAGCAGGCCCACCGCGTCGAGGGCGCGGGTGGCGATGGGGAACCAGGGCAGCGACGAGCGCCACGCCTCGAAAGCCACCACCACCAAGTGGTGGCGCTGATCGACGTGGGCCTGTTCGTGGGCCACCACCGCTCGTACCTGGGCCTCGTCGAGCACGTCGAGCAGCCCGGCCGAGAGCACCGTCACCGACCGGGGCGCGGCCGGCAGGCAGTAGGCGATCGGCGCTTCGTGGTCGAGCAGCCGCACGTCGGGGCGGTCGGGGACCGGGGTACTCAACAGGCGGAGGAGTTGCAGGTGGCGGAGCCGTTGCTGACGGGTCCGCACCACGGTGAGCACCAGGTTCAACACCAGGTGGGTGCCCAACAGGAGCGCGCCGCTCAGTGCGAACATCCGGGGGAACGTGGTGCCCGCGGGCAGCGACCCGTCGACCAGCGCGTCGAAGAACCCGCCGAGCGCGGCCATCGGGTGCGTCCCGAACGGGGCCAGCCCGAAGGTGAGCAGGGCGCCGATCATCGACAGTCCGCCCGCCAGGGCGACCGCCTGCCACAACAGCAGTGCCGCACCCGGGGCTCGGGCCGGCCAGCGGGCCGCGCCCAGCGCGATGGGCACGGGCCAGGCGAGCAGGACGGCCAGGAGCGCCAACAGCGCGGCCGCGGTCGTCACGGATTCCTCAGCGTGACTCGAGCAGGTGCCGGAGTTCGTCGGCCTCCTCGGGGGTCACCCGGCCCACGAACCGGGCGAGAACGGCCTCACGGTTGCGGGCCTGCCCCAGTACCTGATGCATCAGCTCGGCCATGTGCTCGGCGCGGGGGGTGACGGCTGCGTAGCGGTGCGGCCAGGCGTCGCGGTCCCGGGACACGAACTCCTTGGTCTCCAGGCGCGACAGCACGGTGAGCACCGTGGTGGCCGCAAGGGCTCTTGTCGGCGCCGGGGACGCGTCGTTCAACGCGCCGCGCACCTCGCCGGCGGTCAGGGGCGCGTCCGCGTCCCAGAGCACGTCCATCACACGTCGTTCCAGTTCCCCCAGGGTGGCCATCGCCGCATTCTACCCGAAGTAGAAATTCGGCGCGGCAGGTGCTAGGAATGAAGCGTTCTACATAACGTAGAAACTCATCGGGATCGGAGCCGCCGGTGCAAGCAATCGACCCTCTGCTCATCGGACGATGGCAGTTCGGCATCACCAC
>CAYVAS010000041.1:0-9846 GCA_964449375.1 uncultured Iamiaceae bacterium | reverse complement strand
TTCGTCATGGGCGTGGCCACCGGCATCGTCCAGGAGTTCCAGTTCGGACTCGCCTGGAGCGAGTACAGCCGCTTCGTCGGCGACGTGTTCGGAGCGCCCCTCGCCATGGAGGCGCTGCTCGCGTTCTTCCTCGAATCCACGTTCCTGGGCCTGTGGATCTTCGGCTGGGACAAGCTCTCCAAACGGGTCCACCTGGCGTGTCTGACCATCGCGGTCGGCGCCTCGGTGCTGTCCGCCTACTTCATCATCGCCGCCAACTCCTGGATGCAGCACCCCGTCGGGGTCGAACTCGTCGACGGCCGCCCGGTGATGACCAGCATCGTCGCGGTGCTCACCAACGACACCGCCGTGGTGGCCTTCATTCACGCCATCTTCGGGTCGCTCGCGGTGGGTGGCGCGTTCGCCCTGGGCATCTCGTGGTACCACCTGTGGCGCCGCCGCCGGGACGGCATCGACACCGTGGACGGCACCGGTCGGGTCGTCGTGGGCGAGGCCCCGGCGATTCCCGGTCGGGACCGCACCGACCACCGGGTCTGGCTCGGGTCGCTGCGGGCCGGGGCGATCGTGGCCGTGGTGTCCTTCGCCGGACTGGCGGTGTCGGGCGATCTCCAGGCCAAGCTCATGTTCGAACAACAGCCCATGAAGATGGCCGCCGCCGAAGCCGCCTGCCACACCGGCACGGGCTTCTCGGTGTTGTCGATCGGTGAGATCGGCGCCCGCGACTGCTCCAAGGTGCGCACCGTCGTCGAGATCCCCGGGCTGTTGTCGTTTCTCGCCAACGGCGACTTCGACACCCCGGTCAAGGGGGTGAACGAACTCATCCCCGAGTACCAGGCCGCGTACGGCACGCACCTGCCCGACGACCCGCTGTACGGCCAACGGGCCGGCCAGGAGATCGATTACGTGCCCATCATGAGCGTCACCTACTGGGGCTTCCGGCTGATGATCGGCTTCGGCGCCGCGGCGGCGTTCGCGGCGGCACTCGCGCTGTGGCTCACCCGCAAGGGCACCGTGCCCCGCGCCCCGAGCCTGATGTGGCTGGCGGTGTTGGGCATCTTCGCCCCGTTCATCGCCAACTCGGCCGGGTGGATCTTCACCGAGATGGGTCGCCAACCCTTCGTGGTGGCCCCCAACCCGACCGGCGTCGACGGGGTGTACATGTTCACCGCGGCGGCACTGTCACCGAACGTCAGCTTCGGCCAGATCCTGTTCTCGCTGGTCACCCTCGGCCTGGTGTACCTGGCCCTCATCGTGGTGGAGGTCATTCTGATCCGCCGGTACGTGCGGGCCGGGGTGCCCAGCGCGATGCCGGAACTGGGCGCCGACCGTGACGACCCCGACGACCCCGACGACCCGGCACGCGACGACGTCCTCGCGTTCGCCTACTGACCGAACGTCCCGACTGAGAGACCTGACCGAAAGGCGACCGACATGGACTGGCTGCAGACCCTCTGGTTCGTTCTCATCGCGGTCCTGTGGACCGGCTTCCTGTTCCTCGAGGGATTCGACTTCGGGGTGGGTATGCGGATGCTGTTCGGGCGGCACACCGAGACCGAACGGCGCGTCATGCTCAACACCATCGGACCCGTGTGGGACGGCAACGAGGTGTGGCTCATCACCGCCGGTGGCGCCATGTTCGCCGCCTTCCCGATGTGGTACGCGTCGCTGATCTCCACGCTGTACGTGCCCGTGGTGCTCGTGTTGCTCGGCCTGATCTTCCGGGCCGTGGGCATCGAGTACCGCGGTAAGGGCAGCGGCGCGCGCTGGCGGCGCGCCTGGGACGTGGCCATCGGGCTCGGTTCGGCCGTCGCCGCGTTCGGTGTGGGCGCCCTGCTCGCGCTGACCACCACCGGCCTGCCGGTGAATGCCAACGGCGACCCGGTCGGCGGCGCGTTCGCCTTCCTCACTCCCTGGGCCGTGGTCGGAGGACTGGCGGTCGTCGGGTTCTCCTGGGTCCATGCCGCAGCGTTTCTGGGGCTCAAGGCCGACGGCGCCGTGCGCCGGCGCGCCGTGCGCTTTGCCGCGGGGTGGGCGCCGCTGTGCCTGGTGCCCATGGCGGTGTGGGTGGTGGCGTTGCAGCTCCGTGCCGGTGACGCCGTGAGCTGGGGCGCGACCGTGGTCGCCGTGGCATGCGCGGTGGCCGGCTGGCTCGCCGCCCGGGCCGGTCGGGAGGGGCTCGCGTTCATCGGCTTCGGTGGCTTCGTCGTCGCCGGGGTGGCCGCGGTGTTCTGGGCCGCCTACCCGGTGGTGCTGCCTTCCACCATCGACGGGGCCTTCGACCTGACCGTGGCCAATGCCTCGTCGTCGTCGTACACCCTGGGGGTGATGTCGGTGGTCGCCCTGTTCGGGGTGCCCCTGGTGCTCGCCTACCAGGCGTGGAGCTACTGGGTGTTCCGCAAGCGCATTTCACCGGCCAACATCCCCGAGGCCCACGACGTGGGCCGACGCGGCAAGCCGGCACTCACCGGTCGGCCGTGACCACCCGCACCCGGCCGCTGGCGGGCTTCGCCGAGGTGCCGCGTCGTTCGCTGGCCGTGCTGGCCGTGCTGTCGGCGCTGAAGGCGGTGGCGCTGGTGACCGTGGCCGGGGCGGTGGCCGCCGGGGTCACCTCGGTGGCTTCGGGCGACGACCGCTGGCGCGACGTGGTGTGGCTGGGAGTGGCGGGCGTGGTGCTGCGGGCGGTCACGGTGTGGGGGCTCCAGGTCGCCTCGGCCCGCACCGCCGCCGGGGTAAAACGACGCCTGCGCAGCGACCTGGTGACACGGGTCGTGGACGGGGGTGGCGGCCGGGTCGGCGCCGCGACGGTGCTCGGCACCCGGGGCCTGGACGACCTCGACGACTACTACCGGGTGTTCCTGCCCGCGGTGACCGGCGCCCTGGTGGTGCCGGTGCTCGTCGGGGCGTGGATCCTCACCGCGGACCTGCTCAGCGCCGTGGTGATCGTGCTGTGCGTGCCGTTGGTACCGCTGTTCATGGTGCTGATCGGCCAGCACACCGCCGAGCGGGTGGCCGCGCAGGCCGACGCCCTCGCGACGCTGTCGGACCACCTGGTGGAACTCGCCCGGGGTCTGCCGGTGCTCATCGGGTTGGGGCGCGTCGACGACCAGACCGGCGCGTTGCGGGAAGTGTCGGACCGACAGGGTCGCACGACGCTCGCCACGCTGCGCACCGCGTTCCTCTCCGCGTTCGCGTTGGAGTTCATCGCCACGATCTCGGTGGCCGTGGTGGCGGTGTTCATCGGGATCCGGCTGGTCGACGGTTCGATGGCACTGTCGACGGGACTGTTCGTGCTCGTACTCGCCCCCGAGTGCTTCCTGCCGCTGCGGGCGGTGGGCACCGCGTTCCACTCGTCGGAGTCGGGGCTCGAAGCGCTGCAACGTGCCCGGGCCGTCATCGACGCACCCCCGGTCGGTACCGCGCTTCGGCGACGGGTCGGCCACCCCGCAGGGGTACGGCACCTGACGGTGCGCTACGCGGGGCGCAGCGTCGACGCCGTGACCGAGGCCGACGTCACCGCCGCCACCGGTGAGATCACCCTGCTCGTCGGTCCCTCCGGGGCGGGCAAGTCGACCGTATTGCGTCTGCTCGCAGGCATCGTGCCCGCCGATGCGGTGGTCGAGGGGGTGGTGACCGCGCCGACCGAGGTGGCCTGGTTGCCCCAGCACCCCCGGCCGGTGGGTACGACCCCGCTCCAGGAACTCGCGGTGTACGGCGTGGCCGACCCGGCCGAGGCCCTCGTGCTGCTCGACCGGATGGGCCTGGCGGCGGTGGCCAGGCGGGCCACGATGCGGTTGAGTCCCGGTGAGCTGCGCCGGCTCGCGTTCGCCCGTGTGCTGGCCCGGGTCGCCCGGGGGGCACAGCTCGCGGTGCTCGACGAGCCGACCGCCCACCTCGATCCGACCAGTGCCGCCCGGGTGCGGGCCGAGATCGCTGCGCTACGTCGGAACGTGACCGTCGTTGTCGCCTCCCACGACCCGCTGGTCCACCGGCTCGCGGACGCCACCGTGACCCTCGCCCCCGACGATGACCCCGACCCGGTCGACACCGCGACTGCCGTCGTCGGTGGCGGCGCACCAGCTCCTGACCCGGCCACTCCGACCCCGGTGGGACCGCCCGACGCAGAAGCTCCGGCGGGCGGCACCCGGAGGGCGGCATGGGCCGAACTCGTCGCGTTCCTGCGCCCTGCGGGCTGGCGGTTCGTCGCCTCGTCGCTCGTCGCCGCCCTCGCTGCGGGTTGCGCGATCACCCTCACCGCGGTCTCGGGGTGGCTGATCGTCCGCGCCGGGCAGGGCGCGGCGATGATGTACCTGCTGGTGGCCATCGTGGGCGTGCGGTTCTTCGGAATCGCCCGGGCGGTATTGCACTACCTCGACCGGCTCGTCGTCCACGAAGCGGTGTTCCGGGCGCTCACCCCGCTGCGGCTGCGCCTGTGGGGCGCGCTCGCCCGCAAGGGCCCGGCCGACCGGGCCCTGCTCGGCGCGGGCGGCACGCTCGGGTCGTTGGTGGCCGACGCCGACGAGGTGCGCGACCTCGCGCCCCGGGTGGTGACGCCGCTGTCCACCGGCGTGCTCGTTGGGGCCGGCACGACCTTCGCCCTTTGGCTGGTGCTGCCCGCCGCCGGAGCCCTGGTGGCGCTGGCGGTGACCGTCGGGCTCGTCGTCCCCGGTGCGGTGGCGCTGGTTGCCGAGCGGCGCGCCGGCGCGAAGGTCGACGCCCTGCGAGCCGACGTGCTCGACACGGTGGCCGCCACGTTCGATGCCGCCGAGGACCTACGCGGCAACGGCGTCGCCGGTGCGGCTGTCGAACGGGTGCACCGGCTCGATGCCGCCCGGGAACGGGCCGACCACCGTGCTGCGTTGGCCGCCGGGGTGGGCGACGGGCTCGCTGTGGCCGTGGGGGGATTCACGGCGGTGGCGATGCTCGGCGTCGCGGCCACCGCGGCCAGCGCGGGTGCCATCTCGTCTGCGGTGGTCGCCGTGCTCGTGCTCACCCCGCTCGGGCTCGTCGAGCCGCTCAGCGACGTGGTGCATGCGGTGCTGCGGTGGCCGACGCTCGCCCGGGTGCTGGGCCGCCTCGCCGCGGTGCAGACCACGACCGACATGGTGGCGCCCGGGACCCGCACGCTGGAACGGGCGGAGAAGGTGCAGCTCGACCGGGTCACCTACCGCTACCCGGGCGCGGAAGGCGACGCGTTCACCGATGTGGACGCGACCGTTGCCCGGGGCGAGTGGTTGGTGGTGACCGGCCCGAGCGGGTCGGGCAAGTCCACGCTGCTCGCCCTGCTGCTGCGCCACGTCGACCCGGTGTCGGGCCGGTATGAGATCGGTGGCCATGACGCCACCGGGTTCACCCCGGCGAGCGTGCGCCGACGGATCGCCTGGTGTCCCCAGGAGGCGCACCTGTTCGACTCGACGCTGCGGGCGAACTTGCTCCTCGCCCGGCCCCGCGACGACGCCCCCGACGAGACCGAACTGCGCGGGGTGCTCGAACGGGTCGGCCTGGGCGA
The DNA here is from genome assembly GCA_964449375.1 of uncultured Iamiaceae bacterium. Taxonomy (GTDB): domain Bacteria; phylum Actinomycetota; class Acidimicrobiia; order Acidimicrobiales; family Iamiaceae; genus JAFDWI01. Next base: position 4,340 of record CAYVAS010000041.1, on the reverse strand, counting down.
TCTGCTGGGCGAACTCGAAGCCGGGCTCGACACGACCATCGGCCCGGCCGGGGCGAACCTGTCGGGCGGGCAGCGTCAACGCGTGGCGGTGGCCCGCACCCTGCTGGCCCGGGCCGATGCGGTGCTGGTGGACGAACCCACCGCGCACCTCGACCCTCCGGGCGCCGCGGCCCTGCTGGCCGACCTGCGTGATGCGCTCGACGACCGGGTCGCGGTGCTCGTCGCCCACCGGGTCACCGACCGCCGGCCCGGCGACCGGGTGCTCGACCTGGCACCCGCTACCAGCACCGGTACCGGGTTCGCCGGATCCGCTACCGATCGGGTGCTCGACCACCGGGTCGCCACGGGATGAACCCTGCCCGTCGGCAACCGCCGAGCGAGTTCGGCGCCCGGTCCCACCGGCACGGATGCTCCAGCGGTTGTCAGGCGATGAACGTCTCGGCGAACGCTTCCATGCGGGTGCGCACGTGGTCGGCGTCGTAGCCGTAGCGGTCGACGTAGGGCGACCGGGTCAGCCACGGGGCCTGCATCACCCCGGTCACGCCGAGCTCTTCGAACCGGGAGTAGAGGTCCTTGTCGGGCAGGGCGGCGAGTGCCGCGATGATCTCGAAGGGCTCGTCGGCCCGGCCCGCCTCGGTCCGCAGGCGGTGCATCTCGGTGAGCATCGCCTCGAGTTCCTCCGGGCGGGCACTCGCCGCGGGAATCCAGCCGTCGCCCACGGTCGCGGCACGTCGCATCGCCGGCTTCGAGTTCCCACCGATGATCAGCGGCACCTTCTTCTCGGGCACGGGCCGGATCGTCACGTCCGCGAAGTCGTAGTGCTCGCCGTGAAAGCTCACCGGCTCACCCGTGAAAAGCAACCCGAGTGCCGCGAGCATCTCATCCAGCCGCTTGCCCCGGTTGGCGAAGTCCTGGCCCGTCTGGGCGAACTCGTCCTCGCACCACCCCGCCGCCACCCCGAGCATCGCCCGGTTGCCCGAGAGCACCGCGGCGGTCGATACGGCTTTTGCCACGGTGAACAGGTCGCGGGCCGGGGCGACGTAGATGTTGGTGGTGAACCGGATCCGCGACGTGACCTGGGCCATCGCCGAGATCAGCACCCACGGGTCGGGCCAGTGCATGTCGGCGGTCCACATGGGCTTGCCGTCGGGCGTGTAGGGGTAGACGGCTTCCAGTGCGTCCGACCAGAACAGGTGGTCGGGGAGTGCCACACCGGCGAAGCCGAACTCGTCCGCGCAGCGGGCCGCCTCGAGCTGGACCTCGGTGTCGAGGAACGCGATCGATGCCCAGTAATCCACGCCGAGCACCATAACGCTGCGCGGGCAACCGACCCGTCACCGGGCGCCGGCGGGCCTGGTGATACCCGAGATGCGCTGGCGGCTGCGAGCTCCCGTGGCTCAGACGGGGTCGCCTGCCCGTGGGCCGTCGTGGCGGAGTAGCCGGAACTCCTCGACGGCGGCGAGGTCGACGTCGTAGGTCCTGCCCTCGACCCAGCACTGCGCCGGCTTGTCGCGCCACATCATGACCGCGTGCAGATTTCCCCGGTCCATGGAGACAACTCGGTAGCTGTAAGCACTTCCGATGTCCGGGCGGACGAACCGGACGAAATTGCCTTCGCGGAGGTCACCCGGGCGGATCGGGGTACCGCGCCCGGTGGAATGCTCCGTGCGTGGCACGGCGGGCTCAGGCAGCTCGCCCTTCGCCGACAACTCGGCGACGAGCGCTTCGAGATTCGGCAACTTCGACACGAGCCCGTCCCAGTGGGCGGCGCCGTCCTCGGGAACCGGCATCAGTTCCCAGCCCAACTCCTTGATCGTCATGTTGCTCTTCGAGTAGTTGCAGCAGGCACACGAACAGACGAGGTTCACATCGGTGTCGCGTCCACCTCGGGTCATCGGTACGACGTGGTCGAGGCTGGCTGTGTCGGTCCACACCAGTGGGTGGGTGAACGCAGTTGCCCAATTCGGGTGATACGGGAGTTCATCCGGGATCAGCTTGGCGAGCTCCCGGACCACCCGGGTGTCCACGGTGCGCCGATTGCAGTGCGCGTATCGGCACCGGTAGCCGTCGCGCAGGTGGTACGGCTCAGCCCGTTCCCAATCGTTCTCAGCACGCGACCCGGCGGGACCGTCCAGATCATCGGTCGACTCACCCTCGCTGACAGGTCTCCCTGACCTCTTGTGGTCCTCGACGGCGGCCTTCCTCGCCGCCTTGGCCTTCGACCGTTCGGCCCTGCAGACCTCGGGGTCGATCGTGGCGATCATCGTCCCCGCGGCGGCGAAGTCCCTGGCAAGCGCCAGGTCCACGGTGGCAGCGATCGTGCCCGCAACGTCGGACGGTTCGGTGGTTCCCTCATGCAGCATGGAGCGCACCATAGATGCGCGCTGTGACAGTCACGTTCCGAGACCGACCGGTGCGGCGCCTGCGTCGGCTCGGCGAGCGGCAACTAGCGTTCTGCGCGACCGAAGCCGGTGGGGTCGAGCGACGCCGCCGGCACGTGAGGGGTAGCTGTGGCAAAGGTGTATCCGCAGGATCGCGAGCCCGAGCACGACTCGGAGCGGCGAGTGCTCGACGCGCTGCGACGACTCGACGACGACTGGCACGTGTTCCACAACATCAAGTGGCAGGGGCTACGTCGGGGCCGCCAGGGCGACGGCGAGACCGACTTCGCCCTGTTCCACCCGTCCCGGGGAATTCTCGTCATCGAGGCCAAGGGAGGCGAGATCGGTCTGGAAGACGGCGAGTTCGTGCGGCTGCTCCCGGACGGGCGGCGAAAGGCGATCACCAACCCGTTCGACCAGGCCGCCGCGTGCAAACGCCAGCTCCGCGAGTTTCTGTGCGGGTCGGTCGACGGACTCGACCTGATCCCCCGTGTGGGTCACGCGGTCGCGTTGCCCCATGGGCGTGTCGATGGCGACCTGGGCCCACAGGGGCCACGGGAGATCGTCATCGACCGCGACGACCTCGACGACATCACCGGCTCGGTCGAACGGGTGGCGAAACACTGGGACCCACCTACCCCGCTCGACGACGATCACCTCACCTCGATCCGACGGTTGCTGCTGCCCTCGGTGCAGGTCAGGTGCCTGCTGGCCGACCACGTGGCCGACGCGAACCGGGCGATCATCGAGCTGACCGACGAGCAGTTCTACGTGCTCGACGGGCTTGCCGAGAACCGCCAGGCGTTGGTCACCGGCGGTGCCGGCACGGGCAAGACGGTGCTGGCGACCGAGCGGGTGCGGCGCCTTGCCGCCCTCGGTGACGACGCCCGAGTGCTCTTCGTGTGTTTCAACCGCCCGCTGGGCGACGCGCTCGCGGCGGAGTTTGCCGACGATCCGAACGTGATCGCCGGGAACTTCCACCGACTGGTGCGCAACACCCTGGCCGACGCCGAGGTACCGTTCCCACAGCCGGTGACGCCCGAGTGGTGGGCGCACGATGCGGTCTCCCAGTTCCCCGACGCGGCGGCGAAGTTGGGGTTCGAGGTCGACGCGGTGGTGGTCGACGAGGGCCAGGACTTCCGCCCGCTGTGGTGGGATGCCCTACGGCTGGTCATGCGTGACCCCGACGACGGTTGGTTCTACGTGTTCGCCGACGCCCAACAGGCGGTGTACGTGGACGACTGGACGCCGCCGTTCGACGGGCGCGGCGCGAGGTGGGCGTTGACCAAGAACTGTCGGAACACCGACGAGATCGCGGCGAAGGTCGGCGGGTTGTTCGGTGGGGCGTTCAAGACCCTGGGCGTGTCGGGCCCCAAGCCGAAGTTCCATACGGTCAAGGGCCGGGACGCGCTCGCCGGCAGGTTGGCTGCGCGGGTGGGGGAGCTGCTCGACGAGGGGATCGGGGCCGACCAGATCCAGGTGCTGTCGTCGTCACGTCGACTGATCGAGGAGCTGGAGGCCGCCCTGGCCGACGGTGTGGGTACGGAACCGGTCGACGACGCTGCCCACGGGCAGCGCGACCAGCAGGATGCCGCGGAGTCCGGCGGGCGCGACGACGGCTCCGCGGTGGGTGACGGAGCTGAGGCGGGCCGAGCAGGCCCGGCAGGCGAGGTCGCGATGGAGACGATCCAGCGGTTCAAGGGACTCGAGGCGCCGGTCGTACTGGTGGTGCTCGCCGGTGATCTGGACGACGACGACCTGGCGCTCGCCTACACCGGCTTCAGTCGGGCGACCACGATGCTCGAGGTGTTCGGCACCGCCGCGACCATGCGCACCGTCCGCTGGGACACGCCTCCACCAGCGTGACCCTTGCGTCGGGGGGGACCAGCCGGGGTTGGGCCGCCCCCCGGCCCCGGGGGGGGGTAAGAAGGAGGTCCGGCGGCTGGTCGCGGGGGGGCG
>CAYVAS010000040.1:0-24147 GCA_964449375.1 uncultured Iamiaceae bacterium | reverse complement strand
GGGCGGTCAGCGTTGGTGAGGTCTTCGGTCGTCGAGACCGGGGTTCGAACGCGGCGGGGCCGTCGGAGCTTGTGGCGCTCAGCATCGAAGGGCGGCCCGTGGCGAACTTCTATCGGATGCAGGCACTCTGGTTCAGCATTGCGGACGTGATCGCACCGGTCATCAAGACTTCCCAAGTGCGCGTTTCGCCGACGCAGCGCGCAACGACGTGGCCGACCTCGCCAAGGATTCGCCGGTTCGCGCCGCTACGAGCCGAAGCCCGTAGGGCCGCTGACCTCCTGCGTGCCGAACCGGAGCGACGGTGGTCAGTGACGGACTTGGCCGACGAGGTACATCTATCGAAGTCTCAGGTCGGTCGCCTGTTCGTGGAAGCGTTCGGGAAGTCTCCTATCGCCAATCTCACGATGCTTCGCACCGAACGGATGGCGGTGCTTCTGCGCACTACGGATGCACCAATCACCAAGATCGCACGAGACGTTGGCTGGGGCGATCCAGACTTCGCAGCCCGACAGTTCCGCCGTAGCGTCGGGGTAACCCCCAGCGGCTATCGGGCGTTGAGCCGCGAGCAAGCTCCGCAGATGACCGGGTGAAGCATCTGGCCCGATGCCCGGAGCTCCCGCGTTAGGTCGTGGCCGCGCCGACTCTCTTTGATGACATAGCAGGAGTGCGACTACAGACTCCCGATCAATCTCTCGGCTCATCGGATGATTCCGACTGGACGTGCCGCCGTAGGTGTGTCGCCGTGTGGGTGTCCGCGCTCGCGATCATCGTTTCGGGAGTGCCTTCGTAGACGATGCGACCCCCATCATGTCCTGCTTCGGGGCCGAGGTCGATGATCCAGTCGGCTGCGGCGATGACGTCGAGGTTGTGCTCGATGACCACAAGCGTCGAGCCAGCGGCCACGAGCCGGTCAAGCAGGGCGATGAGCCGTGCGATGTCGGCGATGTGCAGGCCGGTGGTCGGCTCATCGAGGATGATCGTTCGGCCTGGCGTGCCGAGTTCGGCCGCGAGCTTGAGTCGCTGACGCTCGCCGCCGGAGAGAGTGGAGAGCATCTGGCCGAGTGTGAGGTATTCGAGTCCTACGTCACGGAGGCGTTCGAGGATGCGCACGATGGGCGGCTGGACGAAGTAGCCGAGGGCATCGGTGACGCTCATCTCGAACACATCAGCGATGCTCTTGCCCTCGACCGTATGGGCCTGAGCCTCCGGGGTGAACTGTCGCCCGTCACAGACCTCGCATCGAGTGAGCACGCCTTCCATGAAGGCGAGGTCGGTGTAGATGACGCCGTTGCCTTCGCACTCCGGACATCCTCCGGTGGAGTTCGGAGTGAACAGGCCGATGGGCTGCCGGGTTGCCTTGGCGAATGCGTCGCGAATCAGGTTCAGCAGTCCCGTGAAAGTAGCTGGATTGGATCGTCGCGAGCCGCGAATCGCTCGCTGGTCGATGACCACGGTGTCGGTCTCGACGGCGGGGAGGCTGCCGAGGATGAGGCTTGATTTTCCCGAACCCGCGACGCCGGTCACCACTGTCATCACCCCTCGGGGGATGCGAGTGTTGACGTGCTGAAGATTGTTGGCGTTGGCGTCGTGAATCTCGATCCACTCCGTCGTCTCGCGCCGCTCCCGCTCGGCGCGTCGGTGTTCCCTCAGTCCTCGTCCCGTAGGTGTGTCTGCTCGGGTGAGTCCGTCGTAGTCGCCCTGGTAGATGATGCGCCCGCCGGCGGCACCGGCTCCGGGACCAAGGTCGATGATGTGGTCGGCCAGGGCCATGATGTCGGGGTCGTGCTCGACCACGAGGACTGTGTTGCCTCGGTCGCGAAGTGCCTGCAGCATCCGTCCGAGTGAAGCCACATCGCGCGGATGCAGGCCGACTGTCGGCTCATCGAACACATAGAGCATGTCCGCGAGGGCGCTGCCAAGGTGGCGAACCATCTTGATTCGTTGTGCTTCTCCGCCAGAGAGGGTCGAGGTGGCCCGGTCGAGGCTGAGGTAGCCGAGTCCGAGCGTCATCATGCGTTCCAGATGGACGCGGAGGCTCGCGACGAGTGGAGCGACCGTCTTGCCATCGATGTCGTTGGCCCAGTCCACGAGGTCGCTGACCTGCATAGCGTTGCAGTCCGCGATGGAGACTCCGTGGATCAGGCTTGCCCGTGCGGGGGCTGCGAGTCGGCTGCCTCCGCACTCCGGGCACGCTGCTCGTGCGACGATCCGCTCGAAGGCTTTTCGTTGAGCGCCCTTGAACGACTCGGGTTCCCGCTGCAAGTAGATGCGGTTGAAGCGAGTGACCAGACCCTCGTAGGCGGTGCCGACCGCATCCATGCCGGCGGGAGGGGTGTGCTTGCCCGCCGGAGCGTGCAGGAACAACTCGCGCTGCTCCGGGGTGTAGTCACGGATCTTCATGTCCGGGTCGAAGAACCCTGACTTGGCGTATGCCTTCCACAGCCACGTTCCCGTCTTGAAGGTCGGGAAGGTGATCGCTCCACCGTTGAGCGAGCGGTCGTCGTCCACCAGCTCAGACTCGACTACGGCCGACGCGACTCCTAGGCCCTGGCAGTTCGGGCACATTCCCGCGGGGTCGTTGAAGCTAAAGGCGTGGGAGTATCCCGCGGATGGTTCGCCGAGCCGGGAGAACAGCAGTCTTAGTCGTGCGCCGATGTCGCTGATGGTGCCCACCGTCGAACGTGGACCACCGCCGAGGCGTTGCTGATCGACCACGATCACCGCGGACAGGTTCTCCAATACGTCTACGTCCGGGTGCGCGTAGCTGGGGAGTCGCCCCTGCGCGAATGCGGAAAACGTCTCATTGAGCTGTCGCGCTGACTCTGCCGCGATCGTGTCGAATACGAGCGACGACTTGCCGGACCCCGATACGCCGGTCACCACGACCATGCAGTGCTTGGGCACATCAACGTCAACGTTTTTGAGTGAGTTCTGCCGTGCCCCACGGACTCGGATCACGTCATGGGTGTCGGTCGTCATGAAAGCCTCCGGTAAGCACGAATCGACAGGGGGATGAATAGCGCGGCCAAGTTCAGAGGCCAGAGGAATGCGAACAGCACGGCGTGGTCAGCCGCGATCGTCAGCCCTTGGGTCTGTCCGCCAGTGAACAGTTCGCGAGCGGCAGATGCGGTAGCCGAAAGCGGGTTCCATTCAGCGATCGTCCCCAACCACGACGGCATCGTGCGTGGGTCAACGAACACGGTAGACAGGAATGCGACCGGCCAGATCGCAAGCTGCGCCGTCGTCGCGGCTTCGGGAGTTCCCGCTTTCAGTCCGATCCAGACCCCGGCCCAGAGCAGACCGAACCGAAGCCAGAGCAACAGGAGATAGGCCAGGACGATCGAGCTGAGTCCGTTCTCCGGTCGCCAGCCGAGTGCGAGGCCGGCCGCGGTCACGACGGCGAGCTCGACGATGGCGGTGAGCATGTCCGCGAACACCCGCCCGAGCAGCACGGAGCCGCGTGAGATGGGAAGGGTCCGAAAGCGATCGGTCACAGTCTTGGCGGCATCGTTGGTGACCGCGCTTATGGTCGTCTCGATCCCGGATAGCACCGTGAACGCGAGGATTCCCGGTACCACGAAGACGATGTAGTCGCCGGTCGTGCCAGCGATGGCCCCACCGAGCAGCCCACCCATGAGCAGCATGACCATGACCGGAAATAGCAGTTGGATGCTGAACGTGATGGGGCGCGCACGCCAATGCCTGACGGCTCGCCCGGTGAGGATCAGTGATTCCTGCATCAAGCGTCCGCGACCGCGGGGCGCGATGTCCATAGTTGTGCTGGTCTTGTCGTCTGGTTCCTTTCGTGCAGATGCAGGTACACGTCTTCGAGGGTGGGCTCGCGCAGTTCCATCCGGGGCTCGCCCACGAGTGCTTTGAGGTCTTTCGGCGTGCCGGTCGCCAGTACCGTGCCCTCGCGGAGGATCACCACATCGTCGGCGAGCTCGTCGGCCTCTTCCAGGTATTGGGTGGTGAGAAGCACGGTTGTTCCGTCCGAGACCAGCGCACGCACGGCATCCAAGATCGTGCGACGCGCGACCGGATCGAGCCCCGTGGTGGGTTCGTCAATGAGCAGGATGGATGGACGGGTAATCATCGAGGTCACGAGGTCGAGCCGGCGCCGCATACCCCCGGAGTAGCCAGACACCCGCCGGTCAGCATGTTCACTGAGGCCGGCTTGGTGCAGCAGCTCGTCGGTGCGCGCGCGTGCCTTGGCGCGGCTTAGCCCTATCAGCCGGGCGAACAGTTCGAGGTTCTGCCGGGCTGACAGCACCTCATCCAGAGCCGCGTACTGGCCGACCACGCCGATCGAGGCGCGCACCCGTGCCGGGTCGTTGTCCACATCGGCCCCGCCCATCGTCACTGTGCCCGCGTCCTTGCGGGTCAACGTGGTCAGAATCCGTACCAGGGTCGTCTTGCCTGCGCCGTTCGCCCCCAGCAGCGCGCAGACCCGGCCCGCGTCCACCCGCAGGTCAATGCCGTCGAGCGCCGGTCGGTCGGCGCCTGGAAATGACTTCCGCACGCCCTGCACGATGATCGCGCCCCGCGTGCTCTCGTTGCTACTCATCCCGATCCTCTCTGCCATGCTCTACACTGTATTATACAACGTAGATTTAGGAGTCTGACCGATGGCGAAGCGAACCGGAGTCGATGAGCTGAAGCTCCTCGGTCTGCTGTGGAAGGAGTCGCCGGCCGGCTCACGCAGCGGGATCAGCAAGCAGAGCGTCACCGCCCTGGCCGTGGACCTTGCCGACAAGGAGGGCCTTGACGCGGTGACCATCCGGCGCCTCGCCGCGGAGGCAGGAGTGACCGCGATGGCGCTTTACCCGCACATCGGCGGACGTGCGGAACTGATCGAACTGATGCTCGATCACGTCGCGGGTTCGACCTACGCGAAGACCGGGGTGCCCGATGACGCGGACTGGCGCGCACGGATCTCGGCGATTGCCGATGCCAACTGGGCAAGTTGTCAGGAACACCCGTGGATCACCGACGCCGCCCCTGGCCGGCCCGTTCCGGGTCCGGGTGCATCGGCCAAGTACGAGGCCGAGCTGCGCGCACTCGATGGCATCGGTCTGACCGACATCGAGATGGACCACACGCTGACTGCACTTGTGTCATTGGTTCATGGCACAGCCAGGGCAACCATCGCGACCCAGCGATCACGCGAGCCTGATGAGCAGAACGACACCGGATGGTGGGCGAACATCGAACCTGCGCTCACCGCTGCTATCGGCGACCGCGCAAGGTTCCCCACCGCTTCGCGTGTCTCGCAGGCGCTTGGTGAGGCGACCGGAAAGGCCAACGACCCGGAGGGTGCCTACCGGCGTGGTGTGACGTTGTTTCTCGAAGGGCTCGCTCGACAGCGCGAAGCTGACGCCGACCGCTGACCGACCTCGCCGGCAGAGTGCGCTGCCAACCAGGTCGGTCGAGCGCGCGGCGTCAAGTCCTCTCACTTGCGACCCTCTGCTCGCCCGTACTCGCACCGTCCATCGTCCGGTAGGGCCGGTCGCGTACGACTGCGTGAAGGTCATCGTCGTCCGCGACGGGAGCGCCGCCTTGTTCAGCGAGTTCGGACAGAAGCCGGTGAACGTCGGCGACGTGGTTCTACTCGGGGCGAACACGCTTTGCGGAAGCGAGCCCGAGGGCCACATCACCGTGACCACGATCTACGCCGACACCGACTATGTGCTCGATCAGGTGTTCTGGCAGCACGCCGGAATCCTCCGTGATCGACTCGACGCGGCGGAGTTCGTGTCAACGATCTACACGGAGCCTGCGCCGGTTCTCCGCATCGGAGAGGATCGCGCGGGAATGTTGATGCCCTGGCTGGACGAGCTAGTCAGCCTGAGCATCGATGGACGTTTCATGGAGAGCTTCTACCGGATGCAGTCACTGTGGTTCAGCGTCGCGCACGTCATCGCGCCATTCATCAAGACGTCGCAGGCTCGCACGACTTCGACCCAGCGCGCTACCGTCTGGCCGGCCTCCCCCCGACATCGATGCTTCGCACCACTACGCAACGAGGCACGCAAAGCTGCCGACCTCCTGCGAGCGGACCCAGTGCGACGCTGGTCGGTGGGTGAGCTCGCCGACGAGGTTCACCTTTCCAAGTCCCAGCTCGGCAGAGTCTTTGTCGATGCCTACGGCAAGACACCCATCGCGTTCCTGACGATGTTGCGAACCGAGCGAATGGCGGCGCTTCTGCGCACCACTGACGCTCCGATCACCCTGATAGCTCGCGACGTGGGTTGGGGCGACCCTGACTTCGCCACTCGTCAGTTTCGCCGTAGTGTTGGCGTTACTCCCGGTGCTTACCGAGCGTTGAGCCGCACGCAGGTTCCGCAGACGACCGGGTGAAGCGCGCATCCGACCCGACGAAAACCGCAGGATCGACAGCCAATGCAACCGAAGGCTCTCCTGCTCCGGTAGCCCAGTAGAGACTCGTCGGGTTCGTCACGAAGCCTGGCGGTCAACAGTCTCTATCCGTTGTCCGTCTCGTCTCCTGACCCTCCCGGCGCACCTCGTGGTCGCACGGCTACTCCCTCTAGGGGTGGCCCCGGCGGAGGGAGGTCACGCGATGGCTATGAGGAACGAGACTCGGGACGCGAAGCTCGAAGCTCTTGAAGAACGCATCGTGCGCTCGGCCGAGGAACTGGTGTCGGGCGAGGACTGGCGCCGGGCGATGGAGTTCGCTGCGCGGTTCCGGTCGCGGTCGTTCAACAACACTCTGCTGATCTGGGCTCAGCACCTTCAGGCGTATGAGGAGGGCAGGGTGCCGACCCCCACGCCGACATGGGTGGCTGGGTATGCGGACTGGCGGAAGATGGGCCGGTGGGCTGAGGCCGGTGGCGGCTACGAGATTCGCAGTCCGGTCAAGGTCAGGTTCGCGACGGCGACCCCGCGGGACCCTGCATCGTGGCGCCGGCTGCGGAAGGGCGAGAGCCCGCGTCCGGGTGAGGTGGTGCAACGCCGGATGGTCAACATGGTCCCCGCCCATGTGTGGGACGTGTCGCGAACCTACGGTGCTCCGCTGCCGGAGCTGCCGAGTCCGAAGGTGCTGGAAGGTGAAGCACCTGCCGGGCTGTAGGAAGGGTTGACGGCTCAGATCGAGTCGCTGGGCTACGAGGTTCTGCGGATGCCGGACAGCGATGCGATGCGCGGGGTGAACGGGATGACGGACCCGGAGACCCGGCAGGTTCTCGTGCGGACCGACATGGACTCGGCCGCGCAGGTGAAGACGCTCGCGCACGAGCTGGCGCACGTTCGGATGCATGGGCCGAACCAGCAGGAGGCGCGACAGCATCGCGGGATCGGCGAGGTGGAAGCCGAATTGGTCGCGCTGATGATCGCTGCCGCTCACGGCATGGACACCAGCGATTACACGATCCCGTATGTCGCCGGATGGGCGTCGAGCGTGGACGGCAAGAACCCGATTCAGGTCATCCGCGACACCGGCGAGAGGGTCCGCCGCACCGCCAAGGAGTTCCTGGACCAGCTCGACACGATCCAGCTCGGCAACGGTCAGCCGCTGTCGCTGCGTATCGAAGGCCCCGAGCAGTCGGCGGCTGGGCAGACCGCCCAACAGGCGCCGAAGGTCGAGCCGTTGCCTGAGCGGGAGCCGCAGACGGCTCCGGTGGCAGCAGGACGGGGACTCTGATGGTCGCCCCTGACGCACTGGCCGGTCTGTTCCGACAGATCGGCGATCTGAGTTTGCCGGCTGCTGCGCGTGAGCTCGCACGGGCCGGAGTGCCGGTGCTTCCCTGCTGGCCAGGCGAGAAGAACCCGATCCTGAAACGTGGCCTGCTGCGCGCGACGAACGACGTTCGCCGTGTGGAGTGGTGGTGGCGGTGGCAGCCGACCGCGAACATCGGCATCCCGACCGGCTCGACCTCCGGGCTGGTCGTGATCGACGTGGACGTTCATGGCGTCAACGGCTACGCCTCGTATGCGCGCGCCGCTCGCGCCGGGTTGATCCCGGAACCGTTGGCGACCGTGACAACTCCGACCGACGGACGCCACGCCTACTTCCTGGCCTATCCGACCCGTGAGCAGCGATCGTGGGCGATCGGGAAAGCAGGGGTCGATTGCCGCGGGGACGGCGGCTACATCATCGCCCCACCCTCAGTTCTCCGACTGGACGGCAAGCGGGTGCCCTATCAAGTGGAGCATGTCGCGGCCGGTCTCGCGGAGCCGGTGGATGCCGTGCGGCTCCGTCGCTTCCTGAGCCCGCCGCCACCTCGCCGCCCTGTGCCGGACGGTCAGCGGTCGGTCGGTGGCGAAGGCGTGGAACGGATCGCGAACTGGCTTGCTCGCCAGGTCAAAGGTGACCGCAACTACAAGCTGTTCTGGGCGGCGTGCCGGTTCGCGGAGAACAACGTGCCCGTCTCGGAGGCGCTGGATGCGCTGATGCGGGCTGAGCAATCCGACTTCGGAGAGCGGGAAATCCCCCGGACCGTCTACAGCGCCTATCGCAGCGTCGGTGCCGGCGGTTCTCGCCAGGCCCGCTCCGCCTCGTCTCCGAACCCGCCTGCTGGCGGGTTCGCTCGTCGTGCCCCGGAACAGCGGGTGCCGGCTTCCAGGGGGCTGGCGTGAAGGGGCAGTCACGACGCTGGGCGGTGGCGACCGCGACCGGAGGCACGGTCGGGATCGCAGGCTTCGCGTTCTGGCTGTCGTTCATCGCCTTGACCGATCTGGCGCGCCGTTCCGGGGTTGCCGAAGGGCAGGCGTGGGCGTGGCCGCTCATCGTCGATGGCCTGATCGTCGTCGCCACCGTGGCGGCGTTCGCGCTCGACGGTCACCGTTCCGCCTGGTATCCGTGGCTGCTGCTGATCGCCGCCACGGGCGTCTCGGTCGCCGGGAACGTCATGCACGCCACGGTCACCGCTGAATCGGGCGAGCCCGCGCTCCTTGCCGGGTGCGTGGCCGCGGTCCCGCCCCTGATGCTGCTTGCCAGCACGCATCTGACCGTCGTGCTGATCCGTTCCACTCGCGCCCCCGAATCCGCTGCCGTTCATGAAGTCGCAACGCTCCCCGCATCCGCCGCCCTGCCTCAGCCCGAGGAAGCGGAGGAACGGGAGAGCGAGGATCGCCGTGCGTTTGCGGCAGAGCTCCGAGAGCTGGGTTCGTCGTCGGCGGTGAGGTCGACGGCGTTTCTGACCACGGCGTCGGTACCGGCGTTCGCCGAGGTGAACGCCGACGCGAATCCGGCGGTGGTGGTGTCGCGGATGATCAGAGTGCCCGAAAGAAATGCGATGCCCAGTACGATCGCGAAGGTGGTGGAGGCCAGGCGGCGCCGGTGGCTCCAGGCGGTGGAGAGACTGGTTCGGATCATCGTCAGCTCCCCAAGCGGGTCATGACGTCGACGATGCGCGCGGTGTCAGGATCGTCGGCGATCTCGACGATGCGACCGTCGGCCAGGAACACCACGGTGTCGGCGTGCGCGGCGGCCACCGGGTCGTGGGTGACCATGACCACCGTCTGGTGGTAGTCGTCGACGGCCCGGCGCAGCAGGCCGAGGACGTCCCTCCCCGAGCGGGAATCGAGGTTGCCGGTGGGTTCGTCGGCGAAGACCACCCGGGGGCGGCTCGCCAGGGCCCGGGCCCCCGCGACCCGCTGGTGCTGGACACCGGAGAGCTCGGCGGGGCGGTGGCGCAAGCGCCCGGTCAGGCCGACGGTGGCGACGAGCTCGTCGATCCACGCCGGATCGGGCCGAGTGCCGGCCAGGCGAAGCGGCAGCACGATGTTCTCGGCCGCGGTCAGTGTCGGGATCAGGTTGAACGCCTGGAACACGAACCCCGCCTGGGTGCGGCGCACCCGGGTGAGCGCGGCGTCGGACAGCGAGCCGAGTTCGGTGTCGCCGAGGTGCACCGTGCCCGAGGTCAGCGAGTCCAGACCGGCCAGGCAGTGCAGCAGGGTCGACTTGCCAGACCCGGAGGGGCCCATGATGGCGGTGAAGGCGCCGGCGGCGATGTCGAGGGTCACGTCGTCGAGCGCGGTGACCCGGGTGTCGCCGGTCCCGTGGACTTTGATGGCACCGACGGCCTGGGCCGCCGGTACCCGGTTCGGGGTCCGGCGTTGCTGGAGGGTGGTGGTGAGTTGCATGGCGGTTCCTCGTGTTGGATGGGAATGGACGGAGGGTGGGGGATCGCGTACCAGGACGGCCTGGACGGCCCGATCGGAGGCGCGTGGCGCGGGGCCACGGGCGCCGGTGGCATCCCGCGGGGACTGCGGTCGAGGGATCCGCCCAGGGTCTCGGGCGGGCAGGCCCCGGGTCGGTGTGGAGCCCGTTACCGGGTCAGCGGCGGTTCATGGCAGGCCGTAGGCGATGGTGACCGACCCGTTGTCGGAGGAGATGTCGATCACGTCGATGCTGGAGGGATCGGTGCGGATGGCGACGTTGCGTTCACCGTTGCGGGTCGAGGCGTCCACCCGGTAGGCGCCAGGTTCGTCCGGGACGCCGATGTCGATCGAGCCGTTGTGGCTGCGGACCCGCACCTGGGAGGGCGCTTCGGCGAACAGCAGCCGGACGTCTCCGTTGTGGTTCGCGACTTCGACGTCGGCGGTCCCCAGGTTGCTGGCCTGGACCCGACCGTTGTGGCTGGCCACCTGCAGCGGACCGCCCAGGTCACGCAGCTCAACGTCGCCGTTGTGGGCCTCGACGGTGACCGCGCCGTGCACCCCGGTGACGGTGACCGTCTCGTTGCGCGATTCGGCGGTCACGTCCAGGTCGGCGGGCACGGTGACGGTCCAGTCCACGCCGCACCAGGTGCTCAGCGGCGGACACGTCGAGGACAACTCCAGGGTGCGGCCGACGATCCGACCCGAACGACCGGTCGTCCCCAACGAGGACGACACCCGGGCCTCGACCACGATCTGGTCGGTCGAACCGGCGCGCACCTCGATCCGGCCGCGTTCGGTGTCGATGCGGACGGCGTCGACCGACGCCGCGGGAAAGCGGTCGACCTCGGTGTGCACCTCGTGGGCGAGCAGGCCGACGCTGGAGACCACCCCACCGGCGATCAGCACCACGGTCAGCACGGTGCCGAGCACCTGCCATGCGATTCGGGCGGGACGGTTCACGGGGTGTCCTCTCGTTCCAGCCAGCGCAGCACCGCCAGCACCCGCCGGTGGTTCTGGTCGGCCGGGGGAAGGTCGAGCTTGGTGAAGATGTTCGAGACGTGCTTTTCGACGGTTCCCTCGTTGACCACCAGGGTCCCGGCGATCGCCGAGTTCGTCAGGCCCTGAGCCATCAGCTCGAGCACCTCGCGCTCGCGGGGGGTGAGCGACGCCAGAGGATCGTGGCGGTGGCTCCTGGCGAGCAGTTGGGCGACGACCTCGGGATCCAGTGCCGTGCCGCCGGAGCCGACCCGCTCCACCGCGGCCAGGAACTCGGTGACCTCGGCGACCCGGTCCTTGAGCAGGTAGCCGAGCCCGTCGGATCCGCCCGAGAGCAGTTCGGTCGCATAGCGCTCCTCGACGTACTGGGACAGCACCAGAATCCCGACGTCGGGCAGTTCGTCCCGGATCTGACGGGCCGCGCGGATGCCGTCGTCGGTGTTGGTCGGGGGCATCCGGACGTCGACGATGGCCAGGTCGGGGCGGTGGGTGCGGGCGGCGTGCACCAGTGCGTCGGCGTCGCCCACCGCGGCGATGACGTCCTCGCCGGCGTCGACCAGCAGACGGATCAGCCCGGCCCGTAGTAGCACCGAGTCCTCGGCGATCACGATGCGCATGGCAACTCCATCAGCAGGGTGGTGGGTCCGCCTTCGGGGCTGAGCACGTCCATGGTTCCGCCGAGGGACGCGGCGCGTTCTGCGAGACCGGCAAGACCGGTGCCTCTGGTGGGGTCGGCACCGCCGTGGCCGTCGTCGCTGACCTCGATGACCAGTCGGTCACCGCGGCGGGCGATGACGACGCGGGCCCGGGAGGCCGAGGCGTGCCGGCCCACGTTGGTGAGGGCTTCGGCCACCATGAAGTACGCGGCGCTCTCCACGGTGGGCGGGGGACGTTCGTCGACGAGCACCTGCAGGTCGACCGGGATCGGACTGCGGACCACGATCGCCGACAGCGCGGCGTCCAGGCCCCGGTCGTCGAGGATCATCGGGTGGATGCCGCGCACCAGGTCCCGTATCTCTCTGAGCGCGGCCTTGGATTCCTCGTGCGCCTTTGCCACCAGGCGCCGACCCAGTTCCGGGTCGGTCTCGAGCCGTTCGCGGGCCGCGCCCAGGTCCATGGCGAGCGCCACCAGGTGCTGCTGGGCGCCGTCGTGCAGGTCCCGCTCGATGCGGCGCCGTTCGGCCTCGGCGGTTCCGATCGCCGCCGAGCGGCCCGCCTCGGCCTCGGCTGCCTGTGAGGCCAGCTGGGCTCGACGGTCCGGGCCCAGCAGGGCGCGGGCCAGGGCCACGTCGAGGCGACCCATGGCCACGGTGTACCAGGGCGCGACCAGCAGCATTCCGACGAGGCCGACGGCACTTGCGATCGCGGTGACGGGTCCCGCCGAGATCGTGAACAAACCGAACTGGGCACGCTCCGCGGCCATGGCGTACACGAACAAGGGCAGGCCGGTCAGGGTCAGGGACCAGACCCACATCGCCAGGGTGGTCGTGGCGGTGAACAGACCGGTAGGGAACTTGACGAAGCAGTAGGCCAGTTCCTTCCAGCGGGCCCGCGAGCTGAACCGTTCCAGGAACCGCTTCCACCAGCTCGTCCCGGTCAGCGCCGGGACGGGGTCGTCCAGGTCCACCTCCAGCAGCGCCGCGAGTCGGTGACGTTCGACGTGACCGGCGACGCGGGCGAAGCCGAACAGGGCGAAGGCCAGGGCCAATGCCACGGGCACCACGATCACCGACGACAGCGCCACCGAGGCCAGTACCAGCGCGGGCACGAACACCACGACCGCCACAGGCAGGTCGAGGACGGCGTGCACCAGTGACCACCAGGTCCGGCGGTCACGCCAGGGGCGGAGCAGGGCTGCGGGCATGACCTCACGGTAGAGAATCGCCGCGGGCCCTTCCCATGGTGCCAGCGCAGATTTCGATGGTGGGGTTGTCCCCCACGACAGCGAGGTTCAGTCGCTGCCCAACCAGGCGGGTGCCCGTTCGAGGAGGAAGCGCGACACGTCGCCGCAGCGGTCCAGCACGTCGCAGAGCTGCTCGGTGCCCATGAAGACCCGGGCGAGGGAGACCTCGACGGTGGAGACCACGTTGACGGCCCGCTCGGGGGCGTCGGTCACCGAGGCAAAGCTGTCGATTGCCGAGACCTCCACGGGCAGGGTGGGCCCACCCACCCCGGCGAGGTCGGTGGCCAGTACCAACAGGTCCGGCGGATGCAGCAACGGTGGCAACGCCCAGTTGAAGTGCAGTGGCAGGCCGTAGGTGTCGGGCGGTTCCAGATCGTCGTCGTCGAGCGCCAGGACCAGGTCCTCGAACGCGAACTGCACCCGGGGGTCCACGTCGAGGGCGAGGTGCAGGTCGAGGGGGCCCCCACAGGCCTCCTCGGGGTGCAGATCCACCTCCCAGGACTGACGCAGCGAATAGCTCTCTATGAAATGGCGTTCGTCGTGCACGTGGAACCCGTGATCCACGGCGTGATCCTTGAGATCGGCGACGAATCCGGCGATGTCGATCACGGACATTGAGCCTCCAGCCTGCCACGTCCGCTCACGGTGGGGGGAACCGTCGGGCCAGCCGGGTCCGGCGGCGGGCGCCGACGTATCCGTCGACCTGTCCGGGGCCGGGATCCGGGGCAGGCGAACTCAGCGGACGCGATCCCCTTCGCGAGGAATGGCGAAGAGGTACGTGACCCCGGATGCGCGTCGGACCGTCTCGATCGCCCAGTCCCGCAGGTCGTCCTCACTCAACCCGGGGATGCCGGTCAGTTCGCCCGCCGGGCGGAGCCCCACCGAGGCCAGGTCGGTCACGAACTCTGCCAACGGGCCGGTTCCCGGCTGGTCCCGCACCCGGTCGTCGAACAGCTCGGCGAACACGAGGTAGGCCGCGCCCTCGCCGCTCCGTCGTCGTTGCGCCTGGGCGATGTCCGCCAGCGACGGGCCGGTGGCCAACCAGTCCTCGACACGGTCGTTCAGCGCCTCATAGGTGGCCGCGTCCACCCGGGGTCGCTCGGCGAATGCCCCGATCCGCTCGGCAGCCGGATTCGAGCTGGTGGGCGACTTGGACAGCTCGAGTTGCACGGTGGCGTCGCGCAGCCGCCGGTTGTCCCGGTGGCTGCCGAACTGGCGGGCGTCGAAATCGTTCGCCACGCGGATGGGCACCCCGGCGTCCTGGAGGCCGAGGAGCAGCGACGGTTGCAGCTCGGCGAAGGTGAGCAGCGACCAGGGCACCGCCACGGCCGGCTGGCCCCGCATTTCCCGGGCAACGGTGGCCCTTGCTTCCGCCGCCGCTGGAACGAGCGCGTCGAGTGAGCTGGCACATTGTCCCTCGCAGTGGTTCCGACGGGGCAGAGCGAGTGTCGAGGTGGCCACGACCGCCACGCAGGCGAGGGCGAGAGCCGCGCGCCGGACCGTTCCACCCCGTCTCGCCAGCAGGGGGCGGGCCGCCTGTCCGACCGTGAAGATCAGGATGAACCACACGAACGCCGCGAAGGGCCACAGACCCCAGAAGTAGTGGGTCGGGAACAACTCGGTCGGGTTGAGGCGCCAGGTGACCACCCAACCGATCCAGGTGACGGTGCTGAGCACCAACGCGGTCACGATCGTCCGGTTCCGGTGGCGGACCGCCCAGCCGAGGCCGAGGGCGACGAAGACGGCGAACACCACGCCACACGCGACCCGCAGCAGCGCCGGTTGGCCGCCGCCGTGCCAGTCGAAGGGTGCGGGCGCGAAGTTGGGAGGCAGCCACAACGGCGGCACCGCGGTCACCGACGTGACCGCGCCCAGGCCACCGCTCCAGGTCGCTGAACCTCCGGTTCCCTCCCCGTCGAGCAGTGCCCGGGCGAGGAGTTCGAGGTTGCCGTCGGGACGGGAGAACTGTTCGATGAGCGACGGTGTCCACGCAACGACGGTCACGGCAACCGCCACCAGGAACCACCGGAGGTGTCGACGCCGTGTCGCCGGCCAGGCCTCGGCATCGGTTCGTCGCACGTTCTGCAGGTAGACCAGCCACATCACCAGTCCCGTGCCCGCGATGAGCGGGGCCATCAGCACCAGCGCCAGATGACCGAGGGTCAAGATGTTCGCGGTGACGGCCAGCACGACCAGGGCGGGTCCGTCGCCGTCGGCCACCGACCACGCGGCAACCAGGAGCGCGAAGACCGGGAGGGCGATGAACTGGATCGGCGATGCGTCGACGATGAACTCGCTGCCGAACGTCCACAGCAGCGACGCCACGACCGCAGAGGCCACGATCGCCCAGGATGCGCCGACCCGACGTCTGATCAACCACAGCGCCGCGACGAGCATGCCCGTCTGGATGGCTGCGACGCCGAGCAGGAGCCCCCAGGTGGTGCCCAGCACCTCGACGGGGATCGCGAGAAGGTAGGCCTCGATGGCGCCCGGAAAACTGTAGGGCTGGCCGCTGGTCGAGGGAGCCGCGACGAACCCGACCAGCGGCGGGTGCGCGGAGAACACGTCACGTACCCGCACCGCGGTCGTTGCCGCATCCCACGTCGGCTCCCAGCCGTTCAAGCCGTTGCGGACGGCGGCCACGGTGATCGGCACGACCGCGGCGAGGGCGCTGAGACGGAAGATCCAGCGCATCCCGTCTGCGGCTCCGCGGGTCGGCTCCACCTCGTCCTCGTCGTCGAGGGGCGAGGCGGTCCGGACCGTCGGTGGGGGACCCGAAGTCATGGCCGGTGAGGTTACGGCGTCGCTGTCCGGCGCCGGGTGCTCCACGCTCCAGCGGGTTCGGAATAGGGTCGCTTCTCGTGATCTGCGCAGGCCGCTCGTGACCGCCGGCGACGGAGGCGTCGACGAGGCGTTGGTGGACCTGGTGGGCGCGGCCGCCGACGCGGTGGTCGCCACGCTGGGGGAGTGGCACGACTGGGGACCGTCGGGGCTGGTTTCAGGACAGTACGCCAGCGACCTGGCCGCCGACGAGGCGGTCCACGCGGTGCTCGAACCCGCCGGCGTGGGGGTGCTCAGTGAGGAGTCCGGGCTGCAGCGCGGCGACGCGGAGGTGGTGGTGATCGTCGACCCGCTCGACGGCTCGACCAACGCGTCGCGGCGGCTGAGCTGGTGGGCGACGAGCATCTGTGCGGTGGATGCCCACGGCCCGGCGGCGGCGGTCGTCCACGACCTCGCCCACGGGCGTCGTTACACCGCCCGGCGGGGCGGCGGTGCGTGGCTGGACGGCGAGCCGATCGCTCCGAGCGGGGTGCGGGCGCCGGGTGAGGCGATGGTCGGGCTGTCGGGCATGCCGCCGCGCCCACTGGGGTGGCGCCAGTTCCGGGCGCTGGGAGCCGCGGCGCTGGATCTGTGCGCGGTGGCCGACGGTCGCCTGGACGCCTACATCGACTGTTCCACCGACGCCCACGGGGTGTGGGACTACGCGGGCGCGTTGCTGGTGTGCCGGGAGGCCGGGGCGACGGTGGTGGACGCCTCGGGTCGGGATCTGGTGGTGGTCGACCACGGGGTGCGCCGCACCCCGGTCGCGGCGGCCACACCGGAGCTGTGCGAGGCCTTCGTGACCGCCCGGGCAGCGGCGATCGGCGAGCTCGATTCCTGAGGGTCCCGGCCGGCGGCGCCGGGCGCGGTGGCCGGTGTGTTCGACCCGGTACGGTGCCGGACCGGTACATTGGCGGACCCGCGGGCGCGTAGCTCAGTTGGCCAGAGCGCTGCCCTTACAAGGCAGATGCCGCAGGTTCGAGTCCTGCCGCGCCCACCACCCGAGGTGACGGATCCGGCCCCAGGTTTCCCGGGCACGGTGTACCTGGCCGCCTTCGACGCTCGAGGCGGACCGCCGCGGGTGTCAGGGAGCAGGCGTGCACAGCCAGGAGATCCGCCACCGTCCGTAGAGGCCCCGTGCGTCGAGGTCCTCCGGGACCTCCCAGGACCGGCCGGCGATGGGCAGGCCAGCCTCGGTGAATGCCCGCCGCAGACGGTCACCGGCCACGGTGCCACACAGCACGGCGACGACGTCGAGTTCCGCGGCGACGAAGAGCGGCCCGTGGGCCGGTGAAGCCCCGGCGGTCGCCGCCAGCAGATGCGCCGCCTCGTGGGCGAGTGTCGCCACGTCCTCCTGGTGGACCGACAGCCGGAGTTGTGCCCCACGGGCCCCGGCCCCGCTGATCACCGCGGCCGAATGACCGGACTCGCGCCGGGTCGGGACCACCTCGAAGGGCACACCGTGGCGCTGCCACCACGCAGTGGCCTGGAGCGCCGTGGCCAGATCCAGTACTCCCGCGGGCCCGATTGGTTCGGCGAACAGGGTCTCGGCGAACACCAGGTGCTCGGCGGCGTACACCGCGGACCGAGTGGCGTCGCGGCTCATGATCCCAGCGTTCCGCGGGCCGCCGGGCGCACGTCGCGCCTACTGGTCAGATCCGCCCTGGCGCCGGCGGCCTCGCCCTGGTGGTAGCCCGTGGCCGACACCCGCGGCGCCCGGAGCGTGCCGAGCCGCCCGTAGCGCTGCTGCACGTAGTCGTCGACGTCGGCCCGTCGGTCGGCCAGCACCAGCGCGACGCTCACCCGGTCGTCGCCGTGTGCTCCATCGGGGCGGGCCGACGCGTCGGATTCGGCCGCACGCGCGGCCGCCGCGTTCGCGTCGGCCAGACGTTGGCCGACCTTGGCCGAGAACCCGAACAGGAACGACCGCCGCACACTCACCGTCTTCGCCCCCCGGGGCACCTGCACCCGGCTCGCCGCCGAGGTGGCCTGCACGAGAAGCGAGGTGTAGAGCATCTCGACCCGGGCCAGGTCCGCCTCGTAGCCGTGCAGGACCGCGACGCGCCCCTCCCACCCCACATAGGTCACCACGGTGCAGGAATTGGCTTCGGCGATGGGGCCCAGCAGGCTCAGCCGAGCCCGCACGTAGGGGCCCGAGCCGAGCTGGATCTCACGGTCGCCGATCCGGCCCCGCCGCTCCTGGGGGTCCCGGACGGCATCGACCATCGCCTCGGTGATGCGGTACTCGGCCATGAGCGCCATGGCCTTGGCGGTGAACGCGTCGCGTTCGTGGACGAAGTCGGTGTGCTCGGCCTTGTCGAGCAGTGCGCGGATGCGGCGGGCGATGTCGGTGGTCATGATGCTGGGCCTCGGAGAACAGTGGGACGTTCGGTGGGTCGGCCCGCCCGGAGCGTGCTGGCATCGACGATCGTGCTTCGGCGGGCACGCTACCGATCCACGGTGACATCCAGCGGCACCCGGGCGGCGACACGCGCGCCGCGAGCGGGCCGGTCGGCCCGTGTCGCCCCCCGTCAGACGCCGAGTGATTCTCGGGCGAAGGCCTTGAGGCGCTTGTAGTCCACCTTGGCGTTGGGTGCCCGCCCGATCGTGTCGATCGTGAGCACGCGCTTGGGGGCCTTGTAGGCGGCGAGCTGGCCCTTGACGTGGGCGATCAGGGCCGCATCGTCCACGCCCGAACCCGGGTCCGTGGGCTCCACCACCGCCACCACCGCCTCACCGAAGCGGTCGTCGGGCACGCCCACGGCGACCGCGTCGGCGACGCTTTCGTGGGTCTTGAGCACCTCTTCGACCTCTTCGGGAAAGACCTTCTCCCCGCCGGTGTTGATCACCACCGACCCCCTGCCCAGCAGGGTGAGCGTCCCGTCGGCCTCCACCCGGGCGTAGTCGCCGGGGATCACGTACCGGTCCCCGTCGATCTCCACGAAGGTCCGGGCGGTCTTCTCCTCGTCCTTGTAGTACCCCACCGGTACGAACCCCTTGATCGCCACCCGGCCCGTCTGGCCCGAGCCGGGCTCGACGTCCTCGTCGGCGTCGTTCAGGACCCGGGCGTTCTCGCCGAGCTGGAACTTGGCGGTGTCCGAGGTGCCGCCGGCCGTCGAGGTGGATTGGCCCATGCCGATCGCCTCGGAGGACGAGAACGCATCGACCAGCATCATCCCGGGCTGGTGCTCCAGCAGACGTTGCTTGGACTCCTCGCTCCACATCACCCCCGACGATGCGACCAGGAACAGACTGGACAGGTCCCAACGGTCCGGCTCCGCGTCCAGCGCGGCCAGGATCGGCTTGGTGAAGGTGTCGCCGACCAGCGCGAGCTGCTGGACGCCCTCACGCTCGATCGTGTCGAGCAACTCCACCACGTCGAACTTGCGGTTCTCCAGGGTCACCACCGACCCGCCGAGGCACAGGATGATGAGCTGGGTGTACTGACCGGTGCCGTGCATGAGCGGACACGCCGGCAATCCCACCGGTCCGGGCCCCACGACCCGGTCCGCCATGAGGTCGAGGTCCACGCCGTCGCGCACCTCGGGCACCAGGTTGCCCACGAGATTGGAGAACAGGTCGTGCTGGCGCCACATGACCCCCTTGGGCATGCCGGTGGTCCCACCGGTGTAGATCATCGACAGGTGGTCGCCGCTGCGACCCCAGGGTCCGGTCACGGGCCGGACGCCCGGGTCCGTGGCCGCCGCGGTCTCATAGGGGGTCGCCCACTCCGGGCAGGCGCCCGAGCCGTCGTCCACCCACAGCCAGGTCGTCACCCGGGGCACCTGGTCGCGGATGCGCTCGATGGTGTCCGTGAAGACCCCGTGGAACACCACCGCCACCGCGTCCGCGTTGTCCCACAGGTAGACCAGCTCGGCATCGGTGTAGCGGTAGTTGGTGTTGATCGGCACCAGACCCGCCTTGAACGCGGCGTACACCGATTCCAGGTACTCGGGCGCGTTGTAGAGGTACTGGGCGACCTTGTCCTGTTCGACGACCCCCGAGTCGAGCAGGAACCGGGCGAGCCCGTCGGCGCGCCGGTCGAACTCCCCCCAGGAGATGCGCCGATCGCCCTGGACCTGCGCCTGGGCATCCGGGATGCGCGCGGCCACCGTCTCCCAGACGTCTGCGAAGTTCCAACCGTTCATGGGGTCCCCTTGTGGTACTGAAGCTCGGCCCTGCGATCAGGGATGCCGGCCGATTGTAGGCGTGGTGGGGGGCCGGCTCAGACGTCGTCGTTCACCTCGGCGATGCCGACCTCGCCCAGATGGTTGAAGCCGATCTCGATGCCGGTGCAGCCCTGCACCACGAATGCGGTGGTGGCGCGTTCCACCCCGTTGGCCGCGATCGACCCGTCGCCACACCGCTCCAGCACCACCGCCCGTTCCGCGCGCAACCGATTGCCGGAGACCTGGATCCCGGTGCAGTCCAGGGCGCGAACCGCCACGGCGTCAGCCAGAACCGCGCACCCGGCCACCAACGCCCCGTCGGCGTCCTCGAGGTCGACGCCCACGGCTGCGTCCTGGATCACCATCGCCTCCAGGCGCACACCGGTGCAGGCGCGCGCCGCCACCGCCGGGTCGTCGCCGCCCGGGGCTTCCACGGCACCGCCGGTGACCTGGAAGTCCACGACCCGGTCGGCTCGAAGGGGTCCCCGACGGATCGTGGTCCACCGCAGCGCCACGTCGCGGACCGACCCCAGGTCGACCCCGCCGTCGACGACACACGAGTCGACCACGATCCCGTCCCGGGGCGTCGCCCGGCCGTCCCGCTGCGGTGCCGCGGTCTCCGATCCGACGGGACCACCGGCCCACAACGCGGGCGAGGTGTCCGGGGTGGTCGTGCGGATCGTCAGGTGCTCGATGCGCACCTTGGAACCCTCGACCAATACCGCCGGACCTTCGGCGACCACCTCGGCCGGCGCGGGGGTGGGCAGGTGCTTGCGCGCCTCCCGGGGCACGTCGGGAGGGACCGGCCCGCGCAGGGTCACCCCGTCGGGCACCCGCAGGGGGAAGGTCTCGGTCGCGGCGTCGTAGCGACCCCGGCCCACGTCGATCACCGAGCCGGGCACCGCGCGCTGCAACGCATCGGTGATCGAGGCCACCCGTTCACCGTCGACCTTCACGGTGCCCGGCCCGGTCGCTGCGACCGCCACCAGGCGCAGACCCGGACCCTGGCTCACCGACGCTCCCCGGGCAGACGAGGCGCGTGCGGCCCGGTCGTACCGGTGGGCGACCGACCGGACAGGGTCGGGCTGGAGGCGGACCCGACGGACATTCGACCGGCACGCTACCGTCCGGTTCCGATGGACTTCGAACTTCCCGCCGACGACGATCCCCGCCGCGCCGAGGTGCGCGCCTGGGTGGCCGACCACCCCGACGCGACCGGGGCGGACCTGGCCGCTGCCGGCTACGTGGCGCCCCACTGGCCCGAGCCCTACGGTCTCGACGCCGATCCGATCACCCAACTGATCATCGACGACGAGCTGTCCCGGGCGGGGATCCGCCGCCCCAACAACCCCATCGGCATCGGGTGGGCCGGCCCCACCCTGCTGCACGCGGGAACGCCCGAACAGCAGGAGCGCTGGCTTCCCGGGATGCTGTCGGGCGAGGAGATCTGGTGCCAGCTCTTCAGCGAACCCGACGCGGGTTCGGACCTGGCCAGCCTCACCACCCGGGCCGTGCGTGACGGGGACGAGTGGGTGGTGAACGGGACCAAGATCTGGACGTCGTTGGGGCACCTCTCCAAGTGGGGGATCCTGATCGCCCGCACCGACCCGGACGCCGACAAGCACGCCGGCATCACCTACTTCGTGGTCGACATGTCCACCCCCGGCATCGAGATGACCCCGATCGTGGAGATGACCGGCGCCCACAACTTCAACCAGGTGTTCTTCACCGACGCCCGCATCCCCGACGCCAACCGGGTGGGTGAGGTCAACAAGGGCTGGGCCCTGGCCAAGGTCACGCTGGGCAACGAGCGCGTGTCGCTGTCGGAACCGGGGGCGTTGTGGGGGATGGGCCCCACCGCGGCGGATCTGCTCGACGCCGTGCGTGCCGCCGGGTCGACCCGCGACCCGGTGCTGCGCCAGCGCCTGGCTGCCATCTACATCGATGCAGAGATCCTGCGTCTGATCCGGTTGCGGACCCTGACCGCCCGGATCAAGGGGGCCGAACCGGGCCCGGAGGCGTCGATCCGCAAGATTGCCGCCGACGAACACGGCCAGGACATCATGACCCTGGCAAAGGACGCCTCGGGCGCGGCCGGAATGCTCGACGGTGGCGAGGGCACCGGCCCACTGGGCGGGGAGCCGGGCATCTGGCACTTCGGGTATCTGTTCTCCCAGGCGCTCACCATCGGTGGTGGCACCTGGGCGGTGCAGCGCAACATCGTCGCCGAACGCGTCCTCGGCCTTCCGCACGACCCCTGACCCACCCCCACCCACCACCACCCCACCCCCCGCCCCACCCCACCCCGGAGCGCAACTTCGGGAGGTTGCTTCGTCATAGGCCACGGAAGCTCCCGAAGTTTCGGTGGGGGGTGGGCACCCGCTCGAATGTCGGGAGGTTGTGTCGTCATGGGCAAGGGAAGCTCCCGAAGTTTCGGTGGGGCGGGGTCCGGGGGGATGGCGCGGGGGCCGGTGACGCGGTGGCGGTGGGTGCTCTACGCTGCAGGACGCGCCCCACGCGGCTCCGGTCCCGCAGCGGCGCCGACGATCACGGCCGGTGTTGCCAAGGGGAGTGTCCGATGAAGGGCCTCATGCAGGATGTGCCGCTGTCGGAGATCATGCTGTTCGATCGCGCCGAGAAGTTGTTCCCCGACAAGGAGATCGTCACCGGTACCGCCACCGGACGCGAGCGGATCAGCTACGGGGACTGGGCCGCCCGCACCCGCAAGCTCGGTGGTGTCTTCGACGACCTGGGTCTGTCCGCGGACGCGCGCGTGGGCACCTTCGCCTGGAACACCCAGCGTCACCTCGAGTTGTACTTCGCCGCGCCCTGCACCGGCCGGGTGACCCACACCCTCAACATCCGACTGTTCCCCGAACAGCTCACCTACATCGTCAACCACGCCGCGGACGAGGTCATCTTCGTCGACGCCTCGCTCGCCAAACTGCTGTGGCCGTTGCTGGACACCTTCGAGACCGTCCAGCACGTGGTCGTCATGGACGACGGCGCCCCCGACGTGCCCACCGACGCGGGCCGGATCCAGGTCCACGACTACGAGGAACTCCTCGCCGCCGCCTCACCGGTGGAGTGGCACGTCGCCGACGAGAACGACGCCGCGATGATGTGTTACACCTCGGGCACCACCGGCAACCCCAAGGGCGTGGTCTACAGCCACCGCTCCCAGTTCCTGCACGCCATGGCCGTGATGGTCGCCGACGGCATCGGCGTGACCGAACGGGACCGGATCATGCCGGTCGTTCCCATGTTCCACGCCAACGCCTGGGGCATCGCGCACGCCACCGTGGGCGTCGGCGCCGACCTGATCCTGCCCGGTCCCCAGATGGCTCCCAAGGCGCTGGCCGACCTCATCGTCGAGGAGAAGATCTCGATCACCGCGGGGGTGCCCACCATCTGGATGGGGGTGCTGCCCGAGCTGAAAGGTCGGGACACCTCGGCGCTGCGGGCCGTGCCCTGTGGCGGCTCGGCGGTGCCCCGGTCCCTGTCGGAGGCCTACAAGGAACAGATCGGCATCCCGATCACCCAGGCCTGGGGCATGACCGAGACCTCGCCGGTGGGTTCGGTTGGGGTGGTCAAGTCCAAGTTCGCGGATGCCTCCGAGGACGAACTGTTCGACCTGGGCACCACGATCGGGTTGCCGATGATCGGTGTGAACCTGCGGATCGTCGACCAGGTGACCGGCGAGGAGGTGCCCCACGACGGCACCTCCCGGGGCGAGCTGCAGGCCCAGGGCCCGTGGATCGCGAAGAGCTACTACAACGACGAACGCTCCGCGGAGTCCTTCACCTCCGACGGCTGGCTCAAGACCGGCGACGTCGCCACCGTCGACGCGGACGGCTACATCCGGATCGTCGACCGCACCAAGGACGTGGTCAAGTCCGGTGGCGAGTGGATCTCATCGGTGGAGCTGGAGAACGAGATGATGGCCCATCCCAAGATCGCCGAGGCCGCGGTGATCGGGGTCAAGCACCCCAAGTGGCAGGAACGGCCCCTGGCCTGTGTGGTCGTCGCCGAGGGCGAGGAGCTCACCAAGGACGAGGTGATCGAGTTCCTCACCCCACGGGTCGCCAAATGGTGGCTGCCCGACGACGTCGTGTTCATCGACGAGATCCCCAAGAC
>CAYVAS010000039.1:22258-24502 GCA_964449375.1 uncultured Iamiaceae bacterium | reverse complement strand
GTGGCCGCCCCCTGATTGGTTCGGAGACGAGGTGATCTCGCTGCCCAGCGACTCGGAGAGGATCGGCCCGCAATGTGGCCGAACCCTGATGGGTTCGGAGACGGGACCGACGGGGAGGGGTCCACCCACCCAGCCGCGCCCGCAATGTGGCCGAACCCTGATGGGTTCGGAGACGGTCAGCGAGCAGCGGGGACGGGGGGTCCGAGTGTCCCCCGCAATGTGGCCGAACCCTGATGGGTTCGGAGACGGCAACCACCCGAATCGCGCCCGCCAGATGCTCACCGCCCGCAATGTGGCCGAACCCTGATGGGTTCGGAGACCGCCCAGTTCGCAGCAGTGACCAAGCCCTGCTTGGCCCCGCAATGTGGCCGAACCCTGATGGGTTCGGAGACCTGGTAGTCCTCGTCCGCCCACTGCACCTCCTCCGACCCGCAATGTGGCCGAACCCTGATGGGTTCGGAGACCCCCCGCGCCACCCACAACCCGAGCCGCTCACGGGCGCCCGCAATGTGGCCGAACCCTGATGGGTTCGGAGACCCGTTTTCCCACGGCACCGTCACCGGGACCGTACCGATCCCGCAATGTGGCCGAACCCTGATGGGTTCGGAGACATCAGCGATGGCGTCCATCACGTCATCCACCGCGCCCTCCCGCAATGTGGCCGAACCCTGATGGGTTCGGAGACCCCATCGCGCCCTCGATGGACGCGATCACGTCCGCCCCGCAATGTGGCCGAACCCTGATGGGTTCGGAGACACCCCCAGCGACGACATCGGCACCCCCGTCTCACCACTCCCGCAATGTGGCCGAACCCTGATGGGTTCGGAGACCCGGAGGACGCTCCGCCAAAGTCGACGGGGGCAGACGCCCGCAATGTGGCCGAACCCTGATGGGTTCGGAGACGCCCGATACACGCCGCCACGGTCAGCGAGCATCCGACAGCCCGCAATGTGGCCGAACCCTGATGGGTTCGGAGACGATACGACAGCACTTTCACCGGCGACCACGAATCATCCCCGCAATGTGGCCGAACCCTGATGGGTTCGGAGACATCACCCGCAGCCACGTCACCCTGCGACACCGTCAGCCCGCAATGTGGCCGAACCCTGATGGGTTCGGAGACGTCCCGCTCATCCCCGGCCCGCGCCGTCCCCGGCAACGTCCCGCAATGTGGCCGAACCCTGATGGGTTCGGAGACTGCACTCCGGCGGTGTGGTGCCCGGCGGGCGGAGCCATCCCGCAATGTGGCCGAACCCTGATGGGTTCGGAGACCACTCGACATCCTCGACCTGTGGCAGCGCACCGCCGGCCCGCAATGTGGCCGAACCCTGATGGGTTCGGAGACGTGCCCGCACTGGGCATTTTGGCGAACGCGTTCGGCGTCCCGCAATGTGGCCGAACCCTGATGGGTTCGGAGACCCTCCTCGGCAGTGTCTGGGACGACTGGAAATACACCCCCGCAATGTGGCCGAACCCTGATGGGTTCGGAGACCCCCCTCCCACGTCGCCCACGGTGAACGCCTCAAGGTCCCCGCAATGTGGCCGAACCCTGATGGGTTCGGAGACCACCGACGCTTGGCTCGCCGGGCGCATCGCCGCGCTCCCCGCAATGTGGCCGAACCCTGATGGGTTCGGAGACATCTCCTCGGTCACCTCAATGGACGGCGGGTTCCGCCCCGCAATGTGGCCGAACCCTGATGGGTTCGGAGACCACTCACCGCTGCCCTCGAGGACCTCCGGGTCCGCACCCCCGCAATGTGGCCGAACCCTGATGGGTTCGGAGACCGCTCCGATGTCCCCGACAACGCCGAATCGCGCATCCCCGCAATGTGGCCGAACCCTGATGGGTTCGGAGACCGCCCCCCCCCCCGCGAGCAAGTCGGGGGGGCACGAAGCCCGCAATGTGGCCGAACCCTGATGGGTTCGGAGACGACAATCGGACCCCGGTCGCGTTTCGGCGCGTCGAGGTCCCGCAATGTGGCCGAACCCTGATGGGTTCGGAGACGCCGGGCGTTCGCGTCGCCGTCCGGGGTGGACATCGACCCGCAATGTGGCCGAACCCTGATGGGTTCGGAGACTCGGACCGCGCCGGGCTGATCGAGGGGGCGAGCCGTTACCCGCAATGTGGCCGAACCCTGATGGGTTCGGAGACACCTGGTCGAGTGTCCGCGCCCGCCACTACCGCGAGGCCCGCAATGTGGCCGAACCCTGATGGGTTCGGAGACCGCTCCTGCTATAGAGCGG
>CAYVAS010000039.1:0-22158 GCA_964449375.1 uncultured Iamiaceae bacterium | reverse complement strand
CCCGCAATGTGGCCGAACCCTGATGGGTTCGGAGACCGCTCCTGCTATAGAGCGGCGCTGAACTGGGGATTCCGAGCAGCGGGCGAGCGGTCGGGCGGTTTCCCCGACCACTCCCTCTCTCTTTGATTGTCAAGGATCAGAAAAAGCAACTTGACCTGCGGACGAGCAGCGCCCAGGCCGTGACCACGCACCTCGCCTCTCGCAGTCACAAGATCGTAGGCTCAGCAGGCGGAAACTCTCGCCGCGTGCCTAGGAACTCGAACGTCCCATCCAGCTCGGAAGACTTCGGCGTGCCCAGGTCGACGATCGCAATCGAGTCCTCGGCCTCGTTCATCCGATCCTTCAGTTCCCAGCGCAGAGCCAAGAGTTCCGACTTGTTGAGGTCGCACAGGAACACCGAGTACTGAAACCTCGATCCGAAGCTTCGCATCGTGTTGAACACCTTTCGCAGTCGACGGTCATCGCGAATGTCGTAAAGGACGAGATAGCGCCTACGCGACATCAACGAGTCCGAAACGGTCGATACTCAGGCACCTCACCCATGATCGAGGCCCCCAAGAGCCGTGCCTGCACCTCGAGTACTCGCCGATAGGTGATCTTGTATCCAAAGATCGGGTGGGTCACCTCGGTAGCCATCCTCCGCTCATACGCGCGAAGAAAGGCGCGTCGGCCGTCGCGGGTGAGTGTGATCCCCGGCCCTCGACTTTCAAAATGATTTCCTCGGATCTCCCCATTGTTCACAGCCGAGACGACCACCGAGTCGACAATCAGCGGACGGAATTCTTCGGCCAGATCGAGCGCCAGGGCAGGCCTGCCGAAGCGGGGCCTGTGGAAAAATCCCATGTACGGATCAAATCCAACCAACAGCGTGGTCACGGTTAGGTCCTTGGTAAGCAATGCGTAGCCGAATGAGAGCATCGAGTTGATTGGGTCCGTCGGGGGCCTTCTGTTGCGACCATCGAATGAAAAGGGCTGGTCGGAGAAGCGGGCCTTGTTCGCGATCATCTTCTCGAACTCTGCGAAATAGCTTCGAGCAGCCGCTCCCTCTACACCCCGCAATGACTCGACTGACCCTGCCCGTTCCGCCTCGCTCACGGCTTTTCCGAGGCGGCCGACGGTCTCAGACACATCCTCCTTTGCGTTCCTGCGCAGAAGTACCCGACTGTTCGAAATCTTCCCGACGATCAGCGCACGAGCCAAGGCCAGGCCGCCCTGAGCTACCAACGCAGCCTGACGGATCCGAAGATCGACATGCTTCGACGGCATGCCATGAGTTATCCCCTCGAACCAACCACCACCAGTGAAATGGGCGATCGGTACGTCACGATCGAGCAGCTCTCGGATGAGTTGCGAACTGATCTGCACATTGCCGTAGACGCAGAGTTGCGAGACGTCGATCAGTCGGATGTCATGGGCTCGCTTGCCCTTGACGGACACCGTCACCAATCCCTGATCTTTGCCCAGGTAGGTCCCTGGCTCTGTCACATGCAGCGGCATCGCGTCACTTCCGCTGGGCATGAGCCGCCGTGGCTTCCGCTTCAATCGACCCGCCAACGCGTTGGTCTCATCGGGTAGGCACAGGCCCACGAGCGAACACCGAGGACATTTCGGACTGTCGACCAGTGGTGGCGGCGGCTCCCCGCGCGCCGCCACCCTTCGGAGCCGCTCGAGCGTCTGCAACGTCTCCTCGACGAGTTCATCATCGAGGTCGACGTTGACTCGTGTCTTTGTCGACGCGAAATACAGAACGCCTCGATCGCATTGGTAACCGTTCTCGCGCAATAGCAGAGCCTGAACCGCGACCTGGATCCGTTCGGGAGCATAAGCACGATGCTCGTTATCTGCTGGCGCTCCCTTCTTGTAGTCCACCGGAACAACGAAGCCATTTGCATCAGGTTCGAGAAGATCGATGACCGCCACGAGACCCAGGCGGTCCGACGAAAGTCGTACCGAGCGAGCGATCTTCAGATCCTCGGATCGCTCTGGTGCAGGGACGTGGCCAGCTTCATCGTCTACAACCCGGTGGACGTAAGAGCCTTCCTCAGTATCGAGATTGTCCGCGAAGCGGGCTTGGACCCACTCAAGAAAGAAGAGACGCTCACAATAGACGAACTCATTGACCATCCGCGCCGGTATCAAGTCGGGGACTGATCCGGCGTCAGGCGCTGATGCAGCCCCCGACTCGGCGCTCTCGTCGGCCGTGCGGGTCACAGCACCATTGCGCTGACGAGGTCGTCACTGCTGACGACGTCGGCAGCCGGCCCGAAACTCCCGTACCCTCCCTGGTCGGTACGCGTGATCGGCGCCTCGAGCACTCGGGTGATCCCGAGCACCTCGCGTTGGCTCCGACGCATATACGGAATCGCAGCGTCCGCGACGATCGCCTGAATCGATTCCGCAGTCAGGCCCAGCCTCGATAACCGATCACCGTGACCCCAAAGCGGCCAGGTGAAAGACCCCCGTTTCCACGACGGCGAACAGCCGGCGGTGACCAACTGAGCTCGTCCCCTCACCACTTGAGTCGCAACCGGGAAGAACCTGAGCCCCAAGAAGCCCAACCATTCAGCGCCCGGTACACCCAGCTTCTTGTCACCCGACGGGTTGAACCCACGGAGAGCATAGATTCGGTCACCGCGCGAGGTGTCCCACCCGAACACTGGCAGCGGTCGGTCGAAGCGCCACGGTCCCACCAGAGCTTCCCGCAGATCATCGGTCGAGATCTCGTCGCGGAGCTGCCGGGCCATCTGCAGAAACTTCTGCTGGCCCGCCGTGAAGTGGAGGTGCGTCGGTTTGGCAACGGACGAGGTGCCCATCGTCGCTCCCTCAGCAACAAGTGCATGCAACAGAGCAACATCGGCCTCGCCACCGCGGGCGTAGACCTCTTCCATCCACACGCGCAAGTCGCTTCTGTCGTCTCCTGAGCCCGGGCGCTGGCGCCGCGCAGTGGAGAGCTTGACATCGTCCTGCAGCACTCCGTCGATGACGGGCTCCAGAACCGGTGAACCGATCCAGTCAGCACGGTCGCCGTCGATCCGGTCGACGAGGTCATCGATACTTTCGAGCCCTTCCATCCGCGCCTCGGGCTCGATTCCATCGGTCCACCACAATCGAGGTGGTTCGGTCCCCATGTCCCGTCGACGCGTTGCAACATCGATGGCGCCAAGCGCGGCGAAGAAGCCCAGCGGGTTGGTTCCCCGCAGTCCCGGCAGTTCGAGTGTCACGATTCCCCTTCCTCCATGTACGCCT
Organism: uncultured Iamiaceae bacterium; assembly: GCA_964449375.1. GTDB lineage: Bacteria > Actinomycetota > Acidimicrobiia > Acidimicrobiales > Iamiaceae > JAFDWI01. The sequence goes on along the minus strand of CAYVAS010000039.1, from coordinate 18,912 downwards.
CGGGTTCGACGAGCCCGAGTTGTTCGAGGTGACTCCGATGATGATCGGCCAGGCGCAGCACCGCCTCGAGATGCGCAAGTGTCCACCAGCCGTACCGACGATTCAGCGACCAGAACCGCTCGTCGTGACCGCTTCCGATCGCTCCGAGGCCGTGATCTGTCGTTGCTGTCAGCGCCACGGCTCCGACCGACGAAGCCGTCACCTCAATGTGCGCCTTTTCCGGATGGGCGTCGATGACCGGGCGAAACCGATAACGACCCCAACCATGATGAGTCGCGACCAGATGCTTCACAAGGTCGAAGTCAACGCCCTCGACGTCACCGAGCTCATCGACCAGCGCCAATGACAGAAGCTCGTGGCGCATCCCGGCTGGATACCCCGCCATGCGTGTCGTGACTCGTCGGCTCTGACGGTCCCCGGGCCGCTCGGCGGACTTGGCAAGCAGGGTCTCCCCCGGGGCGCCCCCGGTAAGGACGAACTGAAAGCGGCGGTCGGCCTTTCCCGCGTCGTGGAGCTCGCCGGCGAGCTTCAGCGAGCGAATCAGCGGTTCGTCCCAACCGAGAGCCTTGGCAAACCGCTCGGCATGATGTCCCACACCTGCGAGATGCCGGTCGAGCCGTGCGGCCCGCCCAATGAGGGACAGGGCATCGTCGGTCGCGTCGGTCGCCAAGTCATCAGGTTGGGAGCGATCGTCGATCCGGGCGTACACCAGATAGTCGGCATGAACACGGCCGTCGGGTTCGATGCGCGTAGGAACCGGCTGCATGTGCAACCGGCTCTGGAGTGCGCCGAGATCGCGCCAGGCCGGAGCTTCGCCAAGAAGCGCGCCAATTCGGTTGCGGCGTTCTTGCCCCGGAACCAGCTCCAGTGCCTCTGGATCGGGCCAGGCCACTTCGTGTTGCTCACAGGTGGCCTCCGTGAGAAGGACTGCGGCGATTCCCCGAACCTCCCGGGCGAGCCGGAAGCTTTCGTCACTCACCGGTGCTGATGCCGCCGGGTTCCAATTGCCGTTCTCGATGCCGCCGGCCTCTGCGGGTACAACAATGGTGTCCCCGGGTCGGATCTGTTCAGGGGGGATCAGTTCGGCAGTGTCCCCGGTCCAACGTGCGACCAGGCGTTCGGTGCGGTCCCACCACCAGGGTCGATCGTCGGTCTCACCGGAAGCGGGCGCGTCAGCAAGCAACGGATCGGTGTCGTCGGCGCGCAGCCATCGACGAACCTCACGAATCGGAACCGCCAGGGCCTCCTGAGCCAAGGGCGGAACCGGTTCCAACGCCTCGGCGATGTGGGCGGCAAGACTGCCCACGTCCGGCACGACAGAACCCGCCGCCGTGTCGTACCACCGAAACAGCGAGGGATCCAGCCCGCCTCGCCAGACCACTTGGACGTCAGCGAGCTCGTTCGTCGCGTCGACTCCGTGCAGCCATTGCGCGACGTCCGGCTCGGCAGAGACCTCGCGTTCGGACGTCTGGCACCAACGGTCAAGGTGTGATCGACCAAGCAGCGGCGCCCGATCCGGAGGCGGCAACAGGGCGTCCAGGTCGTCGCCTTCGGGATTCGCCATCGCACCGAATCCGAAGTCCACCTCGTTCTGGGACTGCAGCCAGGCCCAGGTCGCGGTGAGCGCCGACCCGTAAACGGGATCGGGGGCCTTGCCTGCGACGTCGGTGGACCGACACAGCACGGCGCTTCGCGTCACCTGGCCCGTCGCCCAGCGTTGACCATCGCGGTCGACGCGCCCGAAGCGCTGCCTGAGGGCATCGAGGCTCGCGCACTCGGTGACGAGCACGTCGAAGTCGAAGTCGGCACCCGCCTCGAGCGATTGGGTCGCCACGACGACCAGCGGCGCTTCTGCACTCTCACGTGGTCCGGGATCCAGACGATCCCCGATGCGATCGAGCATCCGGTCGCGGTCGACTGGGCGCATCCTGCCGGTCAGGAGAACGACTTCGTAGCTGCCGTCTTTGCTGGCCTGCGTCTCCAGCAGATGCGCGACCCGACGGGCGGTATCCACCCGGTTGACCATCACCGCCAGGCGGCTACACCCTGGCGCGCGCTGGTTGATCTCCTTCACGACCGCTTTGGCAAACGCGAGATTTGCCTTGCCCGGATCCACCGGAACCTTGACGGCGACCAGGTCGGCAGGCTTGGAGTTGCCGATCCGCCGCGCCATGATTCCCGCGGCGGTGGTCGCGTCGAGATCGAAGGGCTCGACCGTCGGCCGTGCAAGCGGCCGCGTCGGGAATCGCTGGGCGACCTCGGTTGCTGGTGTTGCCGAAAGTTGGACAACAGCAAGACGGCGAGGTACTGCAGCGGACTCGCCGCTTCTCGTCAGACCCGCCACAGCATCGAGCGTTTCGGTGAACGGGCGCGCCAGATGAACCTCGTCGAGGAGATAGAGCGTGTCGTGGGCCAAGAGCCCGGCATGGATCGGCCGGGCAGAAGTGGAAAGGCCGTACCCGCGGAACAACAGACGGGACCCGACCTGATCGACCGTGCTCGCGATGACCGCAGGAACCTCCGGGCGGCGCGCCCAGGATTCGTCCCGCACGATGCCGCCGCGCAACACCGACGCGAGCAACGGCCCCGAACCGTGGACGTCGTCGGCAACCACATCGGCGCGCGTTCGAAGCGCTTGACCCACCCTGGCACACACCGACCCTGGCGCCGCGTCGAGGACTTGCTTTCGCAGTTCGCGCGCCCGCTCGAAAGCCTGGTCGACGATCACACGTCGATCGACCACCATCACGATCCGATGAGGGAACACCCACCGTCTTCGATCTGGCTCTGCCGTCGCTTCGATGGCCAGCGCGAACAAGGCGATGTCGATCGATGCCGTCTTGCCCAGACCTGTGGGAATGTCCACCAGGTCTGGCCAGCGCTTGTTCGTGACCACGAATTCGAGGAGTTCCTGCTGCCAGGGGAACGGTTCGAGCCCGCTCCACACCTCTTGAAAGAACGCCGTGAAGTCGGCGGTGGTCAACGGATTCATGGTGTTCCTCCCAACGCACGCTCACGCACCGGATTCAGCGGTGCGAACAACCCCAGGCCGTGAAACCGCCCAGCGCCCAATGCGACAGGGCCCCGAACGGGCTGGTCGAAGCGGATTCGCGCGTGCACCTGGACACGTGTGAGCCGCCCGGTCCGAGCTGGCGGGAACGCGTGAACCGGGCGCGTCCCGCGGATGAACGGATCGAGGCTGATCGTCACGCCAGCCGGGCGCGGGAGCCCGATCCGCTCACAAGCTGTCGCGATGATCCGTTCGGCATTCGACGCGGCGGCATCACGCTTGGCACCGTCGGCGTGACCCAACCTGCCTGGATTCCGATCGAGGGCCACCGGGGTCACCGTCGTCCAGGTGGTCGCCGGACCGGTCCACCGGCTCAGGTCCGCCGAGTACGGCAACTCGGCAGCCTTGGTGAAGACAAACCGGATTGGGCGGCGCGTCCCGTCGAACGACAAGCGGCCGCCCCGGTCGTCCACGAACTGACGGACGGTCTCTGTCAACACCTGCCAGTTCGCGGCATCGGCCTCATCTCCCGATGGCGGAAGTGCCAAAGCGATGCCCATGACCTCCCCAGTCGCATGGCGATGCGCAGCAAAGGGCAGGCCGAGCACCATGAGGTGCGGAGCGGTCGACGGCTCGGTCGGGCCCGTTTCGCCCGCACCTCGGGGACGGTGGCCCGAGAGGAACTCGGGAATCTCGGCCCCCTGGTCGCCCGCAATGCTCATCAGGGCCCGACGAAGCGTCTTGGCAACGGCGGGAATGTCCCGAACCATGAGGCGAGACGTCCGATCAGGTTCCAAAACCACCCAGCGCTCGCCGATCATCGATCTGGGGTGGTCGACCGAGTGCTCCGGGCGCCGGTACGGCACGAGACGCGCTGGCATGGTGCGAGGCTCGGTGGCCCGCTGGCTCGCCTCGAAGGTCCGGCGCAACTCCGCCAATTGCCCTGGGCTGGTCACCCGCAGACCGAGGGTGCGCGCCGCACTCCCTGGCTCCAGTGCAATCTTCTGTTCGCTTTCTTCGCCGGAGCGGGCAACGGTGACCATCACCGGCGAGGAGGAGTGTCCCAGGCGTGGAATACGGCCGAGCAACCCGGAAAGGACCTCCAAATGTTGCTCGATCCCGTGCCGCGACCCATCGCGCGAGTCAAGCCAGAGGTAGTCGACGGTCGGATCCGCGGGGACGATCGTGGGATACCAGCGCCCCTGCTTCGGGCGCATCTGGGGCAGAATCGCGACGCGGTCGAGCGGCGCGACACCCGTGGTGGCCTTCTGAGAATCGCCGTCGGCCTTTGTCCGGATCTTCTCCAGCCGCCTGACGGCCTTTGCACGGTGCTTGTCGTCGGCCGCGGCACCCAGTACCGCATGTTCGGCCTCGACCAGTTTGTCGTAGGTTCCCGAGGTGTCCCGCGCGACGACCGACACATCGTTGACCGGGACGAAGTGGGTCACCGCAGAACGCTGCGCAAGCTCGTACTGCCCGAGACTGCACCGGATCCGAGGTGGCTCCAAACACTCCCACCACTCGAGCGCGGCGCGCTCGGCGTCGTCGAAGTCGCCGTGATCGGCCCATGCGGCGACCGCCGCGGAGAACAGTCGAGCCGGATGCGGCGGCCACTCGGGTTCCGAACGGTCGTTGAACTGCGTGGCGACGTACCGTCCGGTGAGCAGCTCGACCGTGACGGTGAACATCACGCCTCCTCGGTCTCGTGCCGTTCGGCGACCGCCTGGCTCCGGCGCACCAACTCGACCAGACGCTCCGCCGGTTCCAGAAGCAGCTCTTCGTCGGCCCAGGTGAGCCCGAACTCAGCCGCTTTCGCCGAAGCCTCGGCCACGAGGGCCAAGGCCTGGTCGCGATCGAGGGTGAACCGAGTGTTCTCAGCCGAACCGCGGCGAATGAGCTCGAACTCGAGGTCGTCCAGCGCGGTGAGCACGCAACGACTGCGGAGGTCGAATCCCTCTTCGTAGCTCAGCGTCGCTGCGGCGAGCCCCAACGCGGCGATTGCTGCACGAGCCGCGGCTTCGGCACCGCGCCGCTTCGATGATTCCAGTGGGCTACCGGTGTGGTCCACCGGGAACCGGAGCCGTCGGAGCTGGATGAAGCTGAGCACCACCGACAGCTCGATGCGTGCAGCGGTGATGCCTCCGGAACGCTCATCGATCGAGGGGGTGATGTTTCCGTGGTTGACCTGGGACGGTCGGCCAGCAGCCCCTTCGCCCCCTCCCTTGACGGGCGTCGGCTTCTTGGCGCCTCCGACCGCTTCTTCGGGGTCCAGAGTCCAGGCCAGCTCGGTGTTGTCGTCTTCGACGGCCGCCTCATAGAGCGTTCCCGCCTTGAGTTCGATCCCGGCCGGGTCGATTCGAGAGCTGGTCTTGACCCCGCGCGCGATGTCGATGGCCACGATCTCAGATGTGATCGCGCGTTCGTACTTGGCACCGCGCCCGCCTTTGGGGCCCGTGGAGTCCCAGCCGCCGAACAACAGGGTCGTCGGAGCGTGGTGAAACAGCGCGGCGGCATTGGACACCGACGCCTCGGTGATGGCGCGCCCCGGGTCACTCATGCGGAACAGGCGGTCACCGAGCAGCGAGTCCCGCAGGAGGGAGTCGAAGACACGGTGTGGTGCTTCAAGTGAGCTGATGCGGTCCAGGCCTTCGACGCCCTCGATGTCCGAGAAGTCAGTCGAGACCACCGGGATCTGCAGTTCACCGGAGCGGAACGCATCGAGCAGCGCGAGCTCCTGCCGGTTCGCCAGGTCCGCAACCGAGGACAGGACCACCGACTCGACCGTCCGGTCGACGCCGTCGTTGTCGAACACCTTCCGCTGTTCGATCGCGTACTTGGTCTCGGCCCGGTCGTCGACCCCGTAGGTCGGCGGGAACACCTTTCCGCCGGGACCGTCGAGTGGTGAAAGCGCCAGCTTGGCGCGGACGCCGACCCCATCACCGGCAACGGCCGCCAAGAGGTCGTCATAGGACAGGTTCATTTGTGGGTTCCTCCCTATTTCCAGGCCGGCCCCGTTGGCCGGCTCTCCGCTGACCAGTCATAGTCCAGGGGTGCGACACTCCGCTCCGGATCGTGCTCGACGAGCGCGCGGCCACCCAGCTTTCGGCGTGCACGGCACCGCACGCGCGTCAACTCGGATAGGGCGCGGTGCGCAGACGATCTCGACCCGGAGGCGCACGACCCGTGATCTCAGCCATGACCACGAACCCTCGATGACCGGGGAGCGCTGATGGCGGTGCCGTTGGTGGTGGGCGAAGTGCTGCACCTGGAGTACCCGATGCGGGTCGTCTTCGACTCGGTCACCGTCGGCGTGGAGGCCGGTGACCGCATCGGCATCGTCGGGCGCAACGGCGACGGCAAGTCCTCCCTGGTCGGGCTGCTCGCCGGAACGATCGAACCCCAGGCCGGCCGGGTCGTCCGCCGCGGTGGGGTGCGCTTCGGCGTGCTCACCCAGGACGACGACCTCGACGAGACCGCCACCGTGGGCCAGGCCATCGTCGGCGAACTGGCCGAACACGAATGGGCCGGTGACCCCAAGGTGCGCGAGGTGATCGGCGGCCTGGTCGCCGACCTGGCCTGGGATGCGCCCGTCGCCTCGCTCAGCGGCGGCCAACGCCGCCGGGTCGCCCTGGCCGCCCTGTTGAGCGGCGAATGGGACGTCATCGCCCTGGACGAACCCACCAACCACCTCGACACCGAAGGCATCGCCTGGCTGGCCCACCACCTGCAACGCCGCTGGGCCACCAACGCCGGCGCCCTGCTGATCATCACCCACGACCGCTGGTTCCTCGACGAGGTCTGCACCCACACCTGGGAAGTCCACAACCAGACCGTCGACCGCTACGAGGGCGGCTACGCCGCCTATGTGCTCCAACGGGTCGAACGCGACCGGCTCGCCGCCGCCGCCGAAGCCAAACGCCAGAACCTGCTGCGCAAGGAACTGGCCTGGCTCCGCCGCGGCGCCCCAGCCCGCACCTCCAAACCCAAGTTCCGCATCGACGCCGCCAACCAGCTCATCGCCGACGTGCCCCCGCTGCGCAACCCCGTGGAGCTGCAACGCCTCGCTGTGGCCCGCCTGGGCAAAGACGTCATCGACCTCGAAGGCGTCTCGCTGCGCTACGGCGACCACGAAGTGCTGCGCAACATCACGTGGCGCATCGCCCCCGGTGAACGCACCGGCATCCTGGGGCCCAACGGCAGCGGCAAGTCCACGCTGCTGAACCTCATCGCCGGCACCCTGGAACCGACCTCGGGACGGGTCAGGCGCGGCCAAACCGTGCGCTTCGGGCTCCTCGACCAACGATTCGCCCAACTCGACGCCATCGCCGGTGACCGGGTGCGCGACGTGCTGGCAGGCACCAAGGCGACCTTCCCGGTCGACGGACGCGACCTGACCCCGGCCCAACTGCTGGAACGCCTCGGCTTCGCCCGAGCTCACCTGTCCACCCCGGTCAAAGAACTCTCCGGTGGCCAGAAGCGGCGCCTGCAACTGCTGCTTCTGCTGCTGGACGAACCCAACGTCATCGCCCTAGACGAACCCACCAACGACGTCGACGCCGAGATGCTCACCGCCATGGAAGACCTGCTCGACTCGTGGCCCGGCACCCTCATCGTGGTCTCCCACGACCGCTACCTGGTCGAACGGGTCACCGACCAGCAGTACGCGCTCCTCGACGGGCGCCTGCGCCACCTGCCCGGCGGCATCGACGAGTACCTGCAACTCCGCCGGACCCAGCCGGCCCCCACCGCGCCCGGCCACCCCACCGCACCCGCCGGGCCGGCCACGGACCGGCCCGCGCCCGCGGGCGCGCACCGCCACCGCACCACCAAGAAGATCGCCTCGCTCGAACGGCGCCTCGACAAGCTCACCGGCCAGGTCCACCGGCTGCACCAGCGCATGGCCGACCAGGACCACGACGACTACGAAGGCATGCGGGCCCTCGCCGAAGAACTGCACGGCGTCGAAGCCGAGATCGCCGACCTGGAGGACCGTTGGCTGGAGCTGTCCGAGGCGCTCGACTGACCGAGACCGTCGGCCCCCGAGCCGTCCCCGCCCACGCCAAAGGCGCGCCTAGAGCCTCGACGCACCGCCGGGCCCCTCGATGCGGCCCACCGACCAAGGGGACAACCGAAGCGCAGACCACTGGGAAGCCTGACCGTCCGCAACGCCGAGGGCTGTCTGCAGATCCTGGTGGTGAACTTCCTCGCCAGCGGCGGATCCGACCGCACCGTGCAACTCGACCTGGCCGCCGACCACCCCCAGTCCTGTTCGGCCACGATCGCCGCGCTCGACACCGAATCGACCACCCTGGACCAGCACCGACCGATGCCGATCTCCGAGACGGGCACCGCCACCGTGCACCTGCCGGCCCAGTCGTTGATCCTGGTCCGGGCCCACTGCGTCGACCGCACCGCGTCGACCACCACCGCACCGGTGACCACCACACCACCGGTCGACCCGGGGCAGCCCGGCTCCTCAACGCCACCACCATCGACCGTCGACCCCACCGCCGGGGACCCGCAGCCCTCGGAGGCTCCCGGCACCGACGGTGCCCCAGCACCCCGAGCAGAAGCCATCGAAGCCACCCCCGCCTTCGCCGGCTGACGCCTAGACTCGCCCCATGGGCCGACGTCGGGGGCGCCGGGACGCGCGCACCAACTTCAAGACCAAGCCTGAGTCGACCACGCCCTGGTGGTACGACGAGAAGACCTTCGCGCCCAAATCCACCCAGGACCGTCGGGCCCAATCAGAGTTCTTCTCCGAGTTCACCACCGAGTCGCTCTTCGCCGACCGCCAGGTCGCCGCGCCCGCGGGCCACGCCCTCACCGACCCCTACGAAGTGCTCGGCCTCTACCCCGGCGCGACCCTCGACCAGGTCAAAAAGGCCCACCGCAAACTCGCCAAGAAGTACCACCCGGACCGATTCATGACCGCCTCGGACGCCGAACGGCACCGCGCCGAGCTGCGCATGGTCCAGATCAACGGCGCCTACGCCGAACTGCTCAGGCGCGTGACCCCCCTCGACGGCTGAACCACCGCTCAGAACGGTGAACCACCGGGACTGCCCGGCGGAGGCGGCCCATCGGGCTCATCCTGAAACCACCACGGTTCCGGTTCGATCGGCGAATACGTGGACGACCCGCCCGAGGACGCCTCGGGCACCTCGACCATGCCGTCCCGCACCCGGGTGCCACACCGGGGGCACACCACCTCCCGGTCGACCATCAGGCGCTGGCACGACGGGCACGGCACGAACCCGGGGGGCACCTGGTCCGGGGAGATCATCGGCTGGCGGGACAGCAGCTTGCGCAGGTTCATCCCGGTCGTGTCCCGCGGGATCACCGGCATGCCGTCCCACTCGACACGCCGCTGCATCTTGAAGATGATCACCAACCCGATCGGACCGAGCAGAAAACCCAGGACGAACCCGAGCAGCCCCCGGCCCTTCTTGTCGCCCATCGCATGACCGATCACCGCCGTGATGAACAGCGCCGCGAACAACACGTAGAAAAAGGCGAACAACGTGCATCTCCGGTCGGGCACACCGCCCGTCTGCTGGACCCTCGATGTCTACCACCGCCCGATCGGCGTCCGAGCTCCCGGGTTGTCCCCACGGTCCGAAGATGACAGCCTGCTGCGGTGTCCACGTCCCGGATCCGCCCCCTTCTGCTCGTCGCCGCCCTCCTCGCCGGGTGCTGCGTGCCCCTCGCGACCACCGCGGACGCCGACGCCGACCCGGGCACCCTCGACGCCAAGGGAAGCGTCGAACAGATCTACGCCACCGGCCTGACCGCCGGGGACGAGCTGGAACTGCGCGACGCCGACGGCGACGTGGTCGCCACCACCATGGTCAACGACCTGGGCGCCGCGCTGTTCCGCGGCGTGGACCCCGCGGAGGGCTACGTGGTGGAGAACCTCACCAGCGGTGCGACGTCCGCGCCGATCACCGTCCACGACACCACCCCGGAACCCTGGAACCCCGAGATCCACGACCAGACCATCGCTCCGTCGGGCTACCAGTACCTGACCACCCGCGACGGCACCCAGCTCGCCATCGCGGTGCGGCCCCCGCTGCTGGGTGGCGACGGCCCCCACCCCACCCTCATCGAATACTCCGGCTACGGCTACGCCGACCCCGACGGCCCCCAGAGCGGCCTGGCCGTGCTCGCCAACGCCATGGGCTTCGCCGTGGTCGACGTCAACATGCGTGGCACCGGATGCTCCGGCGGCGCCTTCGACTACTTCGAGATGCTCCAGAACCTGGACGCCTACGACGTGATCGAAACCATCGCCAACCAACCCTGGGTGCTGCACAACCAGGTCGGCATGTTCGGGCTGTCCTACGGCGGCATCAGCCAACTCTTCGCCGCCCAACTCAACCCGCCCAGCCTGGCCGCCATCTCACCGCTGTCGGTGATCGACGCCACCCCCACCACGCTGTACCCCGGCGGAATCCTCAACAACGGCTTCGCCTTCGAATGGGCCCAGGGCCGCGTCGACGACGCCAAGCCCGCCACCGCCGACACCGGCCAGAAGTGGGCCTGGGAACGGATCCAGGACGGCGACACCGTGTGCGAGGCCAACCAGGCACTCCACCTCGAAGCCGTCGACCTGATCGGCAAGATCCGCGCGAACGACCACTACGACCCGGCCGTCGCCGACCCGCTGGACCCGGTCACCTTCGTCCACAAGATCGAAGCGCCGGTGTTCCTGGCCTGCCAGTTCCAGGACGAACAGACCGGCGGGCACTGCCCCGAACTCGCCCGGCACTTCACCGGCTCCGACAAGTGGTTCACCTTCACCAACGGCACCCACATCGACGCGCTCGCCCCCGAGACCCTGAACGAGCTGTTCGACTTTCTGCACCTGTTCGTCGCCGAACAGGCCCCCGGCCCCCACAACGCGCTGATGAAGCTGGCCGCGCCGATCATCTACCAGACCGCCATGGAACCGCCCGACGGGGTGAACTTCACCCTGCCCCACGACCCCATCCAGGACGAGACCACCTATCAGGGGGCCCTGGCAGCGTTCCGTGACCTGCCCCGGGTGCAGTTGCGCATGGACAACGGTGCGGGCAGCGACCCCAGCGGTGTCCACCTCGCCGGCAACCCCTACGCCGGCTACACCGTCGGCCTCGACGGGCTGCCCGCCACCGACACCCGGGTGAAGACCTGGTATCTGGGCGCCGACGGCGCTCTGGGCGACTCCCCGCCCACCGACCATGCCGCCGACGTGTTCACCGCGGATCCGACCGCCATACCCAGAACCAACTTCGACGCCGGCACCGGCGGCGGTGGCCTGTGGTCGACCGCGGCGGACTGGGAATGGAACTGGCAGCCCAATCCCGAGGGCACCGCGGTGGCCTATGAGACCGAACCCCTGGCCGAGGACACCACCGTGTTCGGCACCGGCGCGGCCACCCTGTGGGTGCGCTCGTCGACGCCGGATGTGGACCTACAGGTCACGATCTCAGAGGTCCGTCCCGACGGGGTGGAGTCCTTCGTGCAGAACGGCTGGCTGCGGGCCTCCAAACGCAAACTGTCCACCGGAACCGACAACGTGTTCAAACGGGCGAGCACCCCGGCCGACCCGATCCCCAGCTTCCGGGCCGAAGATGTGCAACCCATGCCGGAGGGGGCCTTCGCCGAGGTCGCGATTCCGCTCTACTACCAGGGCCACGCCTACCGGACCGGCTCGCGCATCCGCGTCGTGATCGCCGCGCCCAACGGCTCCCAGCCGATCTGGGCCTTCGACGAGACCCAGCCCGCCGGCACCACCGCCGAAGTCGCCATCGCCCGCACCCCCGAGATGCCCTCGACCCTGATGCTGCCGGTGGTGCCCGGCCTCGAGGTGCCCACGCCGCTACCCGAGTGCCCGACGCTGCGCAACGAACCGTGCCGGACCCATGAGCCCCTGGAGAACGCCTCGGAGGAACTCGCCCCGCCGGAGGAAACGACCACGACCACGACGACCTCCACCCTGCCGCCACCCACCATGCCCGGTTCCACGACCACGGTGCCCCCCACCGACACCACGGCACCGTCGACGACCACCCCGGGCCCCCCGCCGGTCACCACCGCACCGGAGCCGACCTCACCCGTCGGCCCGACCACATCGGTCACCCCCGACCATCCGCGCGACCCGAACGGCGGGCCGACCTCCACGCCCATCGACGTCGACGTCGACGCCGGCTCGGGCGCACCGCCCCCCGGCGTGGACCAGGACGCCGACGGCCACCACGACGCCCGGACCCACACCGACGACCTGCCCGCCACCGGCACCGCAGCGTGGGGGCTGATCGCCGTGGGCTCGAGCCTGATCGTCATCGGCGCGGCGCTGCATCGCACCGCCCGACGCCGCACCGCCTGAACCGCGGCGCACCGTGCCATCACGCCCGACCCCGGGGCCCTCGGCGGGTCCCACCCGGGCGCCGAACCGGTTCGGGGTCTGAGCCGGCCCGCCGGTACCCTGAAACGATCATGAACGCGGATCGATCCGAATCTTCCCGGGTTCCCGACAAGCCTTCGCTGGACGGCATCGAAACGAAGTGGGACGCCGCCTGGAGCGCATCCGGCATCTACACCTTCGACCGTGACGCAACACGCGAACAGGTCTTCAGCATCGACACGCCCCCACCCACGGTGTCGGGCAGCCTGCACATGGGATCGGTGTTCGGCTACGTGCAGACCGACGCGGTCGCCCGCTACCAACGGATGCGGGGCAAGCACGTGTTCTACCCGATGGGCTGGGACGACAACGGCCTGCCCACCGAACGCCGCGCCCAGAACTACTACGGCATCCACGTGGACCCCACCCTCGCCTACGACCCGGACTTCACTCCGCCGGGACGGGAAGGCCTCGACGCGGACGGCAAGAAGATCAAACGCACCGTGGGCTGTTCCCGACGCAACTTCGTGGAGCTGTGCATCGAGCTGATCACCGCGGACGAAGCCGTCTTCGAGGCCACCTGGCGTCGGATCGGGCTCAGCGTGGACTGGTCGCTGCTGTACCAGACCATCTCGGACGACTCCCGGGCCACCTCCCAGCGGGCGTTCCTGGCCAACCTGTCCCGCGGCGAGGCCTACCAGGCCGAAGCGCCCACCCTGTGGGACGTCACCTTCGGCACCGCGGTCGCCCAGGCCGAACTCGAAGACCGCGAACGCCCCGGGGCGTTCCACCGACTGGCCTTCCACCGGGTCGACGCCGCCGGCGCCACAACCGGTGAGGCGGTGCACATCGAAACGACCCGCCCCGAGCTGCTGGCCGCGTGCGTGGCCCTGGTCGCCCACCCCGACGACGACCGCTACGCCCACCTGTTCGGCACCGAGGTGGCCACCCCGGTGTTCGGGGTGCGGGTGCCGGTGCTCGCCCACGACCTGGCCGAAAAGGACAAGGGCTCGGGCGTGGCCATGATCTGCACCTTCGGTGACACCACCGACGTGACCTGGTGGCGCGACCTGGACCTGCCCACCCGGGCGATCATCGACCGCCACGGCCGGGTACGCCGCGACACCCCCGAATGGATCACCGCCGCCGGCGCCGGGGCCACCGAGGCCTTCGCCACCTTGGCGGGCAAGACCGTGTTCAGCGCCAAGGAACAGACGGTCGCCCTGCTCGCCGAGAGCGGCGACCTGGTCGGCGAACCCGAGCCGATCACCCACCAGGTCAAGTTCTACGAAAAAGGCGACAAACCCCTCGAGATCGTCACCAGCCGCCAGTGGTATCTCCGCAACGGAGGGCGCGACCCGGAGCTTCGGGCCCGTTTCGCCGCGCGCGGCGACGAGCTCGAGTGGATCCCCGACCACATGCGCCACCGCTACCAGCACTGGGTGGACGGCCTCAGCGGCGACTGGCTCGTGAGCCGCCAACGCTTCTTCGGGGTGCCGATCCCGGTGTGGTACCGCCTGGACGACCAGGGCGAGGTCGACCACGACGAGGTGCTGGTGCCCGATGATGCCGCGCTGCCCGTGGACCCCTCCAGCGACGTGCCGCCCGGCTTCGACGAAACCCAACGCGGCCAACCAGGGGGGTTCGTCGGCGAAGCCGACGTGCTCGACACCTGGGCGACCTCGTCGCTGACCCCCCAGATCGCCTGTGGCTGGAAGCGCGACGAGGACCTGTTCGCCCGCACCTTCCCCATGGACCTACGCCCCCAGGGGCCCGAGATCATCCGAACCTGGCTGTTCGACACGGTGGTGCGCGCCCACTTCGAACACGACTCACTGCCCTGGCGGCGCGCCACGATCAACGGCTGGATCCTGGACCCGGACCGCAAGAAGATGTCCAAGTCGGTCGGCAACGTCGTCACGCCCCTGGCGCTGTTGGACACCTACGGCACCGACGCGGTCCGCTACTGGTCGACCTCGGCTCGCCCCGGCACCGACACCGCCTTCGACGAGGGCCAGATCAAGATCGGGCGCCGACTCGCGATCAAGCTGTTGAACGCGTCGCGCTTCGCGCTGAACTCCGGCGCCACCGACCCGGACCCCTCCCGGGTCACCGAACCGATCGACCGGGCCCTGCTGGTCCGCCTGGCCGACGTGGTCGCCGCGGCCACCCGGGCCTTCGACGCCTTCGACTACGCCCGGGCCCTGGACGGCACCGAGACGTTCTTCTGGGACTTCTGCAACGACTACCTGGAGTTGGTCAAGGGCCGCGCCTACGGCTCATCCGACGGAACCACCTCGGCGGCCACCGACTCCGCCCGGGCGACCCTCGCGGTGGCACTGGAGACGGTGCTGCGTCTGTTCGCCCCGTTCCTGCCCTTCGTCACCGAAGAGGTCTGGTCGTGGTGGCGGGACGGTTCGGTGCACGCCACCACCTGGCCGAACGACGAACCCGGCACCTGGCCGACCGCGGAGACCACCGACGTGCTGGACGTGGCCGCCACGGTGCTCGGCGAGATCCGCCACGCCAAGTCCGATGCCAAGGCGTCCATGAAGTCCCCGGTCAAACAGGTGACCGTCACCGACACCGCCGAGAGACTCGCCGCGTTCGGTGCCGCCCGGGGCGATCTGACCGAAGCCGGCGTGGTCGCCGAATGGGCCACGATCACCGCCGGGGACACCGGTGCGAGCACCATCGTCGACGTGCTGCTGGACCAGGAAGGTTGAACATGCGACCTCCGTTCGGGCCCCCGACCGTCCCGTGCCCGCGGGTCGTGTCGGTGCTGCCCCGGGCCGGATCGATCGCTCCGCTGCTGCCGAACCCCACGGTCACCGGTTGAGATCCGCATGCCTCCCAACGAAACTAGCCCCACGGCACCCCGGCCGCCCGTGCGGACCCGCCGACCGATCGCCGAGACCCGCCGCCTGCTGATCGAAACCGGCCTGGAGATGCTCACCGGCGAGGCCTCGGCCACCGTCGGCCGAATCGAACTGATCGAGGTGTGCCGACGGGCCGGGCTCACCACCGCCGGCAGCGCCTACAAGATCTGGGAGACCCAGGAGGACTACCGGCTCGACCTGTTGCGTCACGTGCTGGCCACCATCGTTCCCGGACGCGAGTCCATCGACCTGCTCACCGAGGCGATCGCCGAGGACCCGGCCGGGTTGCCCTCGCTCACCGAACTGATCCGCAGCACCACCACCGACCTGGGCGCCGCGGACCCGCCCTACACGGTGTATGTGACCCTGTGGCTCGCCGCGCTCGACGACCCCCAGCTCGCCACCGCCCTCGACGAGGACGACACCGAGGTGATCGACGGTCTGGCCGACCTGTACGCCAAGGCCGCCGAGGTCTACGACCGGGAATGGGTCGTGCCCGACGGGCCGCGGATCTTTTCGCTGCTGGTGTCGTCGCTGACCGAAGGCCTCGCCATCCGCGGGGGCGCAGATCCCGGGCGAGCGGGACGGACCCTGGCACGCCAGGTGGATTCCGACGAGGCGAAACCCTGGTCGCTGCTGGCCTCGAGCGTGCTGGCATTCACCGAAGCCCTGACGCGCCCCCGGAGCACCGACGCGCCTTCGGAGCCTGGACGATGACCCGCCGCCGCAGCCTGACCGATACCCGGGCCGCGCTCTTGGAAGCCGGCGCGGCACTGCTCACCGAGGAAGGCGTGCCGGTCACCCTGGACCAGATCTCAATGATCGACGTGTGTCGGCGGGCCGGGCTTTCCACAGCGGGCAGCGCCTACAAGATCTGGCCCAACCAGGCCGCCTACCGGGACGAGCTGCTCCAGCATCTGATCACCCGCTCCACCGAAGCCTTCGCTGCCGGATCCGGGCTGAACCCCACATCGGGGGCCCCCGCAGCAGCAGACACCGATTCGTTTGTCGACGCGGTAACGGCCCGGGTCGCCACCGACGCCGAGTCCTACCCGCTATACCTGGTGGCGTGGCTGACCCAGCAGTCCAACCCCGATCACGCCGCACGCTTCGCCCGGGCCGAAGCCGAATGGGTCGAACGTCGCGAGCACGACCTGGCCCGGCTGCTGGAGGACCACGACCGCGAACTGGTCGAACCCTTCGACATCCAAGCGGTCACCACCATGTTGTCGGCGTTGGCCGAAGGGCTGGTGATCCGGCGACGGGCCTCGCCCGGGCTGGTGCCCGCAACCGTGCCGATGCCGACCGACGATGACGACGACACCCGGGTCGATCGGTCGCCGATCGCTCTCGGCGTCGAGGCGATCCTCACCGCCACCACCCGACCAAGAAGCTGACCTCCGGCGAGCCCGCCACCACACGGAAAATCGGTCCCGACAGACGACTGCCCCGGTGGGGAGCACACCGGGACAGCTGGTCACCTACCTACCTCCGTCCTCCAGGACCCGGATAGATCTAGTATCCGCCAGGACTATTGTCAAGCGATTCTTCTGGTCGCCTCCGACCCCTCGGGCGGCCACCGGAGCGGGATCAGAACGACGAGGGGCCCCGGCCCTGAGGGTCGCCGCCACCCGGGCCTGCGGGCGCCGGTCCCGTGCCCGGACGGGCCACACCGGAGGGCCCGGCGCCCGACAGTGACACGGGTCCTTCGTGGATGTAGATGTCGTGCTGGGCGAAGGGCCGCTGGATGCCCGCCTCGAGGAACGCGTCGTGCAACCGGGCCCGCAACGCCCGGGAGATCGCCCACTGCTCGCCGGGGCGGGTCTTGATCACCAACCGGACCAGCACCGCGTCGGGGGCGAGTTCCTGCACCCCCCACACCTCGGGTGCGCCCAGGACCTCCGAGCGGTACTCGGCACGCTGGGTGACCTCGTCGGCCACGTCGGCGATGAGCTGCTGGGCGAGGTCCAGATCGGTGCCGTAGGGCACCCGGATGTCCAGCAGCGCCCGAGCCCAGCCCTGGGACATGTTGCCGATCCGGCGGATCTCACCGTTGGGGATGTGCCAGATGGTGCCATTGACATCGCGCACGCTGATCGCCCGCAACGTGACCTCCTCGACCGTGCCGATCACCCCCGCGGCGCCATCCACCAGACCCGACACGTCGATCACGTCACCCACGCCGAACTGGTCCTCCAGCAGCATGAACACGCCGCTGAGGAAGTCCTGGACCATCCGTTGGGCACCGAAGCCCAGCGCCACCCCGGCGATCCCCGCGCCGGCGAACAGCGGACCCAGATCCAGACCCACCACGCTCAGGGTGTAGAGCACCGCCACGGTGTAGGTCAGGGCCGTCGCCACGCTCTTGAGCACCGCGGTGGTCGTCTTGGCCCGGGCCGAAGCCCGGATCGACACACTTCCGGTGGGCCGCAACACCGTCGGGGTCCGGGCCCGGACCTTGGACATCCGGTTCGACTCGGCGGACGTCTCGATCTGGCGGCCGATCTGGTTGACCGCCAGGCGCAACAGCCGGTTCACGATCACCGCGATGACCCAGATGAGGACGATCTGGATGATCGGCGAGAGCACCTTGTCCGCGGTGTGGGCCAGGAACTCGTTGCCGGTCTGTTCGAGCACCCAGCGGCACTCGGTGGTCGGCTCCTCGCCGCAGACGTCGAGGAGCTGTTCAGGCGAGATGTCGGCAGCGATGCGCGCGAGCAGGGTGCCTCCGGCCATGGCTCACCACGTTACCGGCGACCCGACCCGGCCCCCGGGGACGTACGCCACGGCATCACGGATGAAGTGGAAATCGAACCGCGGCCCCAGCGTCCGCACCCGATCGGCGGGGCGCCGAGCCAGTAGGTTGACCAGGATGGCCGAACACGACCCGACCTACCCCTGGCGCCCGGACCCCTCCCCGGCACCGGACTGGTTTCGCGCCGCGCTCGAGGTACCCGCCGACACCCACACCATCACCGTCGAGGCCGCCACCGTCAGCTTCCGCACCTGGGGAGAACCCGGCAAGCCCGGGCTGGTGTTCGTCCACGGCGGCGGCGCCCACAACTACTGGTGGACCCACGTCGCCGCGCTGTTCGCGGACCGCCACCGGGTGGCCGCCCTGGACCTGACCGGCCACGGCGACTCGGACCACCGCTCGGCCTATTCGGTGGAACAGTGGACCCGCGAGGTCATGGCCGTGGCCGACGCCTCCGAGTTCTCCGGGCCGCCGGTTGTAATCGGCCACTCCATGGGCGGGATGGTCGCGATCGTGACCGCCGCCACCGCAGGCGAGGGACGCCTGGCCGGCACCATCGTCGGCGATTCGCCGGTGACCGAACCCGACCCCGAGGTCGCCTCGGCCCGCCTCGGGGTGTTCCGCCAGGCCAAGGTGTACCCCACCCTGGAGGCGGCGCTGCCGCATTTCCGTACCGTGCCGATCCAGCACCACTACCTCGACTACGTCGTGGACCACGTGGCCCGCCATTCGCTGATCAAGACCGAGGCGGGCTGGCGGTGGAAGTTCGACCCCAACCTGTTCTCGGCCTTCGCCGGAGATCCCCGCGGCGTGGCGCTGCCGTATCTGGGCGACATCCACTGTCGCCTGGCGCTGCTGCGATTCGAAAAAGGCCTGGTCA
>CAYVAS010000038.1:0-24708 GCA_964449375.1 uncultured Iamiaceae bacterium | reverse complement strand
AATCGCGGGGGAACCGGGACGAGATCAACGAGTGCAGCGCCATCGCGACCTTCTTGGCCGGCAGGAAGTTGTCCTGCATGGGCATCGACAGCGACAGGTCCACCATCAGCACCGTCGCGGTGCGCACGTTCCTGATCGTCTCGGCGATCTCGAAGTCCTCGGGCTCCAGGCGCACCGGCACCCCCGGACCCCGCCGCCCCAGCGCGTTGCGCACCGTGCGTTCGATGTCCAGGTTGAACGGATCCCCGAAGGCGTACGGGCGGGTCTCCTCGGAGCGTTCATGGCCCTGGCCGACCCGGTCGATCCGGTGGGCTCCCAGGTGACCCTCGGCCAGGGTACGGAACAGCTCGGCCAACGCGTTGTCGCCGATCCGACGCAGCCCGGCCGCGGTCAGCTCCAGGCGACCCTCGCGCTGTTCGACCAGACCGGCCTCGGTGAGCATCCTGGTCAGCTCGGCCAGGCGTTCCAGACTCCGCGCCGCGTCGGGGCCCAGCAGCCGCCGGGCCCGGTCGATGTCGGCTTCGGCCAGGGCCCCCGGGTTCGACGACGAACGGATCAGGTTCTCCAACTGGTCCAGGTCGCCGAGCTGGTCGAACAGCCCGGACGCTCCGGCGAAGTCCAGCGGGTCCGAGCCGGTGAAGTCGTAGGCCCGCTGCCACCCGAGCTGGGGGTAGAGCTGCTGGAGCTGTTCGCTGAGACGCTGGAACTCCCAGGACATGTCCAGGTCGTCGAGAAGCTGCTCGGAGAGCTCCTGCAACTGGGCACGCTGCTCGGGCGTCATCGAGTTCAACATCGCCTGCATCGCCGCGAAGCGTTGGGCCATCTGTTCGAGCAGCTCGTCGAGGTTCTCCGGCGGCGGTTCGCCGAACAGGTCGCCGTGACGGTCCAGAAATGCGTCGAAGTCGGGTTCCTCGCCCCGCTCGCGGGCCGCGATCATCTCGTTGAGCTCGGCCATCATGTCGGCGTTGCGTTTCAGATCGTCGGGAGTGATCGACTGCATCTGGCCCATCATCCGGTTGACCTGACTCGTCACGAGCTCGTTGCGCAGCCGGTCCATCAGCTCCGCGAAGTCCTTCTGGGCCTTGGCCGAGGTGAAGTCGTAGTTGGACAGGTCCCGCACCATGCCCGCCAGGTCGGGGGCGAGCAGATCCAGGGCCATACGGTGCTCGGCCACGCTGGAGCGGGCCAGATCGGCCCGGCGTTCGTTGCCCGAGGTCTCCGCGTCGGCGAGCTGTTCGTCCAGCGCGGCGCGTTCGGTGTCCACCACCCGACGGAGCTCTTCGGCGATGTCGTCGTAGACCCCGCCCAGGTCGTGCTGGTCCAACAGGTCACGGCGACGTTCCCGGAGCTGGTCCATCAGCTCCCGCAACCCCTGGACCCGGTCGCCCTCGGCGGTGGGCATGCCGTCCTGGAGCAAGCGGCGCAGCGCGGCGTCCAGATCCCCGTGGTAGAGCACGTCGTCGGTGATCTCGGCCATCACGTCACGGGCGTGCAGGTCGAACCCGACCTGGGTGCCGTCCCACGCCGAGTACCGGAACCGACGATGCCGCGGCCTGGACTCCATGCCGGCCCACGGTACCGTCCAGGTCACCGAACCCGACGCCGACCTGATTAGCGTCTGCACCGGGCCGGGTCGTCCGAGGACGGCCCGGGGAACCCACGTCGCTGATTCAAGGGGAGTCGCAATGGAGGATCTGACCGATCGGGTCGCCGTGATCACCGGCGGTGCCAACGGCATCGGCTACGCCATGGCCGAAGCCTTCGCCGGGGCCGGTGCCAAACTCGTCCTGGCCGATGTGAACGGCTCCGAGTTGGACGCCGCCGTGCGCCGGCTCGGCGATGCCGGCGCCACCGTGTCGGGCGTCGTGACCGACGTGTCCGACGCCGCCCAGGTCGACGCGCTGCGCGACGCGGCGATCGCCGCGCACGGTGCGGTGCACGTGGTCTGCAACAACGCCGGGGTCGGCACCGGCGGGCTGTCCTGGGAGCTGTCCCTGGAGCAGTACCGCTGGGTGCTCGGGGTCGACCTGTTCGGCGTGATCCACGGCGTGCATGCCTTCACCCCGCTGCTGGTCGAACAGGGCGAGGGCCACATCGTGAACACCGCGTCGATGGCGGGGCTGCTGTCGCCTGCGTTCATGGCGCCCTACAACATCGCCAAACACGGGGTGGTCACCCTTTCGGAGACCCTGTTCGCCGAGCTGGCCGGCGCGGCACCGGGTGTCGGGGTGTCTGTGCTGTGCCCGGGCTGGGTCGCCACCCGCATCTACGACGCGCCCCGCTACGGCATGGGCGGACTCGCCGAGGACGAGGGCGCCCGGGGCGTCGCGGAGATCGTGAAGGGGCTGGTCGCCGACGGACTCGACCCCACCGATGTCGCGGCCCAGGTGATCGACGCGGTGCGCACCCGTCGTTTCTATGTGCTGACCCATCCCGAGTGGATGCCCCTGGTCGCCGAGCGCACCCGACGCACCCTCGACGGCGAGGACCCCGCGGTGGGCACCCTGCCTGCGACCGACACCGACTGACCACCGGAGAACCCCATGCATACCAAGAGCTCCGAACCGGCCACCCCGATCCTTGCGTGGATCCTGGTCACCGTCCTCGCCCTGGGCGTCGCCGCATGTTCGAGCAGCGACGACACCACCGACACCACGGCTGCCGCGGGCACCACGACCGCTGCTGCGACCACCGAGCCGGCACCGGAGCCGATCACGATCGTGGTGACCAACGACGACGGAATCGAGGCTCCGGGCATCGACGAACTCGCCCGACGACTCGGCGAACTCGAAGCGGTGACCGTGAAGGTCGTGGCTCCCGCGACCAACCAGAGCGGAACCGGCGACTCGACCAGTGACGGCGACGTCACCCACGAGGCCGCGGCGACCGCAAGTGGTATCGAAGGAGTCGCGGTGAACGGCACCCCGGCCGACTCGGTCAACGTGGCCCTCGGTGAACTCGGACTCGAACCCGACCTGATCGTGTCGGGCATCAACAAGGGTCAGAACGCGGGACCGCTCGTGGACATCTCCGGGACGGTCGGCGCCGCGCTCACCAGCGCCCGTCAGGGGGTACCGGCCATCGCAGGCAGCGCCGGACTCGAGGATCCCGACTACGCGTTGGCCGCGCAGTACGTCGTCGAATGGGTGGTCCAGAACCGGGACTTGATCGCCTCGGGCGACGTGGACACCGATCAGATCGTGAACATCAACGTGCCCGAGTGCACCGCGGGCACCGCGCACGAACTGGTCGAGGTGGCCACGGCCGACGAGATCCCCGAAGGGGTCGACCCGTTCTCGACCGACTGCTCGGCGACCCCCGAGGGGCATGAGCCCACCGACGACATCGACGCCCTCGCCAACGGCTTCGCGGTGCGCTCCACCATCCCCACCGGCTGAGACGTGCACCCGGGCGCGGACGGCACAGGACCGGCCTCGTCACCGTCGAATGCAACGTCGAGGCGAAATCCGATGCCGCGTTCGTCCGAGCTCAAGCAAGAGGTATCGAGCCAGTGCCGACCGTGGGTGTCGCCGGCACCGTGCTCGGCAAGCCGAGTGGAGGTCAGGTGCTGTGGAACGCCGGGGGTGCGGGACTCGCCTCTTCCGATCCACGCCGACCCTTGAGGCGCCGCCAAGACCAATCGGCGATCCCCGCCGCCCGCTGCTCGCGGCCCGGTCGGTGGGGAGGGATGGGTCCCTGGTGGCTACTCGGGCCGAAGTTCAGGACAGTGAAAAAGAGAGTCCGGCGCGAGGGCCGGTGACCGTCGGCTGATGGAAGTACGACCCGTGCGTAACCATCACCGCCTCGATGGACTCGGAACCGACGAGCACGACCTCATAGCCACGGCCCAGGTACTCGGATTCGGTCGCCGCGTACACTGCCATCGCCTCGTCGACGTCCGTGAACTCGGCGTGTGACTCGAGTTCGCGTGACTCGAGATTGTACACCAACAGGAAGTACACGATTGGTGCATCCGCGTTACCCATGCACTGCACTCTATCCTCGCAACCGGCCCCTGTACCGCTCGGAAGGGGGTTCATGCGTCGTGACTGACGGTCAGGAGGTCCCCACCCCACGGTCGAAGATCGAGACGTAGGCGCCACGGCTCGAGCGTCCCCTCGTCGAGAGCACCGATTCGATTGCCTAGCTCGACGAAGAAGTCTGCGATTTCGTTGGGTCCTTCTCCGGCCTTCAGTTCCACGTCGACGTTGCGGCTGACTCGCTCGGACAGGTCTGCCCAGAAATGCTGATTCGCCGTCCGGAGCTGGATCTCGACGGGGAGCCCGTTGTACGCGACGACCAAATGGACCGCCCGGTAGCCCGATGACCTCGGGTGGGAGACGTAATCGGTGGTCCGGTCCGGATCGATCGAGCCGCTCGTATCCGATCGGTCGGCGCTCCACGTGGACTCGATGTGGCGCCGCAACTTTCCGAGTGCGTCCAAGTCGGGCACGACGGCCCGTACGCCGGCAATGTCCTGCATGGCCGAGAGGCGTGTCGACCGCGGGCGCGCGAGCTTCTGGACGATCCGTGGCACCCGCTTGTGCCTCTGAGAAACGTCAGCATCGATGCCACACGTCCGAATCATCGATCGCAATCCCATCGCCGCACCAGCCAAGGCGGCGCCAAATTGACCACGCCAGCCTTGGATGATCTCGATCTGGCCACGCAGGTCATGGTCGGCGTTGACATCTGCCAGTGCCGCTCCGTCGCGCACGAACCGCTTCAGACGGTTCCCGGCCTTGTCGGCCTGGCTCTTGGACGGCACCTCCATCAGTCACACCCCGGGGGCGGGACCTGATCGCCCAAGTCACACCAAATCGCGTGATTCGCATGGGAAGCAAAGTGACGGCTCACGAATGATCAGTTCACGGCGAAGAATCCGACGCCGCCGGGCACATCGCTGTAGCGAGTCCTCGGTGGAAATACGAGAAGCTTCGCATTCGCTTGCGCGGATGGGACCACGTAGTAAAAGTAGCCCTCGATCGTGCCACCCTTGAAGGTCTCGGGCTGATCCCGGAAATCCTGCGGGTCACCGCCGCTGCCGTCTGCGACCGACGCCGGGTCGTAGGTCGTCGCGGTCGAGTCGACGAGGTTGAGCGAGAGGTCGAAGCCGCCCCCCGTGCCTTCTCCGGTGTAAGTCGCTTTCACCATGACACGCACGTATTCCGATCCCGCGGGTGCGGCGTCGTTGAATTGGTTGAATGCCTGGGCGTCGATGCCGGGCTCGTAGCCGGTGATCGTGATGTCCCAGTCGCCAGCCGGGGCCGTCGTGCCTGCGGGCACAGGGTTCTCGCGGGTCCCGATGGGCGGTGTCGTCGACGGTGGCTCGGTTGTTGGTTCGGTCGTGGGTGGCTCGGTGATCTCCAGTGTCGTGGTGGTGAATTTCTCGCTGGTCGTGGCACTCGGTGCTGCCACGATCTCGGAGTCGTCGGATCCACGATTCGCCAGGATCGCGATCGCGACGACTATCAGGACGAGAAGCGCCACGGCTCCTCCGATGATCAGATTTCGTCGACTCTGGGGAAGGGTGGCTGCGGACTCTGGTGGCTGTGGATCGGCTACCGGCGCCGATCCCGGTGGTGGTGCACCCGTCGGAGGCGTTGGGGCTGTCGGCCATGGGGGTGCGACTGGGTTCGACCCAGGCGTTGTCACCGAGACCGGCCAGGCTCCGGTCGGGGCCGGTGGAGGCGGTGCGACCGTGCCCGGTCCGGGGTCAGGGTCAGGTGGCGGCGACGCAGCTCCGGCCGCCGCCTCGGTTCGCGCCCCACATTGGGCACAGAAGGGTCCGTGCAGTTCGGCTCCGCAATTGGAGCAAGTCGTGGATTGGGTCATGTCTCCCTCTCTCTTCTTCGGGCCGCCCGGCCCGGCTCGACGGTGACCCCTCTATCGTGCTGCTTGGGATCCGTCCACCGACTGCTCTGATGTCGGCTGGTCGGGTCCAACCTAGCCAGTGGGTGTGACACTCAGGTCCGAGACGCGGGCCGCTCCCAGCCCGCGCTCGGCCCATCTAGCCAGACGGACGCCGCGATTGCGCGCCGCCCGGCCGTCAGTGGCGGGACCGGTAGTCGGCCCGTAGGCCGTCGGCGTCCTTGTTGAGCCGCCGGGACAGGTGCAGCCCCTCGAGGACCAGCTCCACCGCGCTGGCCCGCTCGGCCGGCGACGACGACGGCCCCGTCAACGGATCGATCGCCCGGGCCAGAGCCGGGTTCACCTCGACCAGCGACAGGTAGTCGCCGGCGGCGACGTCGTCGCCGGTCGACACGACCATGCCGTCGTCGAAGCCGCTCACCACGTCGTTGAGGGTCTCCATGGGCACCCGGTCCTTGAACACGCCCAGCACCGCCGCCGACAGCAGGTGTGCGAACACCTCGTCGCCGGCGTCGTCGTCGATCGTGTCGAGTTCGATCTTGCCCGCCGTGGAGGCCACCAGCGCGTCCAGGTCGCTGACCCGGGGGGCGGCCACCGCCTCACCCAGGCGCAGGGCCCGCCGCGCCGCGCTCGCCGCCAGCACCTCGGTGTTGGCCACGGTCATGCGCACCGACACCCCCGACCGCTGGTTCACCTCGTGGGAGGCCCGGGCGAGCTGGGACAGCTCGGCGATGACCTCGGCCATGAACCCGGGGACCACCACCTCGACGTCGTCGACGGTCACCGGGACCGCCTCGGCGGTGGCGATCGCCTGCTCGGTGGCCGCGTCCAGCGGATAGTGGGTGCGGATCTGGGAACCGAAGCGGTCCTTGAGCGGCGTGATGATCCGGCCCCGGTTCGTGTAGTCCTCCGGGTTGGCCGACGCCACCAGCATCAGGTCCAACGGCAGGCGGATCTTGTAGCCCCGCACCTGCACGTCCCGTTCCTCGAGCACGTTCAACAGCCCCACCTGGATCCGCTCTGCCAGGTCCGGCAACTCGTTGATCGCGAAGATCCCCCGGTTGGTGCGGGGCACCAGCCCGTAGTGCAGGGTCAGCTCGTCGGACAGGTACCGACCCTCGGCCACCTTGATCGGGTCGACCTCGCCGATCAGGTCCGCGATCGTCGTGTCGGGTGTCGCCAGCTTCTCGCCGAAACGCTGGGAGCGGTGCACCCACTCGATGCGGGTGTCCTCGCCGTGTTCGGCCACCAGGTCCTTCGCGTAGCGCGACACCGGCGCGAAGGGATCGTCGTTGACCTCGGAACCGGCGATGATCGGCATCCACTCGTCCAGTAGCTCGATCAACGACCGGATGATGCGGGTCTTTGCCTGACCGCGCTCACCCAGGAACACCACGTCGTGGCCCGCGAGCAACGCGTGCTCCAGTTGGGGCAGCACGGTGTCCTCGTACCCCTGAACACCGTCCACCAGTGGCACGCCGCTGCGGATACGCGCCGCTGCGTTGCGGCGCAGCTCCGCCTTGACCGGCTCGGACCGCCACCCCGACTCGCGGAGCTGGCCCAGGGTGCCGGGACGGGACGTCTCGTCGTGCACATCGGTGGAAGCCATGGCCCGCACGCTACCGGCGTGGAGCCCGGTGCCGACGCGGATGGGCTCGAACGGATCCGACCCGGCCTCGGGTCGGTACTGTGACCGGCCATGTCCCGACCCGACCCCGGACCCCCGCTCGATCTGTCCGGCGGCTGGCGGGCCGGGGCCGCCGACGAGGAACTCCGCCGGAACTGGTTCGGCGCCGACTTCGACGACGCCGACTTCGTGGACATCGACGTGCCCGGCCACTGGCGGAGCAACCCGACCTTCGCCCAGACCACCGCTCCCCTGCTGTACCGGCGGCGGTTCTCGGCGCTCACCCCGACACCGGGGAGTCGCGCCTGGCTGGTGCTCGACGGGGTGTGCGCCCAGGGAGACGTGTGGCTGGACGAGTCCTACCTGGGCAACACCGACGGCGCCTGGGTGCCCCACCGCTTCGAAGTGACCGAGGCGTTGACCGCTCGCAACGACCACGTGCTGGGCATCGAGGTCGCCTCACCCACGACCCAGCCGGGCGACCCCCGCCGGGACCTGCTGGGAACCCTCATGGGCGGTCCCCATGTCGCCACGGACTGGAACCCCGCCGGGATCTGGCGGCCGGTGCGGATCCGGCGCACCGGCCCGGTGAGCATCACCGCGCACCGGGTGGTGTGCACCTCGGCCAGCGCCGCCAACGCCGTGGTGCGCATCACCTGCACCCTGGACGCCGCGGCAGCCGGACAGGTCACGATCCGCACCGTCGTCGGCGACGTCGCCCAGGTCCACCACCAACCCCTGGCCGGGGGCACCAACACCGTGACCTGGACCGTGGCCGTCCCCGACCCGGACCTGTGGTGGCCCTACGAGCTGGGCGACCAGCCCCTCACCGAGATCGCCGTGGCCGTGTCGGCGCCAGGGGACCCTGCCGCCACCGACGACCCAGCCGCCGACGGCGTCGAGCCCGGCGCGGCACCGGAGGACTTCGTGGCCAGCGACTCGTTTCGCACCCGCTGCGGGCTGCGCCAGGTCACCCTCGACGACTGGATCTGCACCGTCAACGGCGAGCGCCTCTTTCTCAGAGGCGTCCTGGCCGGCCCCGCCGCCCAGGACCTGGCCACCGCCCCCGCCGACGCGGTCACCGCGCCGATCCGCCAGGCCCGACAGGCGGGCTGCAACCTGGTCCGGGTCCACGCCCACATCGCCCGGGACGAGCTCTACGACGCCGCCGACCGGGAAGGCATGCTCATCTGGCAGGACCTGCCCCTGTACCGGGGGATGCACCGCAGCGTCAAGCGCACCGCGATGCGCACCGCCGAAGCCACCGTCGACCGGCTCGGCGCGCATCCCAGCATCGCGGTGTGGTGCGGTCACGACGAACCCGACCATCAGCTCCCGCCCGGTGAACCGGCCGGGTTCGGCCGTCGTCTGGTCGCCCACCAGCTTCCCAACTGGAACCGCACCGTGCTGGACCGGGGCCTCAAACGCACCCTGGCCGCCGCCGACCCCTCCCGGGCGGTGATCGGCTCGTCGGGCACCTGGCCCCACCCGCCCTCGCTCGCCGGCACCGACACCCACCTGGAGTTGGGCTGGAGCCACGGCGAAGCCGCCGACCTCGCCCGACTGGCCCGGGCGTTGCCCCGCGCGGTGCGCTTCGTGCAGCTCACCCCCAACCCCTCACCGCCGGTCGCCTTCGCCCACGACGGCCCATGGCCTCCCGCAGACCCCGCCGACCTCGTCGGTGACCGGCCCGTGTCGACCACGGCGCTCGAGGCCCGCCTGCCACCTGATGCGTTCACATCGGCCGACCAGTGGCGCCGGGCCGCCCACGAGCTGCAGGCCCGCCTGGTGCGTACCCAGGTGGAGACCCTGCGCCGGCTCAAGTACCGACCGACCGGCGGCTTCGTCGTCGCCCACCTCGCCGACCTGCAACCCGGTCCGTCGCCATCGCTGATCGACCACACCGGCCAACCCAAACCCGCCTTCGCCGCGCTGCAGGCGGCCTGTGCGCCGCTGCTGGCCAGCCTGCACCCCTGGCCCGAGTGCGCGCTCCCCGGCGAGACCCTGGATCTGGAGCTCCACCTGGTCGACGACACCCGAGAGGCGCACCGTGACGCCCGCTGTGAAATCCGCATCACCTTCACCGGCCCCGACGGTGCCGACACCGGCGACACCCGCCACTGGGAATTCGGCGGCGACATCGACGCCGACGACGTCACCCTGGTGGGCCGTCTGCAGACCACCGTGCCCGACCACGTCACCCGGGTCGATGCAAGCGTGGTGGTCACCGCGGGCCGACACCGCACCGTCAGCCACACCAGCGCGCCGGTCCACCGCCACCCGAACGGGCCCTGAGGAGCCCTGAGGAGCCCGGATCGCCATTTGACCCCGGCGATTCGCGCGAGGCTAGCGTCCCAAAGAGGTGCCGCGTCCTCACCGGGGCAGCGCCCACACGTGTCGTTCCGATCCTCGGAGGGTCCGGGTCATCTGATGCCAGCAACCACCACGAAGACGAAGCCACGGAGCCGCCCGCCGGTGAGCGGCACCGCCGCGCACCTGGATCGGCCCCGGTCGGCCAACTTCCTGGTGGAGTTCTACCGGACCTCGTTGGGCAAGAAGTACGTGATGGCCATCACCGGCCTGATCGGGCTCGGCTACGTGGTCGCCCACATGATCGGCAACCTCAAGATGTACCTGGGGCCCGCCGACCTCGACCACTACGCCGAATGGCTGCGCGAACTGCTCGTGCCGTTCCTGCCCCGCACCGTCACCCTGTGGTCGATGCGCATCGTGCTCATCGCCGCGGTGGTGTTGCACATCCACGCCGCGGTCTCCCTGACCATCCAGAACCGCCGGGCCCGCCCCGTCAGCTACGCCTCCAAACGTGACTTCATCGCCGCGGACTACGCCAGCCGCACGATGCGTTGGAGCGGCATCATCGTCGGGCTGTTCCTGGTGTGGCACCTGTTCGACCTGACCTTCACCGGCACCGGCTACACCTTCGAACGCGGCGCGGTGTACCACAACGTCACCTCCAGCCTGGAGCGCTGGCCGGTCGCGCTGCTCTACATCGTGGCCAACCTCGCCCTGGCCGCCCACCTGTACCACGGGGTGTGGAGCCTGTTTCAGTCGATGGGCTGGAACAACCCGCGGTTCAACCGTTGGCGACGCGGCGCCGCGATCGCGTTCGCGACGATCGTGTGCCTGGGCAACATCTCGTTCCCGATCTTCATCCAGTTGGGCGTCGTGGGCGCCTAGCCCGCCAGGAGCATGACCATGTCGCAGATCTCACTGGACCCCCGGGTCCCCGACCATCCGATCGAGGAGGCCTGGGACCGCCACAAGTTCGACATGAAGCTGGTCAACCCGGCCAACAAGCGCCGGTACACCGTGATCGTGGTGGGCACCGGACTCGCCGGCGCATCCGCGGCGGCCACGCTCGCCCAGCTCGGCTACCGGGTCAAGGTCTTCACCTACCACGACTCGCCACGGCGCGCGCACTCGATCGCCGCCCAGGGCGGGATCAACGCCGCCAAGAACTACCACGGCGACGGCGACAGCATCTGGCGGTTGTTCTACGACACCGTCAAGGGCGGCGACTTCCGCTCCCGGGAAGCCAACTCGTACCGGCTCGCCCAGCTCTCGGTGAACATCATCGACCAGGCCACCGCCCAAGGCGTGCCCTTCGCCCGAGAATACGGCGGGCTGCTCGCCAACCGCTCCTTCGGAGGCGCCCAGGTCAGCCGCACCTTCTACGCCCGGGGCCAGACCGGCCAGCAGCTCCTGCTGGGTGCCTACCAGGCCCTCGCCGAACAGATCGGCGCCGGCAACGTCGAGCTGTACAACCGCTGCGAGTACGTCGACCAGGTCGTCATCGACGGCCAGGCCGCCGGCATCGTGGTGCGCGACCTGCTCACCGGCGAGGTGTCCAGCCACGGCGCCCACGCGGTGGTGCTGGCCACCGGCGGCTACGGCAACGCGTACTTCCTGTCGACCAACGCGTTGGCGTGCAACGTGTCCGCGATCTGGCGGGCCCACCGGCGCGGCGCGCTGTTCGCCAACCCCGCCTACACCCAGATCCACCCCACCTGCATCCCCTCCTCGGACGAGTTCCAGTCCAAGCTCACCCTGATGTCCGAGTCGCTGCGCAACGACGGCCGCATCTGGGTCCCGCTCAAGGCGGGCGACGACCGGCACCCCTCCGACATCCCCGAATCCGAACGCGACTACTACCTGGAACGCAAGTACCCCGCCTTCGGCAA
Source organism: uncultured Iamiaceae bacterium (assembly GCA_964449375.1). GTDB lineage: Bacteria > Actinomycetota > Acidimicrobiia > Acidimicrobiales > Iamiaceae > JAFDWI01. Next base: position 13,008 of record CAYVAS010000038.1, on the reverse strand, counting down.
CCTGGTGCCCCGCGACGTCGCCTCGCGCAACGCCAAGACCGCCGTGGACGAAGGCAAGGGCGTGGGACCGCTGCACAACGGCGTCTATTTGGACTTCGCCGACGCGATCGACCGGCTCGGCGCCGACGTCATCTCCCAGCGCTACGGCAACCTGTTCCAGATGTACGAGCGGATCACCGACGAGGACCCCTACAAGGTGCCCATGCGGGTGTTCCCGGCCATCCACTACACGATGGGCGGCCTGTGGGTGGACTACCACCTGGAGACCACCATCCCGGGCCTGTTCGCCATCGGTGAAGCCAACTTCTCGGACCAGGGCGCCAACCGTCTGGGCGCCTCGGCGCTGATGCAGGCCCTCGCCGACGGCTACTTCATCCTGCCCGCCACGATCGGCGACACCCTGGCCCCCAAACTGGGCGAACCGGTTCCCGACACCGCCCACGAGGCCTTCCGGGCCGCCGAGTCCGAAGTGCGCGACCGCTACGCCGGCTACCTGGCGGTGAAGGGTTCACGTTCGGTGGACTGGTTCCACCGCGAGCTGGGCAAGATCCTGTGGGAGTACGCCGGGATGGAACGCTCCCGGGCCGGACTGGAGAAGGCCCTTTCGGAGATTCCCGCCCTGTACGAGGAGTTCAAGACCGACATGCGGGTGCCCGGCGACGACCGCTCCCTCAACCAGTCCCTGGAGCGGGCCGGCCGGGTGGACGACTTCTTCCAGCTCGGCCAGCTGCTGTGCCGGGACGCGCTGGAGCGTGAAGAGTCCTGCGGCGGTCACTTCCGGACCGAACACCAGACCCCCGAGGGCGAGGCGCTGCGCGACGACGAGCACTTCGCCCACGTCGCCGCCTGGGAGTTCACCGGCGACGACGCACCCGAGATCCGCCACACCGAGCCGCTCGAATTCGAACACGTCCACCTCGCGCAGCGGAGCTACAAGTAGCCATGACCATGACCGAACCCACCGCAACGTCCTCGTCCTCACCGCAGCGCAAGCTGGACCTCACCCTGCGGATCTGGCGCCAGAACGGCCCGGACGCCCCGGGCCACTTCGAGGAGATCGCCGCGCCGGGCATCTCCACGGAGATGTCGTTCCTGGAGATGCTCGACGTGGTCAACGAACGGCTCGTCGGCGACGGCGCCGAACCGGTCGCGTTCGACTCGGACTGCCGCGAGGGGATCTGCGGATCCTGTTCGCTGATGATCGACGGGCGGGCCCACGGCCCCGAACACGGCACCGCGACCTGCCAGCTCCACATGCGCTCGTTCCGTGACGGCGACACCATCGAGGTCGAACCCTGGCGGGCCGCGGCCTTCCCGGTGGTCAAGGACCTGGTGGTCGACCGTTCGGCCTTCGACCGGATCATCGAGGCGGGTGGCTACATCTCGGTGTCGGTGGGCTCGGCTCCCGACGCCAACGAGATCCCGGTTCCCAAGACCGTGTCGGACACCGCGTTCGACGCGGCGGCCTGCATCGGCTGTGGCGCCTGCGTGGCCGCCTGCCCCAACGGCGCCGCCCAGTTGTTCACCGCCGCCAAGGTCGCCCACCTGAACCTGCTGCCCCAGGGCGAACCCCAGCGCTATGAGCGGGTCGAGGCCATGGTCGACACGATGGACGGTCTGTTCGGGTCGTGCACCAACCACCGCGAGTGTGAGGCCGCGTGCCCCAAGGAGATCTCGGTGGACTTCATCGCGCTGATGAACAAGGACTACCTGCGGGCCAAGTTCAAGAATCGCCGGTACCTGTCGCGGAACCCCTGACGCCTCCGGCGTCGACGAACCGTCGCCGCAGCGCGGGGATCCCGGCGACCACCAGCCGCCAACCCACCAGGGTGGCGCCCAGGAACAGCGTGGCCACGATCACGAACGACGCCGCGGTGCCCTGACCGGCCAGGGCGCGCAGGCCCATCCCGACGGCCACGGTGGCGACCCAGCACACCAGGGCACCCGGCACGACGCGCAGCGGTGCACGCCACAGCCGGCCCAGGACCCAGCCCACCGCCGCGCCCACGAGGAACGGCCAGGCGGTGGAGGCCACCCCGGCGATGGTGATCCCTTCGGCGTGCGAGGAGCGCCCCATGGTGACGAAGGCCAGCACCGCCACCGCGTCGAGCAGGACGGCCAGGCCCACCGCGGGCGTCAGCGCCGGTTCGGCGGGTCGGAGCGGGGCATTCACGAGCGGCCAGCGTACCGGCGCGCGTCGCGGTCACCTCCCCGTTCCGGGAACGGGTGGTAGGGCCGGGTCAGCGACCCGATCGGACGTAGTCCACGAGCTGTTCGTGGGCGGTCTCGAGCTCGTTGACCCGTTCCTTGACCACATCGCCGATGCTGATCATCCCGGCGAGCTCCTCGGCGTCGTCGAGCACCGGCAGGTGCCTGATGCGGCGTTCGGTCATCAGCCTCATGAGCGCCTCGATGCGGTCGCCGCGCCCGCAGGTGCTCAGCGTGGTGGTCATCACCTCACGAACGGGCTGGTCCAGGTCGAGTTCACCTTCGGCTGCGGCGCGGCGCACCACGTCACGCTCGGAGAGCATCCCGATGAAGGTGCCGGCGTCGTCGGTGACGACCACCGCCCCGATCGAGTGCTCGGCCAGCAGCGCGACGGCGTCGCGGATGGTCTGGTCCGGTCCGATGGTGACGACATCGGAACCCTTGTGGGCGAGGATCTCGGCAACGTTCATGCGAACCTCGTTTCTTGGTCTCGCCGGGGCGGAGGGGCGGTTCCCCGGTCGGTCACCCGATCATCCCACAAAATCACCGGCGCTGCCGCCGAAGGTTGCGCCCGGGCGGGCGGAGAGGGACGCCCAGAACGACGACGACCGCGGAGCCCGAAGGCCCCGCGGTCGTCGGGTGCGTGCTGGGATCAGGAGACGACGAAGTCGCCGCTCGAGGTGAACACCCAGTAGTCGTAGCCACCGATCGTCGAATGCGTACCGCCGCTCGCCGTGAGGCCCTGACCCGTGAGCGCGCGGATGACGACGACTCCCGAACCGCCGGGGGATCCGTTCGCCGCGTAACTCTGAGAACCTTCCTCGGCCGTGGAGTCATAAACGGCGCCACCACCACCGCCGCCACCACCGGTATTGGCCGTTCCGGCGTCAGGCGTCGCACTCAGCTGGGGCAGACCACCGTCCCCGCCGCCTCCGGCGCCGCCGTCCCCGGCCGCGTTCGGCGTTCCCGTGCCTCCGCCACCGCCACCGCCGCCACCACCGAACGTGTTCGACGGTTCGCCGAGGTTCAGCGAGGCAGGCAACGACAGCGTCACTCCAGCCCCACCGTCGCCACCGGAACTGCCATCGGCACCGGCTCCACCGCCGCCACCGCCACCGCCACCGATCGTGGTCGACCCGGACCCGCCGTCGGTGCCTGGAGCACCGCTTCCACCGTTGTTGGCACCCCCGCCGCCGCCGCCGGACGCACCATCGCCGCCCGGGCTCAACGTCCCGCCACGACCACCACCGAGTGCGGTGGCGGACATGAACGACGATGCACCACCGTTGGATGCTGCGCTTTCGCCCGCACCTCCGCTTCCACCTGCTCCGACCGTGACGCTGTGGGAACCCGGGGTGACCGACATGATGCCAGCAGCCACGGCCTGACCGCCGCCACCGCCACCGCCGCCACGAGCTCCCTGGGTTGCACTGCCGATCTGGCCGGAAAAGCCCGCACCGCCCCCGCCACCACCACCGACGAGGAAGGCCTCGACCTGAAAGGTCGGAGGCGTGGTCGTGTCCGGCGGTGAGGCTGCAGCGGCCACACTGGGCAGCGCGACAACGGCGACCGCGGCAGCGGCGGCGGCGCCACCGAGCTGGATCACCCGACGACGACTCCACGCCTCCGACTTCACCACACCGAGCTCGATCAGCCCCGCCATCGGGGACTCGAGGGTGGCCGGCACCACGTCCACACCCTGCTGCGCGAGCGCGAACGCCTCGGCCTGGTCGCCTCGAAGATGCAGGACGTCCTCGGCCCCGGGAACGAGTACCAGGTACCCGTCGTCGACTGATTCGACGTGCAGGTCGTTGACAACGCTGAACTTCACAATCGGGCTCCTAAGGTTTGTCCCTCTCCACCGATGGCTGAATTCGCCCTCAGCAGGTCACATCACGACTCGCAGGACACCCTAACGCGCACCCACCCCCCTCTCAGCCAATTCTGGCCATGCGGAGTCCGTCGCGGCCTCGGTCAGAACCCCACCTCGAGGCTCCCGTCGGACGTGAAGGTCCAGAAGGTGTACGTGCCGTCCACACTGGTCGAAGCCCCCGGGCCAGTGCCCGTGACCGTTCCATCGATCTGGGCCGTGAGGAAGCGCAAGACCACCACTCCTGAACCACCGGCCGCACCGGCCCGGCTCGTCCCTCCGCCGCCGCCACCTCCACCGGTGTTGGCGACGCCCGGCCAGGCAGTGGTTCTGTAACTGCCGTTGCCGCCACCTCCCGCCCCGCCGGGACCGCCTGATCCGTACGGACCGGCGCCGCCGCCACCACCGCCGCCGACGGTCCCCACCGGATCGCCCACCCCGACGGCGAGGGCCAGGGTGGACACGACGCCGTCGCCACCGGCGCCACCGTCGGGATCGGACTGGTCGACCCCGCTCTCACCGGCACCACCTGCGCCACCACCGCCGCCTCCTCCGGCACGTTCGCCCCGGGAGCCACTGCCGCCGTCGTGACCGAGCCCCGGCGGCACCGCATTGCCTCCAGGAAACGGGTTCGCCACCGAGAACGTCCCACCGCCACCGCCCGATCCCCCGTCGCCGCCGGCGCCGGCACCTCCGGCGCCGCCACCTCTTGCGACGAGCGGCGTGGTGAGACCGATCGAGCTGTCACCACCGGGGGTCGAGGTCCAACCCGGTGTGCCGCCCTTGCCGACGGCGACCGCGAAGCTCCCCTCGCCGATCGCCGTGGTGCCCATGAGCACTCCGCCGGCGCCACCGCCACCGCCGCCGCTGAAGAAGCCCCCGTCACCGTCGCCGCCCCCGCCACCGCCGCCGACGATCAGGTAGTCGACCGTCAGAGGTCCGGGTGGCGGCGGCGCCACGGTCGTGCCCGTCGACGCCGCCGCGTCGACCCGGGGCAGCGCGACCACTGCTACGGCCGCCGCGGCCGCGGCACCACCGAGTTGCAACACCCGCCGGCGGTCCCAGGCACCGGTGCGCACGACGTCGAGTTCGACCAGACCCGCCATGGCCGGCTGCAACTCGGCGGGCACCTCGTCGATCCCGCGGAGTGCCAGGGCGAAGGCCTCGGCATGGGCACCGGTCAGGTGCAACACCTCCGCGCGACCGGGCACCAGGACCAACAGGTCCGCCCCGGCCGGTTCGACCCTCAGATCCGCCCGAACTGTGAACCGCCTCATCATCGACCCTCCCTTGCGGCGGGGGACACCGCCACGTCAGTTGTGCAAGTGTGACTCCCACTTTATCGCATCGTCCGGCGACGTGCAGCACTTTTCCGCTTCGACCGGTCCCGGGGCCGCGACCCACCTGAGTTCCCCGGCGAGGCGCTGGCGTTTCTAGGGTGAAGGGGTCGTCGTTCCTCGAGCCTGGAGCCCACCCATGCGTTCTCCCAAGGACTTCTTCCGCCCCCTCGCCGTCGGCGCGCCCGAACCGCTCCGGGAGATCCCCTTCCCGCCGTCGCGCATGATCCACTTCTTCGACCCCTCCAACCCGAAGATGGCGGCCAAGGTGCCCGAGATCGCCGCCAAGGTCGACATCATCCTCGGCAACCTCGAGGACGCCATCGAAGTCGACAACAAGGAGGCCGCCCGCGAAGGCCTGGTGACCATCGCCCGGGAGACCGATTTCGGCGCCACCCAGCTCTGGACCCGGGTCAACGCGCTCGACTCGCCCTGGCACCTCGACGACATGACCCGGCTGGTCACCGCCATCGGCGACAAGCTCGACGTCATCATGATCCCCAAGGTCGAGGGTCCCGAGGACATCCACTTCGTGGACCGCCTGCTCGCCCAGCTCGAGGCCAGGGCCGAACTGGAGCGGCCGATCCTCATCCACGCCCTGTTGGAGACCGCCAGCGGCGTCAACCGGATCGAGGAGATCTGCGCGGCCAGTCCCCGCATGCAGGGCCTGTCGCTGGGGCCGGCCGACCTGGCCGCCTCCCGCCGCATGAAGACCACCCGGGTCGGTGGTGGCCACCCCGGCTACCTGCTGCGCGAAGATCCCGTCGATGGCGACATCGAAGGCGATCGGGCCACCTACCAGCAGGACCTGTGGCACTACACGATGGCCCGCATGGTCGACGCCTGTGCCGCCAACGGGATCCTGCCCTTCTGGGGTCCCTTCGGCGACATCAAGGACGTGGTGGCCTGCGAAGACCAGTTCCGCAACGCCTTCCTGCTGGGCTGTGTGGGCGCCTGGACCCTGCATCCGGTCCAGATCGACATCGCCCGTCGCGTGTTCTCACCGCCCCCCGAGGAAGTGGCCCACGCTCAGGAGGTCATCGCCGCCATGGGAGACGGTCACGGCGCGGTGATGCTGAACGGCAAGATGGAGGACGACGCCTCGGTCAAGCAGTGCAAGGTCATGTTGGAACTCGCCCACCAGCTCGCCGAGCGTGACCCCGAACTGGCCGAGGCCTACGGGTTCACCGGAAAGGACTGATCCGATGGCGACCACCGACGACACCCTGCGCCCCCGACGCTCGGTCCTCTACATGCCCGGCGCGAACGAACGCGCCCTGGAGAAGGCCAAGACCATCCCCGCCGACGCGCTGATCCTGGACCTGGAGGACGCCGTGGCGCCCGACGCCAAGGTCACCGCCCGCGCGAATGTGTGCGCGGCGGCCCAGAGCGGGGACTACGGGCACCGGGAGATCGCGATCCGGGTCAACTCGATCGGCACCGAGTGGCACGACGACGACCTGGCCGCGGCGGCCGCGGCGGGCCCCGACGCGGTGCTGGTACCCAAGGTCGACTCCGCGGAGGAGGTCCACCGGTTGGTGGCCGCGCTGGAGGGCGCCGGAGCCCCCGAGCACACCAAGCTCTGGGCGATGCTCGAGACCCCTGATGCGCTGCTGGACGCCCGCGCCATCGCCGGGGCATCGGACCGTCTCACGGTGCTGGTGCTGGGCACCAACGACATCGCCAAGGAGCTGCACGCCGCGCAGACCCCGGGGCGGGCCGGGCTGCTTACCGCGATCTCGCTGTGCCTGATCGGCGCGCGGGCCGCGGGCAAGGTCATCATCGACGGTGTCTACAACGACATCCGGGACCCCGAGGGCTTCGAGGCCGAATGCATCCAGGGTCGGGACCTCGGCTTCGACGGCAAGACCCTGATCCACCCCTCCCAGGTGGAGCCGTGCAACACGGTATGGGCACCCTCGGAGGAGGCCGTCGAGGATGCCCGCGGGCTGATCGCCACCTTCGACGAGGCGATCGCCGAGGGCAAGGGCGTGGTCACCTACAAGGGTCGGATGATCGAGAACCTGCACGTCGAGAACGCCCGCCGGGTCATCGCCATCGCCGACGCGATCGCCGCCCAGACCTGACCCACCCCGCACCGCGCCACGCCCGGCGTCACCCCGCGCCACCGCGCCACCGCGCCACCCGAAATTCGGAGCGAAAAGGTCGGTATTCCACCTTTTCGCTCCGAATTTGGGATTGGGGGTGGGGGTTGGGGGGCTCGAGGGCCTCGGGGGCCGATTTCAGGGATGGGGGTCGGGGGGTGTGCCGTTGCCGAGGGCGAGGTCGAACAACCGCAGCCAACCCTGCGCGTCGGTGCCCATCGCCGACAGACGCAGCCCGTCCTCCGGGGTTCGATCGGCGGCCACCCGATCGGCGGGCACACCCACGGCCAACGCATCGAACACCCGGGCCTCGGCCAGCCCCACCAACGACCGGGTGAGCAGATCACCCGTGTGGTCCACCGAGGCCCGCGCCACCCCGAACGCTTCGGAGACCGCGTCCATGTCGCCGAGTCGGGCCGCGGCCAGCCCCGACGCCATCGCCGCGGTCGCTCGGTCCAGGTAGGTCGACCGTTCGTCGTCGAGCACCCCGGCGGCGATCTGGCGGGCCTCGTCGGCTCGACCGGCCGCGGCGCGGGCCAGGGCCCGGGCGGCTTCCAACGCGGCGTCCGCCTGAGCGTGATCCAACATCGTCGCGGCGGCGTCGAGGAGCGCGTTCGCCTCGGCGACCCGACCCGACTGCACCAGGGCGGTCCCCACCACCGTGACCCACTCGAGACCGGCGTCCAGACGCGCCGTGGCCAGCAACTGATCCAGCGAGTCCGCGCCCTCGCCGGTGCGCAGCCAGGCTGCGAGCTCATCGAGCCCGAGGTCGTCGGTGAGCGCGCTCAGCGTGGCCAGGGCCCGGTCCGGGTCGCCGGCGTGCACCGCGACCGACGCCATCGCCGCCGACACCACCGAACGGTCCTGGGTGTTGTCGCGCCACTCCGGCGTGCGCTCCACCGCCTCGGCCACCTCGTCGAGCACCGCCCGGGCGCCCGACAGGTCGCCCCGCATCGCCAACGCCCGGGCCAGGGGCCACACGACCCGGGCCTGACCCAGCCGGTCGTGCACCGCCCGGAACAGCCGCAGACCCTCGGCGGCCATGCGTTCGGCCTCGGCGGTCCGCCCCGTCCACAGCCGCACCACCGAGCCCAACAGGTGCATCATCGCCGACGCCCACCGGTCACCACCGGCGTGGGCGTCGGCGAGCACGCTGCGCTGCAACGCCTCGGCTTCGACCAGGTCGCCCTCGGCAAGACGCACGAACCCCAACAACCCCCGGGCCCAGGACATGCCCCCGGAGTCGTCTGCGGAGGCGAACAGCTCCAGCGACTCGCCGATGCGGCCCTCGGCTTCGCCGATGCGGCCCTGTACGAACGAGATCCACGCCAGGTTCTGCAACGCCCAGGCCTCACCCGCGGGCCGGCCCAGTTCCCGAAACGCGGCCAACGCATCCGAGGTGGTCTTCTCGGCCTCGGCGGTCCGCCCCGCGAACAACTCGGTCAACCCCAGCGCACGCAACGCCTCGGCCCGGCCCTCGACGTCGCCCGCCTCTGCGAACCGGTCCGCCGCCTCGGCGAAGGTGGTCCTGGCGCCGTCCAGGTCGCCCCGCTGCTGGGCGATCTCGCCCTCGACCAGCAGCACCGCCGCCCGAGCCGCATCATCGCCCAGTGCCTCGGCCAGCGTCGCGGCCGCGGCCGCGTCCTCCAGGGCGCCCTGGGAGTCCCGGGCCCGGCACCGGGCCGCCGCGCGGCGCAACAGCAGGGTGAGACGCACCGGTTCATGGTCGTCGCGGGCCAGCGCCAACCCCTGGGTGCACAGCCGCTCCACCGCCGGCAGCAGGCGCATCCGTTCGCCCCTGGCGCTGGCGTCGTCGATCCAGTGAAGGGCCCGGCCCCGAATGTCGTCGGAGAGCCGCTCCACGGTGCCCAGATCGTCGAGCAGCTCCGCCGCCCGGCCGTAATGGTGGGCCAGCAGATCCGCCACGCGGTCGGTCGCCGTTCCCGGCGAGGTCGACTCGACCCACTGGGCGACACCCAGATGCTTGCGGGCCCGGTCGGACTTGGTGAGCATCCCGTAGGCGACCTCACGGGTCACGTCCGAGGTGAACTCCCAGGTGTCACCGTCGAGGCGCAGCAGCTCCCGGGCGGTGAGCGCCTCGAGCGCATCGGCGACCGCGGCGTCCCCCCGGATCTGGCGGGCCATCTCGGCCAGGTGTTCGACCTTGCCCCGACGCCCCAGAACCGACGCGTCGTCCAGCACCGCTCTGGCGTCGGGGGCCAGATTGTCGAGGCGGGCCGCGACCAGGCCACGCAACGTGTCGGGCAACGCGGTGAGCTCCGCGGTGGACTCGGCATCCGCGTCGCGCTGTTCCCCCAGCAGCGCGAGCAACTCGATCAGGAACAACGGGTTGCCGCCGCTGCGCTCGCGCAGGTCGACCTTGGCGGCCTCGGTCATGGTGGGCGCGCCCGTCTCCCGCACCAGCGCCTCGATCAGCGCATCGGTCGCCTCCGCCTCGAGCGGTTCCAGATTCAGCGCGAACGTGTCGTAGCGACCCACCGGGGGCTGCCAGCGTTCCAGGAGTGACCGCCGGGCGGTGACGACCACGATCAGGGGGCGCCGGGCCAGCGCCGCCATGGTGGTCGCCACCAGGTCGTGCACCGCCGCGTCGGCCCAGTGCAGATCCGACAACCACAGCACCACGGGGCGCGTCGCGGTGAGGTCTTCCAGGAACGTGACCAGACAGCGCGCGATCTCCTCACGGTTGCGATCCGGGTCGGCATGTGCCCCGCCACGGTCCTCGGCGAATCCGAACATCTGCAACAGACCCGCGGTGGTCCGGTCCACCTCGGCGGCGCTGCGATGGGGCGCCGCCGCCGAGGCGACCAGATCCCGCAGACGCGGCTCGACCACCTCGATTGCATCGCCGGCGTCCGCGGGCAGCGCGCCCCGCAACGCGTCGGCCAGCGGCCACCAGACGTTCACCTCGCCATAGGGCACGCAGCGTCCCTGGAGCACCACCGCGTCACGGGACCGCTCCAAGGACCGGGTGGTCTCCGCGACGATCCGGGACTTGCCCATGCCCGCGTCGCCCAACAGCACCAGCAACGCGGCCCGGTCGCTGTCGAGCGCGCAGCTCGCCACGTCTCCCAGCACCGCCACCTCGGCGCTCCGCCCGATGAGTGGACCCACCGTGCGGCCCGGCCGCTCCCCCGGCGCGGTCCGCGGCGGCCGCGCCGACCAGGCCCGAACCGGCTCGAAGCGGCCCTTGGCGGGCACCACGCCCCGCTCGTCGTAGGGCACGACCTTGACCGTCGCCGCGTACGTGGTCTCACCCACCAGCACCTCGCCGGGCGCCGCGGCCCGCTGCAGCCGGTCGGCGGTGTTCACCACGTCTCCCATGGCCGTGTAGTCGCCGCCCGCGCCGAGCGCGCCGACCAGCACCTCGCCGGTGTTGATGCCGATCCGCAGCCGGACCGCACCGTCGAGTTCGTCGGAGCGTTCGTCGATGACCTCCTGCATGCGTAACGCGGCCCGCACGGCCCGTTCGGCGTCGTCCTCGTGGGCCACCGGCGCGCCGAACAGCGCCAGGATCGCGTCGCCGACGATCTTGTCGACCCGACCGCCGAAGGCCACGATCTCCTCGGTCAACCACCGAAAACAGCGGTCGACCAGGTGCTTGACCTGCTCGGGATCGCGGTGCTCCGACAACGACGTGAAGCCCACCATGTCGGCGAAGACCACCGTGACGATGCGGCGTTCCTCGCCGTGAACCGCGACCCGGGCCCCACAGGAAGGACAGAATCGCGACCCCTCGGGAATCGTGTCACCACAGGCCGGGCACCGCACACGGGGCAGTGTACGACCCATCACCGTCACCCGACGGACCGGGCACCGCCCGGCGCCGGGTTGTATCGAGTCGCGCTCACGTAGTAGTCAAATGGCGGCGCGAAGCGCGGGTCTGGTTCCGCGCGCCGCCCATTTTCGACCCGTCCGACCCCGGATTCGTCCAGGCGCCGTTCAAGGAATCTCCATGCCTCAGTTGTTCGCCTCGGAAGGTGGCTACCAGGTCTTCGATCTGGCCAGCGCTGACATCGCCCTGCTCATCGGCTCGCTCGTCATCGCGGTCCTGTCTCTCGGCGTCGCCTACGTGCTGGGCCGTGACGTGCTGGCCTCCGACGGAGGATCCGGCGAACGGGTCGAGATCGCCGACAACATCCACGAAGGGGCGATGGCGTACATCAAGCGCCAGTTCCGCACGATCGGGTTGATCGTGGTGCCCCTGGCGATCGTCGTGTTCTTCACCGCCACGACCCTGACCAACCCCGAGGACGGCACCGAAGCGCTCGGATTCGTTCCCGCCGGGCTGTTCCGCACCCTGTCGTTCCTGATCGGAGGCGCCTTCTCGGCGGCGATCGGGTTCCTGGGCATGTGGCTGGCCACCAAGGGCAACGTGCGCACCACCACCGCGGCGACCGCCAAGAACTTCCCCAAGGCGTTGCAGATCGCGTTCCGCACCGGCGGCGTGGCCGGCCTGGCCACCGCCGGGCTCGGCCTGCTGGGCGCCACCATCATCATCCTGCTGTTCCAGAACACCTCTTCGGCGATGCTGGTGGGCTTCGGTTTCGGTGGCTCGCTGCTCGCCCTGTTCCTGCGGGTCGGCGGCGGCATCTTCACCAAGGCCGCCGATGTTGGCGCCGATCTGGTCGGCAAGGTCGAAGCGGGCATCCCCGAGGACGACCCCCGCAACCCCGCCACCATCGCCGACAACGTGGGCGACAACGTGGGCGACTGCGCCGGGATGGCCGCGGACCTGTTCGAGTCCTACGGCGTGGTGCTGGTCGCCTCGATCATCCTGGGCGTGTCGGCCTTCAGCGTCGGCCTCGGCCTCGGGCCCGACATGGCCGGCCGCGGGCTGGTGTTCCCGGTGGCCATGATGGGCATCGGCATCATCGCCTCGGTGTTCGGCATCTACGCCGTCAAGGCCCGCCCCGGAGAGACCGACGGGCTCAAGATCATCAACCGCGGGGTGGGCGTGGCCCAGATGCTGTCGATCATCGGCGCCGCGATCCTGGCCTTCTTCTACATCGGCAACCCTGCCGGATCGGCCATCGAACACCCCGGGGCCCGCATGTTCGGCGCCGTGGTGCTGGGCGTGGTCCTGGGCTACGCGGTCTCCAAGCTCACCGCCTACTACACCTCCGAGAAGTACAAGCCGGTCCAGGACATCGCCGCATCCACCCGCACCGGTCCCGCCACCACCGTGCTCGAGGGCATCGCCGGTGGCCTGGAATCGTCGGTGTACGCGCTGGTGGCGATCGCCGTGGCGATCGCCGGCGCCATCGCGTTGGGCGACGGCAGCTTCCAGTTCTCCACCTACCTGGTTGCCCTCGCCGGTATCGGCATGCTGTCCACCACCGGCATCATCGTCGCCCAGGACACCTTCGGGCCCGTGGCCGACAACGCGGCGGGCATCGCCGAGATGTCCGGTGACTTCGACGGCGAGGCCGAGCAGATCATGGTCGGCCTGGACGCGGTGGGCAACACC
>CAYVAS010000037.1:0-25003 GCA_964449375.1 uncultured Iamiaceae bacterium | reverse complement strand
GCCAGTGCCTCGGGCAGTGGCTTGATACCGATCTGGGACCCGTCGGGTCCCACCAGTCGGACTTCCCGCGCCCGGATCCGATCGTTGATCCGAGGCTCGGCGGCATTCGACGGCGCAGCTATGGTCGGTCACTCCAGGTCAATGTCTCATCTCCTTGGCGAGGCAATACGGGCTGTTTTTCGGTGCGACGCCGCCGAGGCACCGAAAAGTGCAACGGCGGACGCCGGGAAAGCCGACGTCCGCCCGGGACCCGAAATCGGACCGGATGAGCCATCGACCGCGTCGCACGCCCTGGTCCTGATCGGGGTGGACGGGTGGGAGCTTGCGCCCCGCTTTCTCACTTCCCGGCCTAGGATAACAGGCTTCGTGCCGTATCCGACAACCCCGGGACCGAGATGAGTTTGTGGACCCCAGGCGGTGAGCACCAGGTGCCCCGCCCCCAAGCGACCGAGCCGACCGAGCCGACGGGAGCGCCCTCGGGTGAGCCGTCGTTGGACGACCTGAGCCCCGAACAACGTGCCCAGGCCGAGCAGCTCGCCTCGGAGATGGCCGAGGTGCGCAGGCAGGTGTTGTCGGTTCCGGCGTCGGTGGTGATCGCCAATCACGCGATGGGCCTCTATGAGCTGGCGGCGATCCACCTGGGCGCCGAGAAACCGAACCTGGACGAGGCCCGGAGCGCGGTCGACGCCCTCGGCGCCGTGGTCGAGACCCTCGGGGACCGTCTCGGCGAGAACGCCGACACCCTGCGGGACGCGCTCAGCCAGATCCGTCTGGCCTTCGTGCAGATCAAGGGCGCCCTCGAAGCCGAGGACGCGCCCGGCAACGGCACCGCCGAGGCCTAGCGCGGCGCGGGACCTGCGCGCCGTTCGACGTTGGTCGCCTCCCAGCGGCCCAGCCCGACCGGGCGCACCTCGGCGGTGACGGCGGTTCCGACCGGGACGGTGCGGGTGCCGTCGGTGATCTGGGTGCAGTGGAAGAACACCTCCACACCCTCGTCGGTGCGCAGCGTGCCCCAACCCGCGGCGTCCTCGAAGGTCACCACCTCGCCGACCAACCGGGCGAACCGCGGCGGGTCTCCCTGTGGGACTGCGTCGGTGGTCACGGGACGATCTTGGCGATCGGCAACTCGATGATGCCGGTCGCCCCGGCGTCGGAGAGCGCGGGGATGAGGATGTTCATCTGCGCCTTGGGCACGACCGCCTCCACCGCGAAGCCGCCCTCCCCGTAGAGCTGGGACACCGTCGGGGCCTTCAGCGACGGCAACAGGTCGATCACCTCGGCGAGGTCGTCGTCGGCGACGTTCAGCTTGACCAGCACCTGCTTGCGGGCCTCGAGCGTGCCTTCGAGCAGGGTCCTGATCTGTTCCATTGCGTGACGCTTGTCGGGATCGGCCGCGGCCCGAGGATTGGCGATCAGCTCGGTGTAGGACTGCAGGACCTCACCGATGATCCGCAGCCCCGCGGCGCGTAGCGCCCGACCGGTTTCGGTGATCTCGACGATGCAGTCGACGATGTCGGGGACCTTGGCCTCGGTGGCGCCGTAGGACAGGCGGATGTCGGCCTCGATGCCCTGCTCGGCGAAGAAGCGCCGGGTCGTGGAGGGGTATTCGGTCGACACCCGGACACCGTCGGAGAGATCCTCGACCCGTTGCACCGGTGAATCGCCGGCCACGGCGACGACCATGCGGATCGGGCGCGGCGTGTTCTTGGAGTAGTGCATCTCCCCCAACGACACCACCTCCGAACCGGTCTCGGTGATCCAGTCCCGCCCGGTCACGCCGAGGTCGAACAGACCCTCGGCCACGTACCGGGGAATCTCCTGGGGACGCAGGATCCGCACCTCGTCGATGCGGGGATCGTCGATCGTCGCCGAGTAGTCCACGCTGGAGGACCGGTTGACGGTCAGGTCCGCCTGAGCGAACAACTCCAACGTCGCCTTCTCCAGGGAACCCTTGGGCAGCACGAGCTTCAGCACGGCCCTGCACGGTAGCGGTGAGGGGCTCCCGCTCAGAAGCGAACAGGGATCATGGGTTCAAGGTCGATGCAGCTCCGTCCAGATGTCGCACTTCTGGAGCGTCGCGCCTCGCACGGGGCAGGACGCCGCAACGATCGAGCCGTCGACCTCGCCCAAAGCTAGGACTCCCAGTCGCACTCCATCACCGGGCTGATTCCACCAATGGTCGATTTCCACCGGGGGCTCGACTTCGGCCAACACCTCACCGGACATCGAGTCGATTCGGACGAGGTTTCCGTCAGCGTTCAGCCCGACGATGCCCAGCCGGTCGACCTCGGGGATGACCGTCATCTCGGGCGGCGCGTCATAGGTCAGCCACGAAACCGGCTCCGCCCCGGTCTCGTGCCAGCTCGTTCCGTCCCAGAAGGAACGGGCAGGCTGTCCCTCTTCGGCGATCTCGACACCATCAGGGCCGCAACGAAAATCCTGTACCTGTTCGGCGTGCCAGGCGAACGACGTTTCCGATCCTTCGATGACCCGCCAGTCCCCGCCCTCGTAGTGATGCAGTCTGGCAACGACTGAATCGCCGGTTTCGGGCATCTCCGGGGTCGCCGGTTCGTCGTCGCCCACCGACTCGACGGCCACGAAGTTCCCGTCCTGGACGCAGACCCGCGACGATGGTTCGGGCCCGGCGGGAACGGCGCCGTCTGTGGTGACGATCACCTCCCCGGAGCGGAAGGCGAGCGCCCCGGGCCCACGCCCGGCCACCGACACGGCAGTCGGCTCGGAGACCGGAGCAGGGTCCGTCCACGGCGCGGTCGTGATGCGATCGTCGTCCAGCGTGAAGTGTTCGGTGGTGAGCTGCGCATCGCCACAGACTTCGGGGTCGCCCTCCCCCGATGCGCAGCGGACCGTTCCCACGACGACCCCGCTTCTGTCGTCGGCGACCAGGACGATCCCGATCGACCCGTACCGTGCCGTCGGGCCGAGGTCAGTCGAGGTGGCCCCGGTTTCTCCCAGGGGATGCGCGCTCAGCACCAGGTTGCCGTCGCGTTGGCCCAGGATCCACACCGTGCCGGCCGGGTCGACCGCCGCTTCGGTCACCAGCGACGGTTCGGACCGGCGGATACGCGTCTCGGCCTCGTCAGCGGCATCGGTCGTGTCGTTCGGTGTCGACCCGCAACCAGCGATGACCAAGCCAAGCGTCACCAGCAACCCGATGGCCCGTGCTCCTCGCATCACACAGCTCGAACCGATTCGACCAGGCGGGCCATCTCGACCACGACCCGGGCGCCCTCCTCGCCCACGTTGTGACCGCCGGGGCCTTCCGAGCGTGCCAGGGCCTGGTCCAGGTTCTCGGTGGTGAGCACCCCGAACGCGATGGGCACGCCGGTGTCGAGCTGTGCCTGCTGGATCCCGGCGGCGCACTGGCCCGCGACCTCCTCGTAATGGGTGGTCTCGCCCCGGATCACACTGCCGACACAGACGATGCCGTCGAAGGAGCCACTCGAAGACAGGACCTTGGCGGCGAAGGGCAGCTCGAACGCGCCCGGCACCCAGTGCTCGACGCTGTCGGTCACCCCCAGCTCGGCGAACCCGCGGCGGACCCCGTCGAGCAGTCGGAGCGTGACGTGGTCGTTGAAACGACTCGCCACCACCGCCACCCGCAGTCCCGTCCCGTCCAGGGTGATCTCGACCCGCCCGGATGCTGCCACGTCTTCGGCCATGACCCGCCACGCTAGCCCTGATGCTTCAACGACTCTGCGTTGTCGTCTCGTTCACGCGACGACAACGAACTACCTGGCATCCCGGTAGCTCCTACGGTCGGTGCGCAGTGACAGCACCGGCCACATGCCGAGACCGTGCACCGACCGTAGGAGCACGACCCCGGATTTTCCGGCGAAAAGGGTTGTAACTCGAACGTATGTTCGCTAGAATTCGGGGTATGGATCTGCTGGATGCCTCCACATCGGTCTCTGAGGCCGCTGCGGGGTTGGACATCGAGGATCTGAGGGTTGCCTTGGTGGAGGCGTCCGCGTCGATCACGGCGGCTCAGGCCCGTCTGGCCCAGGCGATGGCGATCTTCCGTGCCCGCAACGGCGAGTCGGAGGGGTCGGGGTTCACGTCGTTCGGGCAGTGGGCGTCGGTGGATCTGGGACTGTCGTCCCGGGCGGCTTCCGCGTTGGCCGATGCCGGCGATGCGCTTGCCGATCGGCCACAGGTGCGTGCTGCCTGGGAGTCGGGTGTGTTGTCGACGACCAAAGCCCAGTGTGTGCTGGGCGTGGCGACCGATGCGTCGGAGTCGTCGTGGTGTGAGTTGGCCGCGGAAGCTTCCGCGGCCCAGTTGTCTCGGATCGCGTCCGCGTACCGGCGAAATCAGCGGGCCGATGATGAGGCGGCGGCGCGGCGGCAGGGTCGTGCCGCAGAGGATCGTGAAGCCGCGTGTGGGGTGTGGTGGCACACCCGCGATGACGGGCTACGTGAGTTGTTGGCGGTGTTGGCTCCGGATGACGCCGCGGTGGTCCAAGCGGCTCTGGAGACCGAGATCGAAACCCAATGGCGCGCCGACCACGATGGAACGAGCGATGACGCCGACACCGATGGTGAGGTCGTGAAGGCTGCGCCGATGCCGACGGCGAAACGGCGCCTGGATGCGCTGGTTGCGGTGGCGGCGAACCGCCTGGAGGCCGGGGCGGTGCCGATCGTGCGGGGTGAGCACACCGAAGTGGTGCTCCATGTCGACGAATCGTTCCTTCGTGCCGACGCCGACGGCGGATTGTGCGACGCGCAGAACGGACCGGATCTGGAATGGGCCGATGCCCGCCGCCTCGCATGTGACGCCCGGATCCGTGGCCTGGTCCGCGGTGCGGACGGCTCCGCGGTGGATCTGGGACGCTCCCAACGGCTCGTGTCGGACAAGCAACGCCGGCTGCTGACCGCCCGGGATCACGGGTGCCGGTTCCCGGGGTGTTCCAACACCCGCTATGTCGATGCGCATCATGTCATCGAATGGGAAGACGGCGGCCCGACCGATCTGGCGAACCTGATCTCGTTGTGCAACCGGCATCACCGATTGGCCCATCACGGATCGTTCCGGATCGACGCGGATGGAAATGAGGGGTTCACGTTCCTCGACCGCCACGATCAACCGATCCGACCACCCGAGGTCCGCGCACGACAACGCTGCCGGGGCGTGCCCGGATCACCCCGCGCCCGCAGCGGCGGCGACCCGCACTATTCGGTCGATCTCGCCGTCGCCGCCATGGCCTCGGCAAGGTGAACGCTCAGGTCTGGGATTGAACCTTGCCTGATGGGGGCTCGGCTCCGGGCACCTCAAGAAGGTCAGGGACTCCGAGGGTACGGGGGTTCGGGCGGCGGCATCATCCCCGGAGGCGGGACGGGCGCCTCGGGCACCGGAACGACCGGTGGGGGCATCGTCGACGAGGACTTGTCGCGACGTGCCTGTTCCGCCTGCTCCTCGCCCGCCCGCTCGTACTCGTCGACCAGCCGCCCGCGGCTGCGCGCGGCACGCTCGGCCCGCTCCTCGGGGCCGCCGTCGTCGGAACGAAACAGTTCCGCCACCGCGGCCAGGCCACCCAGTCCGCTCGCGAAGTCGGCCGGCAGGTAGATCTTGGTCGCGCGCCCGTCCGCGATGACACCGAGGGCTTCCAGGTACTTGATCGCCAGCAGATCCGGCGACGGGTCGCCCGCGTGGATCGCGTCGAACACCGTCGTCGTCGCCCGGGCCTCACCTTCGGCCACGGTGATCTGGCGGTAGCGTTCGGCGTCCGCGATCGCCATGGTCGCCTCGGCGTCACCCTGGGCCTCCAGGATCTGACTCTGGCGCTGACCTTCGGCCCGCAGGATCTGGGACTGCTTGATCCCCTCGGCCTGGGCGATCGCGGCCTCCCGTTGCCCGTCGGCCTCGAGCACCACCGCCCGACGGGTCCGTTCGGCCTTCATCTGCTCGTGCATCGACGCGATCACGTCCGGCGGCGGGTCGATCCGCTGGATCTCCACCCGGGCCACCCGCACGCCCCACTTGTCGGTCGCGTCGTCCAGGATGTCGCGCAGGCCGTGGTTGATCGTGTCGCGGCTGGTGAGAGCCTGGTCGAGCTGCATGTCGCCGATCACGTTCCGCAGGTTCGTCTGCGCCAGCTTGATCACGGCCATCACGAAGTTCGCGACGTTGTAGATCAGTCGCTGGGGATCGGTCGGCTCGTAATAGATCACCGCGTCGACCGACACCACCACGTTGTCGGAGGTGATCACCTCCTGGGGTGGCACGTCGAGCACCTGCTCACGCATGTCGACGATGCGCAACTTGTCGATGAAGGGCACGATCATGCGCAGGCCCGGCTCCAGGGTCGACCGGTACGATCCGAGCCGTTCGAGGACCGCCCGCTGGTAGGGACGGACGATCCTGACCGCGCTGGCGACGAAGATGAACAGAAAGAGCGCGAGGATCGCCAGCGCGATGACGGCACCCATGAGTTCCTACCTCCCGATTCGGTTCGGACGATTGATCAGCGGTTCAGGTCGGGTCATGTTTCGGACCCCGGGTCTTCGTGGACGCTCCGACGGGGCTCCACCACCACCCGGGTACCGCGCACGTCGACGACGACCACCGGGGTGTCCGCCGGGATCGCCCTGCCGTGAGCCGACTCCGCCTTCCAGACCTCACCGCCCAGCAGCACCGTTCCGGGCGCGTGAGCCGAGGTGATCTCTGCGACGACGTGGGCGCTCTGGCCCAGGAGCCGGTTCGCGCCGATCCCCTCGGTCGGGTAGGTGCGGTCCAGGCGCCGGGCCAGAGGCCGCAGCGCCAGAAAACTCACCGAGGACACTCCCAGGAACACCGCCCACTGCACCCACAATTCGACGTCGGCGAAAGCCAGCACCGAGGCCACGGCCGCGCCGAGCGCGAAGGGGGCGAGAAAGAACGATCCGGCGACCGCCATCTCCCCCGCCCCCAGCACGACCGCGCCGACCAGCCAGATCCACTGCCAGGTGTCGGGATCGCCCGGGTCCATGGCGGCGAGTGTACGCCGATTCCATCGGTCGGGGTCGGATCAGAACAGGTCGTCGATGCCTTCGAGCAGGTGCCCCATCCGTTCCTGCTTGGTGCGCAGATACCGGATGTTCTCCGGATTCGGTGCCGTGATCGAGGGGACCCGCTCGACGATGTCGAGCCCGAAGCCCTCCAAGCCGCCGTACTTGGCGGGGTTGTTGGTGATGAGCCGCATCGTCGTGATGCCCAGATCCACCAGGATCTGCGCGCCGATACCGTATTCACGGCTGTCCACCGGCAGCCCCTGGACCAGGTTCGCGTCGACCGTGTCGGCTCCGTGGTCCTGCAGGTCGTACGCGCGGATCTTGTGGCCGATCCCGATCCCCCGTCCCTCGTGGCCGCGCAGGTACACGACCACCCCCAGATCCTCCTCGGCCACCATCCGCATCGCCGCGTCGAGCTGCACCCCGCAGTCACAGCGCAGCGACCCGAACACGTCACCGGTCAGACACTCCGAGTGCACCCGCACCAACACGTCCTGACGACCCTGGACCGCGCCGCGCACCATCGCGACGTGCTGGACGCCGTCGAGCACCGACTCGTACACGTAACAGGTGAAATCGCCCCACTGCGTGGGGATCCGGGCTTCGGCGACCCGTTTGACGAGCTTCTCGTGCTGACGGCGATAGCGGATCAGCTGCGCGATCGAGATCAGACACAGCCCGTGTTCGGCCGCGAAGTCCTTGAGCTCCTCGGTGCGGGCCATGTCGAGTTTCTTGTCGTCGACGATCTCACACAGGATCCCCGCCGGGTACAACCCGGCCATGCGGGCCAGGTCCACGGTGGCCTCGGTGTGGCCTCCACGCTTGAGCACCCCGCCGGGGCGGGCCTCCAGGGGAAGGATGTGTCCGGGACGGGCCAGGTCACCGGGTCGGGTCGCCGGATCGACCAGTGCCTGGACCGTGGCGGCACGGTCGAAGGCCGAGATCCCGGTGGTGGTCCCCTTGCGCAGGTCGACGCTCACCAGGAAGGCGGTGCGTTGGGCCTCGGTGTTGTGCTCGACCATCGGCTTGAGGTCGAGTTCTTCGGCGCGTTCTGCGGTGATGGGTGCGCAGATGAACCCGGAGGTGTGATGCAGGAAGAACGCCACCTTCTCGGGAGTGACGTGTTCGGCGGCCATGACCAGGTCGCCTTCGTTTTCGCGGTCCTCGTCGTCGACGACCACCACGATCTCACCCCGGGAGATGGCCGCGACCGCCTCTTCGACGGTGGAGAACCCCTCGGGGACCTCTCCGAGGGCGGGATTCCGGCCGGTGGTGATCGGCTGGGCCTCCTCGCTCATGGGCGGTGTCCTTCCAGCAGTGACTCGACGTACTTGGCGATCACGTCGACCTCGATGTTCACGCGGTCCGAAACTCCTTTGTGCCCCAGGGTGGTGACGTGGGCGGTGTGGGGGATCACCGCTACGGAGAACCCGTCGGGGTGCACCGCGGCCACGGTGAGGCTGGTGCCGTCCACGGTGATGGACCCCTTCTCCACCACGTAGCGCAGCAGCTCGGTGGGCATCGTGACCCGGAGGTCGGGTGCGGGGTTCACGATCGTGCCCACGGCGTCGACGTGGCCCTGCACGATGTGGCCGTCCAGCCGGCCGGTGGCCCGCACCGGGCGCTCCAGATTCACCGGATCGCCGACGGCCAGGTCGCCCAGGGCGCTGCGGGCGAAGGTCTCTTCGACCACGTCGGCCTCCCACCAGTCGGCGCCGAGGTCCACCACGGTGAGGCACACGCCGTTCACGGCGATGGAATCGCCGATGTCGGCGTCGGCGATGGCCCCCTCGGCGGCGATGCGGAGTCGTCCGCCGTCACGGGCAGCGACTCGGGCGAGCTCTTCGACGATGCCGGTGAACATGGCGGGCGCGCTGGTCCTTCAGGTGTGGAGAAGTCGGCGCCGCAGCGCCGTGGATGCCCATGACGGTACCGCTCCGGAGCCCGCGAGACCCATCCGGGGTGACCGAAGTGACCCCGGAGCTCACCGCCGGGGCACCAGATCGACCCGCACGTCCTCGCCCAGGCGTTCGACCCGGTCGATCCGGCCCCGCCACAGCTCGGCCATCGTGGTCGCCCCGGGGCCCGCGAACAGGCCCGGCGCGTCGGAGCCGCCGAAGAGTGCGGGAGCCAGATACAGCACGTATCGGTCGACGAGGCCGGCGCTGTGGAAGCCGTGGGCGACCCCGGCGCCGCCCTCGACGAGCACCTGCAACACGCCCTCGGCGCCGAGGGTGTCGAGGAGTTCTTCGACCGGACCGTGATGTTCGGTGGCCGGGAGCACCTTGGCGCCGGGAGGGATCGTGCCCAGCACGATGCGGCGCGGGTCGCCCCGGGGTGCGTCGACGAGTCGGACCGTGAGGCTGGGGTCGTCCGCGCGCACGGTGCCCGCGCCCACGACGATCACCTCGGATTCGGCCCTGAGGCCGTGCGCGTCGCGCCGGGCGTCTGGACCGGTGATCCACTGGCTGGTCCCGTCGGGGGCGGCGATGCGCCCGTCGAGGGTCGCGGCCAGCTTGCACACCACATGGGGCCGCCCGGTGCGACGTTGGGTGAGGTACGGCGCCAGCACCTTCTCGGCCCGGGCGGACTCGTCGGGCCCGGCCCGATCCACGCGGATCCCGGCAGCTCCGAGCGCGGCGACGCCCCGCCCGGCGACCCGCGGGTCCGGATCCGTCAGGGCGACCACGACCCGGGCGACCCGCGCCGCGATCAGCGCGTCGACACACGGGGCGGTGCGGCCCTGGTGCGCGCAGGGCTCCAGGCTCACGTACACCGTGGAGCCCGATGCCCGGTTGCCGGCCGCGTCCAGCGCGACCACTTCGGCGTGGCGGCCGCCCGCGGGTTCGGTCGCGCCTTCGACCACGGTGCCGTCCGGGGCCACGAGCACACACCCGACCCACGGGTTCGGTGGAGTCCGGGCCCGGACCGTCGCCGCGAGATCCAGCGCCCGCTGCATGCG
The DNA here is from genome assembly GCA_964449375.1 of uncultured Iamiaceae bacterium. Classification (GTDB taxonomy): domain Bacteria; phylum Actinomycetota; class Acidimicrobiia; order Acidimicrobiales; family Iamiaceae; genus JAFDWI01. The sequence goes on along the minus strand of CAYVAS010000037.1, from coordinate 15,036 downwards.
GGCGGCGTCGGTGGGGTCCACCGCGCCGACGCTACCGGAGCCCACCGGAGCGACGCCGGAACGAGTAGGCCGTCATCCCGTCGGAGCCTTCGGCGGTGGGCAGCAGCCGTCCACCGCTGCCGTGGGGTTCCCAGGGCTCGGCCAGCGGCTCGGCTTCGAAGTCGACCGTGGAGGCGGCGAAGCGTTCGACCACCCCGGTGGTCTCGGCGTCGGTGAGGGTGCACACGCTGTAGACCAGGCGTCCGCCGGGGCGGACCAGCCGGGCGGCTTCGTCCAGCAGTCGGGTCTGCAGGTCGGCCAGACGCGCCACGTCGCCTTCCTGGATCCGCCAGCGGGCGTCGGCGCGGCGGCGCAGGGTGCCCAGACCCGAACACGGGGCGTCCAGGAGCACCGCGTCGGCACGGGCCGAAGGCAGGGGCAGGACGCGGCCGTCCGCGACGACCGGGACCAGGCGGTCCCCGGTGCCGGTGGCCGCGGCGTTGTCGACGATGAGCCCGACCCGGGCGGCGGTGTGGTCCAGGGCCAGGACCCGACCGGCGCGGTGCGCCAGAGCGGTCGCCTTGCCGCCGGGCGCGGCGCACACGTCCACGACCAGGTCGCCAGGTTCGGCCGCGACCAGGTCGACCACCTGCTGGGAGGCGGCGTCCTGGACGTAGCCGTCGCTCCGGGTGGTGGCCGGTGCCGGCCGGTTCATCGCGGACAGTGCCGAGGCGGCGGCTTCGGTGCCGAGGTCGGCCACGAGGCGGTCGATGATCCAGTCCGGGTAGCTCAGCCGGGTCGCCTCGTCGGGCCACTGGGACGGGTCGTCGGGGTCGACAAGGTGCTCGCTCACCCGGCGCAGCACGGCGTTGACGAGGCCGGCCACCCGGCGGGGTGCCAGGTCCACCGTGGCGGACACCGCGGCGTGGGGCGGGGTACCGAGGTACGCGAGTTGGAACGCGCCCAGGCGCAGCAGCCGGCGGACCGACGGGTCGATCCGTCGCTGCAGGTGCGGGTCGATCAGGTGGTCCAGGGCGCGGCGCATCCGGGTGGTGCCGTTGACCAGGGCGGTGACCAGCGCCCGGTCGCGGCGTGCCAGGTCGCTGCGGGCCAGCTCGGCGCGCAGCACCAGGTTGGCGTAGGCCCCGTCATCGGAGATCCGGGTCAGGGCCCGGAGCGCGAGACGCCGGGGGTCCTCCGGGCCACGGGAGCAGTTCACGGGCCCAGACGGTCGCCGGGTTCCAGCCGTGCGCCCCGGGCCCAGTCGGCCGCGGCCATGCGGGCCCGACCCTCGGGCTGCACCTCGACCAGCTCCACCCACCCGGTTCCCGCCGCGACCAACGGGCCGGTGAACCCGGGCTGGACCACCAGGGTGCCCGATGGCGCGGGGTCGAGGCCGGGATCGACCGGCCGCACCTGCCAGATCTTGAACCGTCCGGAGCGGAAGGTCGTGTGCGCGTCGCCCAGCGACACGACCCGACGGACCATCTCGGCTCCTGCGGCGAAATCGATGCGGCGGTCCGCAGCGGTGAGCTTGGCCGCGTAGGTCACCTCGCCGGTCTGGGGTTCGGGAGGTCCGAACCCCTCGGCGAGACCGGCCAGCAGGAGGTCGGTACCGACCCGGACCAGCTCGGCGCGCAGCGACGCGAGCGTCGCGTCTGCACCGATGGGCACCTCGGCGCGGGCGTACACGTCGCCCTCGTCGAGGCCTTCGGCCACGTCCATCACGCACACCCCGGTGACCTCGTCGCCGGCCAGCAGGGCCCGTTCCACGGGCGCGGCGCCCCGCCAGCGTGGCAACAGCGAAAAGTGCAGGTTGCACATGGGCAGCACGTCGAGCACCGAGGTCGGGATCAGCCGACCGAAGGCCACGACCACGCCCAGGTCCGCGCCGGCGTCGACCACGTCGTCGACCCGGTGCGAAACCTCCAGGCCGTGGTCCAGCGCGGCCTGCTTGACCGGGCTCGGTTCCGGTTCTCCGCGGCGGGTCCGGCGGGCATCGGCGCCGGTGACCACGAGCCGGATCTCGTAGTCGGCGGCCACGAGAGCCTCCAGGGTCGGCACCGCCACCTCCGGCGTTCCCAGATACACCAGCCGCCGCGATTGGGAGGGGATCGGCAGGGTCAGGGCAGCCGCAATCCGCCCGAGGACGCCGCGGATCGCTCACGCTCGGAGTCCGCGGGAGCCGCCAGGTTCATCTCACGCAGCGCCTTCTTGGCGGACTTGCGCTGGTCCTCGTCGAGACGTTCGATGAACAGGGTGCCCTCCAGGTGGTCCATCTCGTGCTGGAGCGCCCGACCCTCGAGCTCGTCGGCCTCGATCGACAACTCGTTGCCGTCCAGGTCGTAGCCCACCAGGTGCACCGCGGCGGGACGGACCAGCTCGAAGGACAGCCCCGGGATCGACAGGCAGCCCTCCTCGTAGACCCATTCGCCGTCGGTCTCGACGATCCGGGGGTTCACCACCACGACCGGACCGTGGCCCACGTCGTAGACGAACAGTCGTTTGGCGACCCCGATCTGGTTGGCGGCGAGCCCGACCCCGGGCTCGTCGTACATGGTCTGGAGCATGTCCTCGGCCAGGCGCGCGATCCGGCCGTCGATGTCGCTGATCTCCTCGGTGGGCCGGTTCAGGACCGGGTCGCCGATCTTGCGGATCGTGTACGTGGCCATGGCTCCATGCTACCGGCGGTGCCGGACGGGCAACGGGTGGTGGGCCCGGCGGCGCGCCCCGGGGCACAATGGTGGCGCCATGGCCCACTACTTCTCGAGCGATCCGGGCGGCCCGGAACGGCTCCGGGAGGTCGCGCTCACCGTCGACGGCCGACGCCTCGCCCTGGCCACCGGTGCCGGCGTGTTCTCGCCCGACGCCGTCGACCGGGGCACGCGGGTGCTGCTCGACGAGGCGCCTCCGCCGCCGCAGGGCCCGGTGCACCTCGCCGACGTCGGCTGCGGGTACGGCCCCCTGGCGATCGCGCTGGCACTGCGCGCCCCGGACGCCACCGTGTGGGCCGTCGACGTGAACAGTCGGGCGTTGGCGTTGTGCCGGACCAACGCCGAGACCGCCGGCGTCGCCGACCGCGTCCGGGTCGTCCTGCCCGCCGAGGTTCCCCAGGAGCTGCGCGTCGACGGGTTCTGGTCGAATCCGCCGATCCGGATCGGCAAGCCCGCACTGCAGACGCTGCTCGGAGCGTGGTTCGCCCGCCTGCAACCCGGAGCGCGGGCGCATCTGGTCGTGCACAAGCATCTCGGTTCGGACTCGCTGGCCCGTTGGATCGCGGAGCAGGGCCATGCGGTGGAACGGTTGATCTCCCGCCACGGGTACCGGGTGTTGCAGGTCACCGCCGGCGAGGCGGCCGAACCGTGAAGCCGCTGGGCTCCACCGAATTGAAGCGCCTGCACCGGACCTGGCGGCGCCGCACCAGCGGAGGGTTGGGCCTGATCCTGGCGGGCCTCGCCCAACCCCACAACGTGGGCGCGATCCTGCGGACCGCGGCGGCCTACCGGGTCGACACCGTGTGGCTGGTCGGCGACACTCCGGGTCCGGACCGCTCCAAGGTGGCCCGGACCGCGCTGGGATCCGAGCGGTACCTGCAACTCCACCGGAGCCCCGACACGGCCACCGCGATCGGCGCGGCCCGCACCGAGGGGTTCAGGTGTGTCGGTCTGGAGCTGGCCGAGGGTGCGGTGGCCCTGCACCAACTCGACACCGACGGCGACGTGGCGCTGGTGATCGGCCACGAGGACCGGGGATTGACCGCCCGGGACCTGGCGGCCTGTGACGCCGTGGCCTACCTTCCTCAACTGGGCCGCATCGGGTCGCTGAACGTCGCAACGGCCACCTCGATCGCGATCTACGAGCTGCGCCGTCGTGGCTGGAGCGACGATGCCACCGATTGAACCGAGCCGCGTCGCCCCCGACGCGCACCGACCGGTCACCGCGTGGTCTTTTTCAACCGAGGTGGACGCCCCGGTGGTGATCGCCGTCCACGACTTCACCGCGAACGGCCTGTGGTTCGGCGACCTCGCCGCGGCCGTCCGCAAGGATCTCCATCTCGCCGCGCCGGACCTGCGGGGCCGCGGCGCGTCGGTGGCCGCGCCCGCGCCCGCCACGCTGGCCGACCACGTCTCCGACCTGTGCGGGGTCGCGGACGCCCTCGACGCCGCGACGTTCTCGGTCGTCGGCCACGGCACCGGCGCCGTGGTCGCCCTGGCCGCCGCGGTTGCCGCACCGTCCCGGGTCGCCCAGGTGACCCTGCTGGACGGCCCGCCGGCGCCCACCGGCCGGCCCGGTGAGCCCTGGGCGAGGGCTGCCGCGCTGGTGGACCCGGGCGTCGCACGGCTGGGTCGGACCTGGGCGCATCGCTCCGGTGCGGTGGCCGACGCGCTCGCCTCGGGACGGATTCCCGAGACCGGAATGACCCGGGCGTTGCGGCGCGCGGTCGACGCAGAGACCACCGGCTCGGGGTTCGGGTGGCGCCCGCGGCTGTCGACGGCCACCCTGACCCGGGACTGGATGCTGCTGGAAGCCTGGACGCCCCCGGAGGAGGTCCTGCCCCCCGTGGTCGCATTCCACGCCACCCACGGCCACCGCGTCGACGATCCGCCGCTCGGGCGCCGCCACCTCGAGGTTCCGACGCACCCGCTCACCACGACCCACACCGGGATGCTCGTCGACCCGGATGCGGTGAAAGCCGTCACCGCGGCCCTCCGGCGGAGTGCTGGGCACTAGGTTCGCCACGGTGTCGATCGACTCCCGACCCCGGCTGCGGGGACGGCTCCACCAGGTCGCCACGTTCGCCGCGCTGATCGGGCTGGTGATCCTGGTACACCACGCGGACAGCACCGAGGCGCGCATCGGCGCCTGGATCTACGGCTGGGCCTCGGTCGCCCTGTACGCGGTCAGCTCCGGCTACCACGTCTTCGCCCGCTCGCCGCGGCTCCGGAAGGTCATGCAGCGCGTCGATCACACCATGATCTACGTGCTGATCGCCGGGACCTTCACGCCGATCGCGCTGATCACCCTGCACGGCACCGTCCAGATGCTCGCCCTGGGGGCGATGTGGACCGGAGCGGCTGTGGGCATGGTGCTCAAGATCGCCTGGTTCGACCGGTTCAACCGCCTGGGCGCGGCGCTGTACATCGTGTTGGGCTGGGCCGGCCTGATCGCGCTGCCCGGACTGTGGTCACGCTGGACGGTCCTGGGCCTGATCGCCGCGGGCGGCCTGTTGTACACGGTTGGCGCGATCCTCTTCGCGCTGCGCCGGCCGAGGCTGCGAAGCACCTGGTTCGGCTACCACGAGGTCTGGCACGCCCTGGGTGTCTGCGCCGGGGTGCTGTTGTTCCTGGCGAACCTGCGTCTGATCCAGACCGGTTGACCCCTCACACCCGCAGCGGGTCGACCTCGATCCGCAGACGCGCCTCGGGTCGGGGCGCGGCGGCCAACGCGTCGGCGAGGACCGCGTGGTCGGGGGCCCGCACCAACCAGGTTCCGTCGCCACCGTCGAGCGCATCGACCGGGGCGGTGGCGAGCCCGGCCACGAAGTCGGCCGCGCCCGCACCGGACACCAGCGCCAGGGCGGCGAACGGGGGAAAGCCCAGCTCCTGACGCATCGCCCGGTCGTGGTCGGCGAGCACGTCGGGGGCGCCCTGGTCCACCGCGGCGAGCACCGGGTGGTCCACCAGGCGGGTCTGGACCACGAGCCGGTGCGGACCCGGGCGCGGGCCGAGCAATCGGGCGGCCCGGGCGAGCAGCGCGAGCGCCTGTTCCGCGGCCCGGAACCGGGGCGCGGTGAGTTCCTGGTCGATGTCGAGGAACACCACGGTGTCCACCCGGCCGATCCCGTGCAGCACCGCCTCGGTGCCGATCACCACCCGGTCCCGGGCCGGGTCGCCGACCACGCCGCCGTCGCGGGTGACTTCGGCGACGGGGGCACCGATGAGCGCCTCGAGCTCCTCCCGGGCCCTCGACACGCCGATCCGCAAGTTCTTCAACGCCGCGGACCCGCACGCCGCGCACACCCGCGGGCGGCTGGTGGCACACCGGGGGCACACCAGATCCGCGTCGGCCGGGGCGTGCACCGCTGCACCGCAGCGTTCACAGCGGGCCAGCTCCTCGCAGGTGCGGCAGGCCAGCAGACGGGTGCGACCGGTCCGGTTGAGCACCGCCACGGTCCGACCCGACCGTTCCAGCACCGCTCCAAGCCGATCCGAGAACAGCGACGAGGCGGTCCGTGGATCCTCGCCGCGGCGGTCCAGGACCTCGAGCCGGGGCCAACCCGCGCGTTCGGCCGCCGGCGGGAGCGTGGCCAGGTCCGAAAGGGCGAGCATCTCCGGGCTCGGACACGGTGAGAAGGCCACCAGCGGCACCCGCGCGCGGCGTGCCCGTTCGGCCAGCACCTCGCGGGCGTGCCAGGTCGGCATGCGGGTGGACTGGTGGGCCTCGTCGTGTTCGTCGACGACGACGAACACCGACGGATCCGGCGCGGGCGCCCAGGCCACGCTGCGGGTGCCCACCACCACGTGGCCTCCGGCGGCGGCTAGCGCCCAGGCTTGGCTGCGCCGGGAGGCCGGACCTTCCGTGGACAGGTCGGCCACCGGGAACCCGGCGGTGGTCAAGGCGCCGACCAGGCGCGCCGCGGCCCGGTGCCCCGGGCAGGCCACGACCGCCGAGGCCGGGTCGGGCCCGGCCATGGCCCGGGCCAGGACCGCGACCAGGTAGGGGACCCGGTCCACCGCGGGAGGGAGTCGCAGCGTGGTGGCCGGCCCGGCCAGGGCGGCCTCGACCAATCCGGCGTCGGGACCCGCTGGCGGGGCGATGCGCACCGCAGCGGCCGCCGAGGGCAGCGACGCCACCACGGTGGGCGCCGAGGCGATACGCAGCAGCTGGGCCGGGTGGCCCGCCCACCGCCACGCGCCCCACCGGGCGAGTTCGACCAGGCCGGCCGCCGGGCCCACGCCGCGGACCGCCGCGATCGGCTGGAGCGTGACCCCCTCGGGTGGATCGACGTCGAGTTCGGTGACCCAGCCCCGCACGGTGCGGGGCCCGAGGCGGACCCGGACCTCGGTGCCCACGTGGGTGGCCGTGGGCACCAGGTAGTCGAAGGGCTTGTGGATCCCGGTCACGTCCACCAGGACGCGCGCGGTCCGATGCGCCTCTGCGGGTTCGACTGGTCGGGACCCGGGCGCCGACCCGGGCGTGGTCACGGCGTCCCGGCTAGAGGCCCAGCGCGGACTTCAGGTGGTCGGCGCGGTCGGTGCGCTCCCAGGTGAAGTCGGCGTCTTCGCGCCCGAAATGGCCGTACGCGGCGGTCTTGGCGAAGATCGGGCGACGCAGGTCCAGGTCCCGCAGGATCGCGGCGGGACGCAGATCGAAGGTCTCCCGCACCGCGGCGTTGATCTTGGCGGGGTCCGCGTGTTCGGTGCCGAAGGTCTCGACCAGCAACGACACCGGCGCGGCGACCCCGATCGCGTACGCGACCTGCACCTCGGCCCGGTCCGCCGCACCGGCGGCGACCAGGTTCTTTGCGACCCAACGCGCCGCGTAGGCCGCGGAGCGGTCGACCTTGGAGGGGTCCTTGCCCGAGAACGCGCCGCCGCCGTGGCGGGCGGTGCCCCCGTAGGTGTCCACGATGATCTTGCGGCCCGTCAAGCCGCAGTCGGCGTGGGGGCCACCCAGCTCGAAGGCCCCGGTCGGGTTGACCAGCACGCGGAAGTCGTCGTCGGCGAACTGTTCGGGCACCAGCGGGCGGATGACGTGTTCGACGAGGTCGGGTTTGATGACGGTCTCGGCGTCGATGCCCGGCGCGTGCTGGGTCGAGATGAGCACGGTGTCCAGGCGCACCGGCTTGCCGTCTTCGTAGTCGAAGGTGACCTGGGTCTTGCCGTCGGGGCGCAGGTAGGGCAGCAGTCCGGACTTGCGAACCTCGGCGAGGCGTTCGGCCAGCCGGTGTGCCCACCAGATCGGCAGCGGCATCAGCGAGGGGGTCTCGTTGTTGGCGTAGCCGAACATCATCCCCTGGTCACCCGCACCCTGCGAGTTGAGCTGGTCCTCACCGGAGGCTCCGGTGCGGGTCTCGAACGCGGTGTCCACGCCTTGGGCGATGTCGGGCGACTGCGGGTCGATCGAGGTGAGCACGCCACAGGTGTTGCCGTCATAACCGACCGATTCGCGGTCGTAACCGATTCCCGTGATCGTGTCCCGCACCACCTGGGGGATCTCCACGTAGGCCGACGTGGTGATCTCGCCGGCGACCAGGGCCAGCCCGGTGGTCACCATGGTCTCGCAGGCGACCCGTGCCATCGGATCCTCGGTGAGGATGGCGTCCAGGATCGCATCCGAGATCTGGTCGGCCACCTTGTCTGGGTGACCTTCGGTCACGGACTCGGAGGTGAAGGTCCAACTGGTCACTGACTGACTCCTCTGGCTGATGGGAACTAGGGAAGAATAGAGGGCGTGGGGGGTGACGGACGTTACCCGCCGGCGGCGACCGATCGGCGACGGTGCGCCACCGCGTCGAGTACGGCGGCGGCGACCTGGTGCTTGTCGGCCAGGGGCACGTCGGTCCGTGCACCGTCCGCGGCCAGGATCACCACGGCGTTGGTGTCGTGGGAGAACCCCACCGAGGGAGCCGACACGTCGTTGGCGACCACCAGGTCCACGCCCTTGGCGGCGAGCTTGGCCTCGGCGTTGGCGATCACGTCGTCGGTCTCCGCTGCGAACCCCACGATCGTCTGGCCCTCGCGGCGGTGGGCGACCACCTCGCGCAGGATGTCGACGGTGGGTTCCAGGGCCAGGGCGGGCGGGCCACCGGACTTCTTGATCTTGTGGGCGGCGACCTGTACCGGACGGAAGTCCGCCACGGCGGCGGCCATCACCACCACGTCCGCGGTGGCGGCTTCGGACATGACGGCCCGGTGCATCTGGTCGGCGGTGTCGACCCGATGGACCCGCACCCCGGCGGCAGCGGGGCGGTCCGCGGTGGTCACCAGCGTCACCTCGGCGCCGCGCCGGCGGGCCTCCTCGGCGAGCGCGTGGCCCTGCTTGCCGCTGGAGTGGTTGCCCAGGTAGCGCACCGGATCGATCGGTTCCCGGGTCCCTCCGGCGGTGATGAGCACCCGGGTTCCCCGCATCGAGGCCTCGGCGTCGCCAGCGAAGTGGTCCCGCACCGCGGCCAGGATCACCTCGACCTCGGCGAGGCGCCCCAGCCCGGTGTCGCCGCCTGCGAGCGCACCCTCCTCGGGAGGCACGACCAGGGTGCCCCGGTTGCGGAGGGTCGCGATGTTGTCCTGCACCGCGGGGTGCTCCCACATCTCGGTGTGCATCGCCGGGCAGACCATGACGGGCGCCCGGGTCGCCAGCAGGGTGGCGGTCAGCAGGTCACCGGCGGCGCCGGCGGCGTACGCGCTGAGCAGGTTGGCGGTGGCCGGTGCCACGACGACCAGGTCGGTCGAGCGGGCCAGGTCCGTGTGGGGGCTGACCTCGGGACCGCCCAGCAGGGAGGTTCGGGCCGGCTCGGACGCCAACGCCGAAAAGGTCGCGGGACCCACGAACTCGGTGGCGCTGTGGGTCAGGATCGGTGAGACGAACGCCCCGTCGTCGATCAGACGGCGACACAGCTCGACCGCCTTGTAGGCGGCGATCCCGCCGGTCACACCCAGCACGATGTGACGGCCCCGCGAGCTCATCGACCTGTCCGCTCCGGGTGATCGGTCAGTCGCTGGGGGTGTCGTCCGCGTCGCCTTCGGCGGCCGCGGCGGCATCGGCGGCCGCCTGCGCCTCGGCGGCCAGCTCCTCGGCGGAGACCCATTCGATCTTGTCGGCGGCGATCTCCTCGAAGGCCACCGACAGCGGCTTGCGGGCCTGGGTGGTCACCTGAGGAGGCACCAGCCCCACCTCGGAGGTACCCAGTTCGCCGTAGTAGCTGTTGATCTGGCGGGCACGCATCGCCCCGAAGGTGACGAGACGGAACTTGGAGCCGGCTCGCTCGAGCAGGTCCTCGATCGGGGGGTTCATCATCGTGTCGTGCTGCCAGGCCATCGGATCTCAGCTCTCGGGGTCGTCTCGGGACGCGCCGGATGAAGCGCAGCGGTCCATCCTACCAGAGCCCGGTTGCGGGTTCAGCCTCGGCGGGCGTCCTCGATCAGGCGCTGCACCTCGGCGACGCAGGTCTCCAGGTCGTCGTTGACGACCTCGATCGCCCCCAGTTTGGCGGCCTCGGCGCGTTCGGCGTCCGCGATGGCGAGGCGGGCCTCCACCCGGTCGGCGCGGTCGCCACGCCCCACCAGACGCCGTCGCAGCTCGTCGGACTCGGGGGCGATGAGAAACACGAGCAGTGCGTCGGGATCCTTGGCGCGCACCTGGTCCGCGCCCTGGGTGTCGATCTCCAGGACCACGTCGACCCCTTCGGGAGGCTGGGGCCAGGGCGTGCCGTAGCGGTTGCCCTGGAATTCGGCCCATTCCAGGAAACCGCCGCGTTCGATCTCGGCGTCGAAGCGTTCGCGGGTCACGAAGTGGTACGCGTCCGCGTCCTCGCCGTCCCGACGGGCGCGGGTCGTCCAGGAACGGCTCAGCCACAACCCGGGGTCCTCGGCGACGAGGCGCCGGGCAACCGTGCCCTTCCCCACCCCGCCGGGCCCGGAGATGACGATGATCAAGACCGCGAGGGGAAGGTTTCGAGCAGGGCGCTGCGCTGTTTGCTTCCCAGTCCGCGGAGCCGGCGCCCCTCGGTGATTCCCAGGTCCTCCATCGTGCGCCGCGCCTTGACCTTGCCCACGCCGGGCAGCGACTCGAGCACCGCGAGCAGCTTCATCTTGCCGACCACGTCGTCGGTGTCCGCCCGGTCGAGGAGCTCGGCCAGGTCGATCATGCCCATCTTGAGCTTGTCCTTGAGCTCCGCGCGCTCACGCCGAACCTGGACCGCCTTGGCCAGGTTCTCGGCACGCTGTTCCGGGGTGAGCTCGGGTGGCTGTGGCATGGTCGAGACAGTACCCGAATCCTGCCGGGTGCGGCGGCGAAACCGTCAGCTGGTCCGCCAGGCCCAAAGTGTGCCGTGACCCCAGTGGTTCGGTGTGACGTGCCCGACCTGGAATCCGGCGGCTTCCAAAAGGTCCCGGGCCTGGGACGCGGCGTCGTGGTCGCCGACGAACCGGCGGTGGTATTCCATGACCAGCACCAGGGGACCGCCATCGGCCAGGCGCGGATCGGCCAGGATCGGCCACTCGCCCCGCTCGATGTCGAGCTTCATCAGGTCCGCCTCGTCCAGCATGGCCAGCAGGTCCACCCCGGCGACCTCGTCGCCCTCCTCGGCGAGCATCGAGCCGGATCCGAGCCCGCTCTTGAATCGGACCGGCCCGTCCGAGGTGGTCGCAGCAGCGGCGAGCACTTCGATTCGCCCGCTGCCGTCCAGGGTGGTGAACCGCTCCAGCGCGGCGGCGTTGTCGGGGTCGGCCTCGATCGCGACGATGCGGCCCTCGGGCCACCGGACCCGGGCGAAGGCACTGAAGATGCCCACGTTCGCGCCCACGTCCAGAATCCGGGGAGCCGCGGGAATCAGCGGCGCCAGTTCCTCGGGTGGGTCATAGCACCGGTCGACGAAGATCTCCCACATGCCCTCGAGGGAACCGAAACCGTGACGGACCACCACCGGGCGTCCCGAACCCCGAAGGCGGTACTCCCGTTCCCCCACCCCTCCCAACGCGGCGACGAGGAACCGGACCGGTTGGGTGACCTGCCAGGCGGCCGGCACGAACCGCAGCGCGGCCAGGCCGGCAAGGTAGGGACGCACCCGCGGGTGCAACAAGAACTTCCGCAACGGACCACGGTCGGCAAGCGCCCGAAGCGTGTTCACGTCGCCGCCTCGACCTCGGCGGCCAGCCGGGCCGCCGCCGCCACCGGGTCCGCCGCGGCGGTCACCGGCCGGCCCACGACCAGCAGGTCCGCTCCGGCCTCCACCGCCTGGGTCGGGGTGACCCGCCGGGCCTGGTCGTCCGCGGCGGTGCCGTGGGGGCGGATGCCGGGGACGGCCACGGTCAGGCGTGGCCCGTAGCTGCGGGCCTCGGCCACGTCGTTACCCGCGCACACGATCCCTCCCGCGCCCGCTGCCAGCGCCACCTTGACCCGCTTGCCGAGGATGTGGTCGGGCGCGGTGTCGTCGCTGGTGAGCACCGTCACCGCGAGCACCTGTTGGCCCTCCGAGGACACCGCGGCCGCGCCCTCGTCGAAACCTTCGACCCCGGCGCGCAGCATCTCGGCGCCGCCGAAGGCGTGGATGGTCAGGTACGAGGCGCCCAACGACCCCAGCACCCGGGCGGCGTGGTGCACGGTCGTGGGGATGTCACAGAGCTTCAGGTCGGCGAAGACCGAGAAGCCCTGGTCGACGAAGGTGGTGATCGCGTCCGGCCCTGCGGCGCTGTAGAGCTCGAGGCCGACCTTGACCACGCCGAACACGTCGCCGACCTGGCGCACGATCCGGGTGGCCGACACCAGATCGTCCACGTCCAGGGGCAGCACGAGACGCTGCCGGACCCGTTCGGGGACCGCTCCGGGCCCGGTGGTGTCAACGTCGGTCATGGGCTGCTCCGATGAGTTCGTGGATCCGCGGCACCCCGTGGGCCGCGCACCATTGTTCCAGTTCGCGCCGCACCCGGGTGAGCACCCGCGGGTCGGCGAACACCGCGGTGCCCACCTGGACCGCCGCGGCGCCGGCGAGCAGCAGTTCCACCGCGTCGACACCGCCGGCCACCCCACCCACCCCCACGATGGGCAGCTCGGGCATCGCGGCGTACACGTCGTGGACCGCCCGGACCGCCATCGGGTGGATCGCCGGACCCGACACGCCTCCCCCGCCGCCGGAGAGCACCGGCCTGCGGGTCTCCACGTCGATGACCATGCCGAAAAAGGTGTTGACGAGGGTGACCGCCGCGGCGCCGGCCCCTGCCACCGCGCCGGCGACCTCGACGAGGCGGTCGGTGTTGGGGCTCAGCTTGGCCCACACCGGCCGGCCGACGACCGCGGCACAGGCCTGGACGACCCGGGCGGCCTCGGCCGGGTCGTGGGCGAACAGCGCCCGGCCCGACTCGGTGTTGGGACACGACAGGTTGGCCTCGACGGCGACGACCTCGGTGGGGGCGTCGGCCAGGCGGGACGCCGCGGCCTCGAACGCCGTCACCGTGGTGCCCCAGATGCTCACCACCACCCGGGTCACTCCGGCGGCTTGCAGGCGTGGCAGGTCGGTGGCCAGCCAGGCGTCGATGCCCGGCCCCTGCAGGCCGACGCTGTTGATCATCCCCGCCTCGGTCATGTGCACCCGCGGCGCGGGGTTGCCGGCCCAGGGCTCCACGCACAGCGACTTGACCACGAACGCGCCCAGGTCCGCGAGGTCGACGTAGTCGCCGAGCTCGTCGGCGTGGCCGGCGGTGCCCGACGCGTTCATGACCGGTGAGGGCAGCTCGAGCGCCCCGATTCGGGTGGTCAGGTCCACCGCCGGCGCCGCCGGTGACCGGAGCCGCCGGCTCCTAGGTCGCATGAATCTCCTGGAGGTTCCGCACCTGCAACTCGGTGGTGGACCATTCGGTCATGCCCTGGGCCGCGGCCTGGGCGGCCGCCGCGGTGGTGAGGATCGGGATGTGGGCCACCCCGGCGGCCGAACGGATGTAGTCGCCGTCGGCCCGGGGGCCCCGACCCCGGGGCGAGTTGACCACGAGTTGGATCCGCCCCGACTCGATCAACTCCACCGCGTGTGGACCCCCGTCCTCGCCCAGCTTCGCCACGTCGATGGCCACGGGCACCCCGGCCGCGCGCAGCGCGGCGGCCGTTCCTTCGGTCGCCGCCAGGTCGAAGCCCAGTTCCACGAACTGGGCGGCGGCCTGCACCCCGGCCTTCTTGTCGCGGTCGGCCAGTGACACGAACACGCACCCGGATTCGGGCAGCGGGTCCCCGGCTGCGATCTGGCTCTTGGCGAAGGCCAGGCCGAAGGACGTGTCCACTCCCATGACCTCGCCGGTCGAGTGCATCTCGGGACCCAGGATCCGGTCGGCGCCGGGAAAACGATTGAAGGGAAGCACGGCCTCCTTGACCGCGACATGGCCTCGGACCGGGTCGGTGAGCAGCCCCGCGGTGCGCAGATCGGCCAGCGTCTCACCGGCCATCACCCGGGTGGCCACCTTGGCCAGGGACACGCCGGTCGCCTTGGCGACGAAGGGCACGGTCCGGCTCGCCCTCGGGTTCGCCTCGATCACCGACACCTCGTCGACCCCGTCGCGGACCTGGACCGCGTACTGCACGTTGATCAGACCCACCACCTCGAGCGCCTCGGCGATCGCCGCGGTGTGCGCTTCGATCCGGGCGATCGTGTCGGGCGCGAGGGTGTAGGGCGGAATCGCACACGCCGAATCGCCCGAGTGCACCCCGGCCTCCTCCACGTGCTCCATCACCCCGCCGATCAGGAAGTCGCCGGTGTGGTCGCGCAAGGCGTCGACGTCGACCTCGATGGCGTCCTCGAGGAATTCGTCGATCAGCACCGGCCGGTCCGGTCCGATGCCCGCGTCGGCGCCCACCGCGCCGAAGGAGGCCAGCTCGGCGATCGCCGCGGCCAGCGCGGCGTCGTCGTAGACGATCTCCATGGCCCGGCCTCCCAGCACGTAGGAGGGCCGCACCAGCGCCGGATAGGAGATCTCGTCGATGATGGCCCGCGCCCCGGCCACGTCGGTGGCGGTACCGCCCGCCGGTTGGGGGATGCCGAGCTTCTCGCACAGGGCGTTCCAGTGTTCGCGGTCCTCCGCGGCGTCGATCGACGCGGGCGAGGTGCCCAGCACCAGGTCCGCCGGGAGCTGCCCGGCGAGCTTGAGCGGGGTCTGGCCGCCCAGCGACACGATCACCCCGACCACCCCCGGGGTTCCCGGCGGGGAGGCGGCCTGTTCGGCGTCGATCACGTCGAGGACGTCTTCGAGGGTGAGCGGCTCGAAGTACAGCCGGTCCGAGGTGTCGTAGTCGGTCGACACGGTCTCGGGGTTGCAGTTGATCATCACCGTGGCGTAGCCGGCCTCCTGCAGCGCGAAG
>CAYVAS010000036.1:2939-25586 GCA_964449375.1 uncultured Iamiaceae bacterium | reverse complement strand
CCGGGACCTCGGAGCCCTCACCATCGGTGTGGTGACCCGCCCCTTCACCTTCGAAGGACGCCGTCGCTCGGTCCAGGCCGAGGCCGGGATCCAGAAGCTCAAGGAGAAGGTCGACACCCAGATCGTCATTCCCAACGACCGCCTGCTGTCGGTCTCCAACGACAAGACCTCGATGGTCAACGCGTTCAAGATGGCCGACGAGGTGCTGCTCCAGGGGGTGCAGGGCATCACCGACCTGATCACCACGCCGGGTCTGATCAACACCGACTTCGCCGACGTGAAGATGATCATGTCCAACGCGGGTTCCGCGCTCATGGGCATCGGCCACGCCACGGGCGAGGGTCGGGCGCTCAATGCGGCGCGCAACGCGATCTCCTCCCCGCTGCTGGAGGCCTCCATCGAGGGTGCCCGGGGCATCCTGCTGTCGATCTCGGGAGGTTCGGACCTGGGGCTGTTCGAGGTCAACGAGGCCGCCGAGGTGATCCACGGTGTCGCCCACCCCGACGCCAACATCATCTTCGGCGCGGTGATCGACGACGAACTGGGCGACGAGGTCCGGGTCACGGTGATCGCCGCCGGCTTCGACCGGTGGGACGACGGCGAACCCGAGCTGCCCTCGCCGGCGGCGGCGGAGTTGCCCAGCTCCGAAGACCTGTTCCCGCCGGCCGACGACGACCCCGACGCCGGTGGCGACGACTTCGACGTGCCGTCGTTCCTGAAATAGGCCCCGGGCACGCGGTGGAACCGGTGATCCGCTTCACCGATGCGGCCGACGGATCCTTCGCGATCGCAGAGCCCGAGGCGGATCTCGCCCGCCGGCGCCGAGCGGTCACCACCCATCCGGTGACCTGGCTCACCCAGGAGCACGGCACCGAGGTGGTCGAGGTCACCGTGCCCGGTGACGCTGCCGGCGAAACCGCCGACGCGGCGGTCACCGCTGTGCCCGGAGCAGCGCTCGCGGTGATCACCGCGGACTGTGCCCCGGTGCTGTTGGCCTCGCCCCACGCGGTAGGCGCGGTCCACGCCGGCTGGCGGGGCCTGGCCGCCGGGGTCGTCACCGAAGCGGTCGCTGCGCTCGCCGGGTACGGCGACGGACCCGTCACCGCCTGGCTGGGTCCGTGCATCCGGGCCCGGTGCTACGAGTTCGGCGCCGGTGACCTCGACCAGGTGGCCGAAACCCTGGGTCCCACCGTGCGCGCCCGCACCGCCTGGGGCACTCCGGCCCTGGATGTCGCCGCGGCGGTGCGGGCTGCCCTGGCGGCCGCAGGCGTGGACGACGTGATCGACACGGGCGTGTGCACCGCGTGCAGCTCGACGCATTTTTCGCACCGGGCGAGGGCCGACACGGGCCGCCAGGCGGCCTTCATCTGGCTCTCGGAGGGAACAGGCGGGCACTTCGGAAAGCGGAGAGGATCTTCTGCGCAGCACGCCGGGAGCGGTAGATTCGTGACCAGGAGGATCGATGGCGACACTGTGGCGTAAGACGATGTACCACCTGGGCCTGGCGCCCGAGGAGGAATACGACGACTACGACGTTGGCGAGCTGCACGATGCCCAGCCCGTCGATGACCAGCGCCGCCGCGTCGCTCCCGAGTCGGCCGGCCCCCGGCCGATGCCCCGACGGGGTGAGGCGGCCGCGCCCGAGTCCTCCGCGATCGGCGCGGTGCGTCCGATCCGAACCGCCGAAGGTCCGACGCCGGCGTCGCCCGCAGACCCGGAGGCCCGCTCCCAGGTGGTCCGTCCGGTCCCGATCGCCGCGAACGCGAAACCGCACGCGCTGTCGCCGGTGTCCTTCGACGACGCCCAGGAACTGGCCGACAAGTTCAAGGGCAACCAGCCGGTGATCATGAACCTCCAGAACGCCGACCGGGACCTGGCACGCCGGCTCATCGACTTCGCCAGTGGCCTGTGCTACGGCATCGGCGGGCAGATGGAGAAGGTGGCCAACTCGGTCTACCTGCTCACGCCGTCCAACGTGGAGGTCTCCGCCGAGGAGCGCCGCCGGCTGCAGGAGCACGGCTTCTCGGGCCGTTGAGCGTGCTGCTCGCCGCCGACGATCCCGGCCCCGTCAATGTCATCGTCGCCCAGCTTCTGGGACTGTACGCCCTCGGGCTGATCGCGATGATGGTCCTGAGCTGGTTTCCGCTGCGCCCCGACGGCGCCCCGGCGCAGATCCAGCGGTTCCTGCGCCGGATCACCGACCCGCTCGTGATTCCGCTGCGACGGGCCATGCCCTCGATGGGCATCATCGACGCCTCGCCGCTGATCATCCTGCTGGCGGTGATGTTCCTGCGACGCCTGCTGCTCAGCTGAGCCCACGGGCGGCCGGGCGGTAGGATCAGCCGATATGGAACTCACGCCACAACTGTTGACCGACGAGATCGACTTTCGGGTCGCGGTGCGCGGGTACGACCGCAACGAGGTCGACGACTTTCTCGAGCGGGTCGCGGTCGCGGTCGGCCAGCTCCAGACCCAGCTCACCAAGGCCGTGGCCCGCGCCAAGGCCGCCGAGGCGCGCCTGGCCGAGCTCGAGGGCGACGGCGCCACGGCCGGCGAGGCCCCATCGACCGGCGCCGAGGCCCCCGGTGAGCGTGCCGAGGAGCCGCGTGGCGACGCCGAGGCGAGCAGGATGCCCAAGGCGCCGCCCGCGGCGCCGGTGACCGAGGTCGGCGACGACGAGGATCTCAACGACGAGCTGCGCCGCACCCTGGTGCTGGCCCAGCGCACCGCCGACACCGCGATCCGTGAGGCCCACGAAGAGGCCCGCGAGATCATCGAACAGGCCCACGAAGAGGCCCGGCGCAACCGCGAAGAAGCCGACCGGGCCCTGGCCAAGGCCCGTGAGGATGCCCACGGGCGGTTGGTGGGAGAGATCCGCGAACTCGAGGCGACCCGGGAGTCGATGCGTGACGACGTCGGGGTCCTCGAACGGCACCTGGGTGCCGAACGGGCCCGCGTGCGCGAGACGATCCAGGTGCTGCGTCGTCTGGTCGACGAACCCGATTCGTTCCGGACCAAGCCGATCCCCGAGCTGAGCGGGGCGGCCGTACCGGTGGCGCTGGGTCCCGCACCGTCGGTGACACCACCTGACGAGGCCGGTGCCGCCGAAGCCGACGCCGCCGAACCCGCTCCTTCCGAAGCCTCCTCCTCCGGAGGCGCCGCCCCGAGCGCGGGCGACGGACCCGGCGCGGCTCCCTCCGAGGCCACCGAGGCCGAGGCGACCCAGCCCGAGGCGACCGAGGCCGACGCTCCGCAGACCGACGCGGAGCTCGGGACCGAGCCGTCTCCGGCCGATGCCGGTGCATCCGACGCCGACACCGGCTCGGAACCGGGCGACCAGCCCTCGGAGAGCCCGGAGGCGAGCGACCCTGCCGAGGCGGCGGACGCGGAAGGCCGGACCGGGGAGCCCAGCGCGGCGGAAGCCGAAGACGCCGAGCAGCTGGGCCAGCTGTTCTCCTCCGCGGACTCCACCCGCGACTGGCGCAGCTCGGGCCCCGAACGTGGAGACCAGGGGCCCCACACCCAGCCCGTGGCCGCCGCGCGTTTCGAGGAGGAGAGCGACGAGGCCTTCCTCGCCGAGCTACGGCGCGCCATGAACGACGACGAACCCCTGGGTCCCGGCGACGAGAAGTGACCACCGGCATCTGACCGCCGTGGGCACCGACCGTTCGGAGCGACGGCCGACGGATCGTGCTGCCTTCAGGTCTCCACGACGGTGATCGCCACGGTGACCGGGTCGGTCCCCAACTTCAGCGCAGACCCCTCGATCGGTTCGCCTGACCAGTCGAGGTCCACCGCGAGCGTCTCCCGGGCGATCGTGCCGGCATGGGGTCCGAGGCGTTCGGCGAGCGTGGGGTCCGCGGTCCACAGCACGATCCGCACCCGGTCCGAGATCTCCAGATCCAGGCGCTTGCGCTCCTCGTTCAACGCCCGGACGAGCTCACGGGCCAGCCCTTCGCTGCGCAGCTCGTCGTCCATGGTCAGATCCAGCGCGACGGCCCAGTCCTGATCCTCGGCCAGCGCGAAGGACTCGTCGTGGCTGGCACGGAACTCGACCTCGTCGGCGGTGACGGTGACGCCGGCGATCTCGATGTGACCCGTGGCCGCCAACTCGGCACGCAGCGCATCGCCGTCGGCGGCCTTCAGCGCGCCGGCCACCTCGCCGACGCGGCTGCCCAGGCGCGGACCCAGGGCTGCAAAGTCGGGCACCGCGCTCCAGGACACCAGCGCCGCCATCGAGTCGACCGCCTCCAGATCGTGCACGTTGAGCTCTCCGGCGATCTCGGCGGCCAGCTCGTGGTCCAGCTCGACGCCGGGGTGCTTGAGCAGCGCCCGGCGCAGCGGCTGCCGGGTCTTGACCCCGGCGTCACCACGGGCGGCCCGCCCCAGAACCACCAGCCGCCGGGCCGCGGCCATCTGGGCGGAGACCGTTGCGTCGAAGTCGCCGGTGACCTCGGGCCAGTCGGTCAGGTGCACCGAGTCGGCGGCACCGTCGACGCCCGTGGTGCAACGTGCCCAGATCTCGTCGGCCAGGTGCGGACAGAACGGCGCCAGCAGTTGGGCGCTGCGCACCAGGCAGTGGTGCAACGTGGCGTAGGCCGCGGGGTCCGACTCGTTCCAGAACCGGGCCCGGGATCGCCGCAGGTACCAGTTCGACAGGTCGTCGACGAAACGGGCGAACGATTCGGTGGCGCCCAACGCGTCGAAGTCCGACAGCGTCGCCGTGACCTCGGCCACACACCGGTCGAGTTCCGACAGAATCCACCGGTCGAGGACGTGGGTGACCTCGGGGGTCGTACCGAGCGGTTCGGTGGGCTCCCATTCGTCCAGGTGGGCGTAGGTGGTGAAGAAACTCACGCAGTTCCACAGCGTGAGCAGGGTGCGGCGGGTCGCCTCGGCGATGCCGTCGGCGAAGACGCGGCGCGGTGCCCAGGGTTGGCCGGCGGAGAAGAAGTACCAGCGCAGCGCGTCGGCGCCGAGCGAGTCGAAGATCTCGTAGGGGTCGATGATGTTGCCCCGGGACTTGGACATCTTCTGGCCGTCCTCGTCCACGATGTGACCCAGGCACACCACGTTGCGGTACGGCGTGGAGCCCAGGGCCATGGTGTTGACCGCCAGCAGCGAATAGAACCAGCCCCGGGTCTGGTCGATGGCCTCGCAGATGAAGTCCGCCGGGAAGGCGTCGGGCACCTCACGGGCGCCTTCGAAGGGGAAGTGGTGCTGCGCGGTGGGCATGGACCCCGAGTCGAACCAGGCGTCCAGCACCGGCTCGATGCGCCTTGCGGTCGCGTCGCATCCCGATTCGCGGCAAGTGAAGGTCACCTCATCGACCGCTGGTCGGTGCAGGTCGAGATCGTCCAGGTCGCGGCCGGTGAGTTCGGCGAGCTCGGCGACCGAGCCGATGCAGGTGTCGTGGCCCTCGGCGCACCGCCAGATGGGCAGTGGAGTGCCCCAGTAGCGGTCCCGCGACAGGGCCCAGTCGACGTTGCCCTCGAGCCACCGACCGAAGCGGCCGTGCTTGATGTGTTCGGGATACCAGGTCACGGTCTCGTTCTGGGCCACCAGCTCGTCCCGGAGCGACGCCGTGCGGGCGAACCACGACGTCGACGCCCAGTAGATGAGGGGCGTGCCGCACCGCCAGCAGTGGGGGTACGAGTGCGTGTGGGGCACCTCGGCGACCAGCAGGCCCGCGGCGCGCAGCTCGTCGATGATCTCGCGGTCGGTGTCGCGGACGAAGCGTCCGGCGAAGCGGGGGATCGCCGAGGTGAATTCCGCCTTGGCGTCGACCGGATTCAGCGTCGGTAGGCTCTCGTCGGTCGCGACTCGGGCGTCGTCGGCGCCGAATGCCGGGGCGAGGTGGACCACCCCCGAACCGTCGCCGGTACTGACGAAGTCGCCGGCGACGACCCGCCACCCGTCGGCGTCCGAAGGTGCTTCCAGGTCGGAGAAGGGACGGTCGTAGCGGGTCCCCACCAACTCGGCGCCCGAGAACGAGGCCTCCACGGTCGCCTCGGGATACAGCCGTTGTCTGGCGGCCTCGGCCAGCACGAGGTCGGCGCCCTCGGGCACCTCGCCGGTTCCGGCCCGGACCCGGACGTAGTCGATGTCGGCGCCCACCGCGGCGGCCGTGTTCGACAGCAGTGTCCAGGGCGTGGTCGTCCACACGACCAGATCCGCGCCGTCGACGACCTCGGGGCCCGCGGTGACGGGAAAACGCACGTAGACCGAGGCGTCCTCGATGTCGGCGTAGCCCTGGGCCACTTCGTGGGAGGACAGCGCGGTGCCGCAGTTGCCGCAGTAGGGCACCACCCGGTGGCCCTCGTAGAGCAGGCCGCGGTCCCACAGGGTGCGCAGCAGCCACCAGACCGATTCCACATAGGAGTTGTCCATGGTCCAGTAGGCGTTCTCGGTGTCGATCCACACGCCCGACCGCGTCGTCAGGTCCTCCCAGTCGCCCACGTACCGTTCGACCGAGGTGCGGCATGCCTGGTTGAACCGGTCGATGCCGTAGGCCTCGATCTCGTCCTTGCTCCGCAGCCCGAGGGCCTTCTGGACCTCCAGTTCGACGGGCAGCCCGTGGCAGTCCCAGCCGCCCTTGCGGGGCACCTGGTGGCCGCGCATGGTCTGGAAGCGCGGGTAGATGTCCTTGAACACCCGGGCCCAGACGTGGTGCAGGCCGGGACGGCCGTTCGCCGTGGGCGGCCCCTCGTAGAAGACCCACGGCTCGGCGTCGGCACGCAGTGCGGTGAGACGGGAGATCACGGCCTGGGAGCGCCATCGGTCCTGGACACGTTGTTCGACGTCGACGAGGTCGAGTCGGGGGTCGACGGGTTCGAAGGCCATTTCCTGCACAGTAGTGCTGGGTTCGAAAATGGCCGGAACGCGCATCGCGCGGTGGCGGGACCGGCAGGGTGAGCCGCGCCTCGCCGCGTGGGTCGGGCAATTGCTCCCGCGTCGGGACCCGGCCTACCATGGCTCACCTTTTCACCACCTGAGTCGGGAGATGGAGCGACCAATGGCCGCCAAGAAGACGCCGGCGAAGAAGACTGCGACCAAGAAGACGGCTGCGAAGCCGGCGGCGAAGAAGTCGACCGCGAAGAAGACGACGGCCAAGAAGGTGAGCGCCAGGAAGGCGCCTGCCAAGAAGATGGCCGCAAAGAAATCTGCTGCCAAGAAGACGGCCGCGAAGAAGACGACGGCCAAGAAGTCGACCGCGAAGAAGACTGCGGCGAAGAAGGCCGCGGCCAAGAAGCCGACCGCCAAGAAATCCCCGGCCAAGAAGCCGACCGCCAAGAAATCCCCGGCCAAGAAGTCGACCGCCAAGAGGTCCGCTGCCAAGAAGGCGCCGGCGAAGAAGTCGACCGCCAAGAAGGCCCCGGCCAGCACGGCGAAGCCGTCGACCACCAAGAAGGACACCAAGGCCCGGACCAACGGTGCCGAGAAGCCGGCGACCTCTGCGGAGCACTTCTCCGAGCGTTTCCTCGCCGCCCGCAAGAAGGACCTGCTCGAGCAGCGGGCGACCTATGAACGCCAGGCCCGGTCCCTGCGGGACGAGGCGGCATCGCTGGTCGAGGACTTCCAGTCCGGAGACGTGCAGTTCGACGAGGAGTCCGGCGAGGGCGACACCCTGAACGTCGCCCGCGAGCAGGACCTGATGATGTCGGACCAGGCACTCAGCGCCATCGAGGAGATCGACCACGCGCTGGCCAAGTTCGACAAGGGCACCTACGGGATCTGCGAGGTGTCCGGAAAGCCGATACCCCAGGCCCGACTGGAAGCGATCCCGTGGGCGCGCGAGCGGGTGGAGTACAAGGTCGGCGGGCTGACCAGCCGTTGACGGCGCGACCCTCCGGCCCGTCGGACGGAGCGCCGACCGACCGCGCCCCGGCGACGGGGCGCCGAAGCGACCTGATCACCGCCGGCATCGTCGCGTCGGTGGTCGTCGTCGACCAGCTCACCAAGAACTGGGCGCTGCAGACCTTCGAATGGGCACCCCGGCACGTGATCTGGACGTTGCAGTTCGTGGTCACCCACAACACGGGAGCCGCGTTCAGCCTGTTCTCGGGACGAGGCGTGGGACCGGTGATCGCCATGCTCGCCGTCGTGGTCGTGGTGATCGTGGTCCGGACCCTGCGCTTCGTCCAGGGTTGGCCCGCGGTGATCGGCAGCGGACTGGTGATCGGCGGCGCGATCGGCAATCTGGCCGACCGGTTGTTCCGGGCCCGGGGCGAAGGCTTTCTCCAAGGCGCCGTGGTCGACTGGATCGACTTCGGATGGTGGCCGGTGTTCAACGTCGCCGACATGGCCATCACCGTCGGCGCGATCACCTTGGGGTTCGCGGCGTTCTTCGCCCCGGTCGACGAGGACGCCGACGGCGAGCCCGTGGCCGACAAGCCCGCGAGTGCCCAAAGCGACGCCGACGACGCGCCGACGTGATCGTCGACGTCGCGATCCCGACGGCCCTGGACGGTGAACGTGTGGACCGGATCGTGGCGCTGCTCACCGAGTGCACCCGCTCAACCGCCAGCGCGTGGATCAGGGATGGTCGGGTCAGCGTCGACGACCACGTCGTCACCAGCCGGTCCCGTCCGCTGAGCGCCGGCTCCCGGATCCGGGTCGAGATGCCCGATCCCTCCGACGACCGCCCCCGTCCCGACCCCACCGTGACCTTCGAGGTGGTCCACGCCGACGACCAGGTCGTCGTGGTGGACAAACCCCCGGGTCTGGTGGTGCATCCCGGCTCCGGCCACCCCGAGGGCACCTTGGTCAACGGCCTGCTCGCCCGGTTTCCCGAGCTCGCGGAGGTGGGCCAGGTCGAACGACCCGGGATCGTGCACCGCCTCGACCGGGGAACGTCGGGTCTGCTGGTGGTGGCCCGCACCCCTCACGCCTACACCTCGCTGGTGGCCGACCTGGCGGCACACAAGGTGGAGCGTCGTTATGACGCGGTGGTGATCGGCCGGCCCGAACCCGCCCGCGGCGTGATCGACGCGCCGGTCGGGCGCTCCGCGCGGCACCCCACCAGGATGGCGGTCACCGCGGCAGGTCGAATGGCCCGTACCCACTACGAGGTGCGCACGACCTTCGAGGTGCCCCTGGAAGTGTCGAGGGTGGAATGTCGCCTGGAGACCGGGCGGACCCACCAGATCAGGGTGCACCTGGCGGCGATCTCCCACCCCGTCCTCGGCGACGCCACCTACGGCGGAGCCAGACCCGAGCTGGCCATGGACCGGCCCTTCCTGCACGCCCACACCCTGGGCTTCATCCACCCGGGCACCGGCGAGAGGGTCGCATTCAGCGCGCCGCTGGCCGCCGACCTCGCCGCAGTGCTGGCTCGACTCGAAGGCCCGGCGTCACCTCAGCACCGGGACCGGGACGACCCCTGACCGACGTCGCCCCCGCGCCCGGTCGAGGTCACGAGGGCCAGGGTGCCTCGCCACGGCTGATCGCCGCGACATCCGCCAGCGTGGACGCCTCGAGCAGCTCGCGCATCTGCTCGCCCACATGCCCCCAGATCGACAGCAGCACACACTGGCCTTCGTGGTCGCAGGCACCGTTGGTGTGCGGCTCGCCGAAGTCGCCCACCACGATCGGGCCGTCCACGGCCGACACGATCTGAGCCAGGGTGATGTCCTCGGGCGCGTGCGCCAGGAAGTACCCACCGCCCACCCCCCGCTTGGACCGCACGAGCCCGGCGCCCTTGAGAGCCAGCAGGATCTGCTCGAGGTAGGGCTGGGGCAGCCCGGTGCGTTCCGCGATGTCGCGCACCGAGGTGGGACCGTCCGGATCGTGCAGGGTGAGGGAAAGCAGAGCGCGACAGGCGTAGTCGCCCCTGGTGGAGACTCTCATCACCCTCCATGCTACGGACCCGGACGCTCCCACGGCGCCCGGGGGTTCCAGCACCCTCGGTGGACCGGTAGCGTGGAGGACCCATGGGCACCACCAGCAACGACGACGCGGGGGAGTGGTCGGCCGCCGGGACCGGCGGCACGGTCGCAACCGAGGAGGCTCCGGACCTTCCCGACTACGCCGGGGCGTGCGTCACCAACATCGTCCCGGCGCTGCTGGGACCGTCCGTGCCCGACCAGGACTGGATCCCCGGGCCCCTGCGCGACGCGGACCAGGTCGTGCTGCTGGTGCTGGACGGGTTGGGCCACGACCAGCTCCAGGACCGCCGAACACTGGCTCCGACCCTGACCTCGATGGTCGGCGGGTCGATCCACACCGTCGCCCCTTCGACCACGTCGACCGCGCTCACCAGCATCGCCACGGGCACGCCGCCCGGCGAGCACGGCGTGGTCGGCTACCGGTTCGTCGAACAGGGCGAGGTCCTCAACGTGCTGCGGTGGAACACCCCCCGGGGCGACGCGAGAACCCGGATCCCGCCCGAGACGATCCAACCGATCGATCCGTTCTGCTCCCAGCGTCCCCCCACCGTCACCCGTGCCGAGTTCGAAGGTTCCGGATTCACCCGGGCGCACCTGCGGGGCACCCGGCCGAACCCCTACCGGGTGGTGTCGACGCTCCAGGTCGAGGTGCAGCGCCTGCTGCGGGCCGGCGAACCGTTCGTCTACACCTACTACGAGGGCCTCGACAAGGTCGCGCACGAGTACGGCCTGGGCGAGCACTACGACGCGGAACTCGCCGCGGTCGACACCCTGATCGCCGAATTGTGCGACCTGTTGCCCTCGGGTGCGGCGCTGGCCATCACCGCCGACCACGGCCAGGTCGACGTGGGCGACCGCGTCGTCGAACTGGACCGCGGCATCACCCCGCACCTGGCGATGCAATCCGGCGAAGGCCGGTTCCGTTGGCTGCACGCGCGCGCCGGTCGCACCCGACAGCTCCTCGAAGCCGCCGAGGCCCACCGGGACGTGGCCTGGGTGTTGAGCCGGGACCAGATCCTCGAGGAGGGCTGGTTCGGCCCCCACGTGTCCCCGACGGCCGCCCGTCGACTCGGCGATGTGGCCCTGGTGGCCCGGGAGCCGGTGGCCTTCAACGACCCCCGCGACACCGGGCCCTACGACCTGGTCGGCCGGCACGGTTCGGTCACCCGGGCCGAAATGAGAGTGCCGTTCCTGGCCTACGCTGAAACCTGAGTCGAGATCCATCCGTCCGCGACCGAGGAGCCACCATGAGCGACAACCAAGCATCTCGGAACGAGGCACCCAGGCCGCAGGTCGTCGAGCGGGCGATCCCCGAAGGCGACGAGACCGAGGACCAGTCCCGCGAGTCGGTCCAGCAGCCCGCCAAGGTCATGCGCATCGGATCGATGATCAAACAGCTCCTCGAAGAAGTGCGCGAGCTCGACCTGGACACCCCCGCGCGTGAGCGGCTCCGGGAGATCTACGACGTGTCGATCACCGAGCTCGGCGCCGCGCTCTCCGAGGACCTGCGCGACGAGCTGAGCCGGATCGCGTTGCCCTTCGCCGACGACGACGCCCCCTCCGGAGCAGAGCTGACCGTCGCCAAGGCACAGCTGGTGGGCTGGCTCGAAGGGCTCTTCCACGGCATCCAGGCGACGCTTTTCGCCCAGCAGATGGCCGCCCGCCAGCAACTCGACCAGATGCGCCAGCAGATCGGTCCGGGCGGCCCCGGCGGCCCGCCGCCGGTGCCGGGGCCGGACCGCCCCGGGACCTACCTGTAGCTCCGCCGGCCCGGCCGGCGCCTCACCACGGGTCCACGAACCGTCTCGGCGGGTCCAACGTCGCGGGTGCCGCCGCGAACACGTCGATCACCCGTGCCCGCGTCTCGGCCGGGTCGATCACGTCGTCGATCTCCAGGTGCGCAGCGGTGTTCAGCGCCCGCCCGCGTCGATAGGCCGCCTCGACCATCGCGTCGAAGGCCGCGGCACGTTCGTCCTCGTCGTCGATGGCCTCCAGCTCCCGCCGGAAGCCGAGCCGCACCGCGCCCTCCAGGCCCATCCCCCCGAACTCACCGGTGGGCCACGACAAGGTGAAGGCCCCCGCCCGGAAGCTGCCCCCCGCCATGGCCTGGGCGCCCAGGCCGTATCCCTTGCGCAGCACCACGGTCCCGAAGGGAACCCGGAGCGCGGCGGCGGTGACGAACATCCGGGCGAAATGCCGGACCTGGGCGGTCGCCTCGGCGTCGGGTCCGACCATGAACCCGGGCGTGTCGCACAGGTACAACACCGGCAGCCCGTGCACGTCGCAGAGCCCCAGGAAGCGGGCCGCCTTGTCGGCCCCGTCCCGGTCGATCGCGCCTCCCAGGTGGGCGGGGTCGTTGGCCAGGATGCCCACGCTGCGTCCTTCCAGGCGGGCCAGCGTGGTGACCATCCCCGCGCCGAAGTCCCGGCGCAGCTCCAGGGTCGACCCGGTGTCGGCGAGGCCCTCGATCACCGATCGGACGTCGTACACGGTCTTGCGTTCGGTCGGCACCATGGTGCGCAGCCGGGCCTGATCGGGCGCGGTCCACGTGTCCAGACGCCCCTGGAAGTAGCTCAGCACCTGTCTGGTCACCGCGACCGCCTCGGCGTCGTTCTGCACTGCCAGATCCACCACGCCGTTGGCACGCTGCACCTCGATCGGGCCGATCTCCTCGGGTGCGAACCGGCCCAGGCCGCCGCCTTCGATCATCGCCGGGCCGGCCATGCCGATCGTGGCGTCCGCCGTCGCCACGATGACGTCACAGCAGCCCAGCAGCGCCGCGTTGCCGGCGAAACAGCGGCCCGAGGCGATCCCCACCGTGGGCACCCGCCCCGACAGTCGGGCGAACAATTCGAAAGCCCGGGTGTCGAGCCCGGAGATCACCGGCACGTCGGTGTCACCGGGCCGCCCGCCCCCACCCTCGGCGAAGAGCACCAGCGGAATACCCAGGTCCGCGACGATCTCGAAGAGGCGATCCTTCTTGTGATGGTTCCGCCAGCCCTGGGTGCCGGCCAGCACGGTGGCGTCGTAGGCGGCGACGGCACAGGCGGCGCGATCGGCCCCGAAGAGCTCACCGTTGACCCGGCCGATGCCCGTGATCAGCCCGTCCGCGGGGGTGTTGGTCTGCAAGTCTTCACGGGACCGGCGGGTCTGTTGCGCCGCAAAGGCGAACCCCCCGTACTCGTGGAACGACCCTGCATCACACAGGTCCGCCACGTTCTGCCGGGCGGTGCGCCGACCCCGGCCATGTACCTTGGCCACCGCCTCGGGGCGCGCCGCATCTGCCAGGCGGGCCCGGGCCTCGGCCAGCTCCGCGAGATCGGTCCGCTGTTCGGTCGTGGCGGTCTCGCCGGGTCCCGCGGCCTCGCCGCCTGGCCGGTCTACGGTCCCGTCGAGGTCATCCGCCACCGCATCCGGGACCACGGTGACCAGCGTCTGGCCGGCCGCCACCGTGGAACCGGCATCCACGGCGACCGCGGCGATGGTGCCGCCCACCGCGA
The DNA here is from genome assembly GCA_964449375.1 of uncultured Iamiaceae bacterium. Taxonomy (GTDB): domain Bacteria; phylum Actinomycetota; class Acidimicrobiia; order Acidimicrobiales; family Iamiaceae; genus JAFDWI01. Next base: position 12,199 of record CAYVAS010000036.1, on the reverse strand, counting down.
CGGTCACCGGATGCTCCATCTTCATCACCTCCAGCACCGCCACCGTCGCCCCCGCCGGCACCCGGTCGCCCACGGCCACCCGAAGCGCGGCGACCGTCGCGGCCATCGGTGCGGACACCTCGAATGCTGGAGCGGAGTCGCGGTCGTGGAGCATCGCAGCAGACCTAGCACATCGGTCCCGGCCAGGCGTCGAGGCTGGGTAACGTCACCGGATGACTATCGGGCGACTCGCGGTCCTCCTGAACGCTGCAGCCGGGTCGGTCGACGAGACGGACATCCCCGGCGAGCGCCGCCGCATCGCCGACGCATTCGCCGCGGTGGCTCCCGACGTCGACGTCGACGTGGAGGCCGTGGCGCCCGCACGGATGGCCCGACAGATCGAACGCGTCTGGCAGCGCAGCCCACGCCCGGACGCGATCGTCGTGGCCGGCGGCGACGGGACCGTGGGCAACGCCGCCGGAGCCGCTGCGGGCACCGACATCGTGATCGGGGTGCTGCCCCGGGGTACCTTCGATCACTTCGCGACCGACCTGGGCATGCCCGGTGACCTCGCGGCCGCCGCCGCGGCGCTCGTCGACGGAGAGATCCGGCGGGTCGACGTCGGCGAGGTCAACGGTCGGGTGTTCGTCAACAACTCACTGCTGGGCCTCTACCCACACATGGTGGCGATCCGGGACCGGGTCATGGACGAACGGGGCTGGGGCAAGGTCCGCGCCGTGCCGCTGGCTGCCGCCCGCGTGCTGGGGACCTTCCCGACCCACCGGTTCGACCTGCACGGGCCCGACGGATTCGAGCGTCGCCAGGTCCGCACGCCGCTGGTGTTCGTGGGCAACGGCGTCTATGAACCCACCCCCGGCGCCCCGCCCCGTCGGACACGTCTGGACGCCGGGGTGCTGGGCGTGCAGATCGCCCGCAGCCAGACCCGGTGGCAGCTGGTCAGGGGCGCGGCGGCCACCCTGACCCGCGGCGAGAACACCTCGGGTCATCTGGACACGGCCAGCCTGACCACGCTGGTGGTGCACAGCCACGCCAAACGCGTCCGGGTCGCCCTCGACGGAGAGATCACCTGGTGCACCCCACCGTTGCGGTACCGGATCCGACCCGGGGACCTGCGGGTCCTGGCGCCCCGGGACCCGGAAGCGGCCAGGTGAGCCGCGCCGCGCACACGCCTCAGAACAACCGCAGCTCGTTGGATTCGATTCCGCGCAACTCGTCGTAGTCGACCTCGACCGTGGCGATCCGGCGATCGCCGGCCAGCACCTTGGCCTGGGGCTTGATCGACTGGGCCACGAACATGCCCCGCACCGGACGCAGCAACGGGTCCCGGTTGAGGAACTCCAGATACCGGGTGAGCTGCTCGACACCGTCGATCTCGCCGCGGCGCTTGATCTCCACCGCGACGGTGGTCCCGTCGGCCGCCTTGCACAACAGGTCCACCGGTCCGATGTCGGTGGGATACTCCCGGCGCACCAGCGTGAGGTCCAGCACCGACTCGCTGTGTTCGGCGAGGAGCTCCTGGAGGTGGGCCTCCACGCCGTCCTTCTCCAAGCCCGGATCCTCACCGAAATCGAAGGTCTCGTCGCTGATGACCTCGGCCACCGCGATCACCAGACGCTCGCCCTTGGGATTGGTCACCGTCCACACCCCGTCGTCGCCGGTGACCAGCCGGTTGGGCGCGTTCATCCAGTTGAGCGGCTTGTAGGCGCCGCCGTCGGCGTGGATCGCCACGCACCCGTCCGCCTTGACCATGATGAGCCGCACCGCCTCGGGAAGGTGTGCGGTGAGCCGCCCGACGTAGTCGACCGTGCAGCGGGCCACGACCAGACGCATGATCCCGTCGCTCAGCGCTTCCGGGAGCGGGCGAGCCGCTTGCGGATCAGCATGCGGCGCTCCTGGAGTTCCCGGTAGGTCAGCGAGTCGGTCACCGTCGGGTCGACTCCGTACCCGGCCTTGATGCCGTCGAGGTCGAGCGACCACGACTGCATGATCGTGCCCAGATCCCGGTTGAGCTGTTCGGCGTGGCGCGTCGTGAACGCGGTGGTGATCGCTGCGAGCTCCTCGAACAGGTCGAGGTCCGGAGCCAGCGTGGCGATCGCCCCGTCCAAGAACACCATGTTCTTCACGAACAGCATCAGGTCCTTGGGCAGACGCGCCCCGATGCCCAGGAGCGCCTTGATCACCCGCTGCATCTCACCGGTGAGCGCCTCGGGTGACATCTCGGCGATGTCGACCGCCGGCTGGTCGAGCCCCAGCTCGGCGATGACCGCTTCGATGTCGGTGTCCGGCGGCAACGCGCCCAGGTCGCGCAGCGCCGAGATCTGGCCATGCACGTTGTTCGCCGTGGCGCTCATGATGAGCTGCAGGAATGCCAGCCGGCGCGGCGTGTCCAGACGACCGGTGATGCCGAAGTCCAACAGCGCGGTGCGACCGTCGTCCATCACCAGCAGATTGCCCGAGTGCAGGTCGCCGTGGAAGATGCCCTTGAGCATGCACCCCTCCAGGAACGCGACCATGCCGGTCCTGATGATGTTCTCGGTGTCGATGCCCGCCGCTCGCAGCGCCTCGGCATCGCCGAAGGGATGACCGTGGATCCGCTCCATCACCAGCATCCTGGGCGTCACCAGCTCGGGATGCGGACGGGGGATCACCCAGCCCCGTTCTCCCAGGTCCGCGAGGTCTCGAGCGATGTCGAGCATGTTCTCGGCCTCGAGGCGGAAATCGAGTTCCTCGACGATCGTCTCTGCGAACAGCTCCACCAGGGCCGGGGGATTGGCCAGCGCCGCAACCGGGATCCGGCCGATGAGCAGCGGCGCGATCCAGGACATGATCCGCAGGTCGCGACGCACCAGGCCCGCCACGCCGGGGCGCTGCACCTTGACCACGACCTCCTCGCCGGTGACCAAGGTGGCGGCGTGGACCTGGGCGATCGACGCGGCGGCGATGGGGGTGGGCGAGAACTCCGAGAACACCTCGTTCAGCGGACAACCCAGCTCCTCGACCAGCACCCGTTCCACCACGGCGAAGTCCTCGGGCGGCACCTGGTCGCGACACTTGCGGAACTCGACGACGAGCTCTTCGGGAAAGATGCCCTCGCCCGACGAGATGATCTGGCCGAGCTTGATGTAGGTCGGGCCGAGCGCCTCCGCCGCTTCACGCAGCCGTCTTGCCAGGCCGGCGGTGGTCCGCTCCCGGAACCGCCAACCGGCCACCGCGGAACCGAGGTGCCACGACACCCGGCCGAGTCTCCTCGCCGGAGGTACCAGCCTTCGGCGGGTCAGCACGGGTACCTGGGCCTGCACGCGCCGGCGAACCGCGTCCAGGCCGCGTCGCCAGGTGAGTCCTTCGGGGTCTTCGAGCTGCCAGGGGCCGGCGTCGGAAAACGCCCCGTGCACCAGATCGCCGCTCATGGGCTCCGATTCTCGCATCCTGGTCAGCGAGTGACGGTATCGCTGGCGTGACCCGCCAGCAGGTGCAGCACCACCGCGGCGAGCTCGGGCCGGCAGATGACCAGGTCGGGCAAGTAGGGGACGCCGGTGTTGTATTGCAGCGGCGAGCCGTCGATGCGTGAGGTGTGCAGCCCGGCGGCGCGTGCCACCCCGACCGGGGCTGCCGAATCCCATTCCCACTGGCCACCGGCGTGGACGTAGACGTCGGCTGCACCCAGCACGACCATCATCGCCTTGGCGCCGGCCGACCCCATCGGCACCAGGGTGCCGTTGAGCCCGCTGGCCAGGTCGTCGACCCAGGCGGGTGCCCGAGATCTGCTCACGGCGATGCGGGGGGACGCCGGGGCCTCGGGGAGTGGTGCCGGCGCGGGCTCGGTGGTCAACAGCAACTTCTGGGCAGGAAGGGCGACGGCCGCCGCGGTGGGCCGGTGGTCCTCCACCAGGGCGACATGCACCGCCCAGTCCCCGCGCCGGTGGTCGCCGTACTCGTTGGTGCCATCCAGAGGGTCGACGATCCACACCCGTTCAGCGGCCACCCGGTCCGGATCCGGTGAGGACCGTGCTTCCGGAGATTCCTCTGACAGGACCACGTCGTCGGGGACGGACGCGGCGAACTCGGCCATGAGCAGGTCGTGAGCATGCCGGTCGCCCTCGGCCATGAGCCGGTGGGGTGCGGCACCATCGGCAACGAGCCGTTCCCGGAGATCGACGAGCATCGCGCCACACTTCTGGGCGAGCGTCGCGGCGAGTCGGTGATCGTCCTCGGTGGCCATGAGGTCCCGACCCTATGTCGCCGGGCACCGTGTCGGCTCACCCGTCCGGCGGAGCGTCCTCGTGGCGAGACTTGGCCCGGTTGTGCGGCCCACAGAGCAGTTGGAGGTTCTCCACCACGGTGGCCCCGCCGGTGCGGACCGACTGGACGTGGTCACACTGGAGGAACTCGGTGGCGTGACAGCCGGGATGACCGCATTCGTGCTGCCGAGCCTCGACGACTCGCCGTTGTCGCCGAGTCGGTAGTCGCCGGCGAGGGCTGGCGTCGATGGGGTAGCGCTCGGCGTCGTGGAACAGCAGCGAGATGAACGCGTTGGGCAGCATCGAAGTGACCGCACGGTCCGACAGCGGTGTGCCGTCGGCCAGGGTGCTGCCGTCCTCGCTCACGTGCACCACGATCTCGGTGCCGGGGGCCCCGGCGTCACCGTCGCCGGTGCAGATGGCGACGAGTGCGTCGGCCCGCTGCTGGCGGAGCGACGTGCCCGCGGGCACGTCCCGGCGATGTGCCAAGGTCGTGTCGATCACCGCGCAGACCACCGCCGCGTCCTCGGGAGTCAGCCGGGCATGGAAGTCGACCATTCCGTCCGCGGCGGTTCCCCAACCCAGCGATCGGGACTGCTGCTGGCGCCGTCGGATCTCGTCGGGGTCCTCGTGCTGTTGGCTCCAGGCGGCGATCGCACGACCGAGACGCCCCGATGGTGTGGTGCGGGCGATCTCCACCAGGGCCTCGACGTTGGCGTCGGTGAGCTGGCCGGCCAGGATCCGGGCCTTGGAATAGGACACGTCCCCCTCGGCCATCGCGGCGTCCAGTTCCGGAAACCGGCGCATCGCCCGGGCGACCTGCACCTGACGGCGCGCGGTGGCGAGCTCGATGTCGCAGCGGTGGGCGAGCCAGGACGCACACGACAGTGCGCCCGAGTCGGCCCAGACCCCACGGGCATCGAGTTCACCGACGAGGACCAGCAACTCGAAGGTGCCCGCCGCCAGCCGCCGGGCCAACACCACCAGCTCGGATTGCAGTTGCTCGGCGCCCATCGCGGTGGCCTCGTCCCGTGCCCGCGGGCACGCTGGACCCTGCCCGGCGGCATGGCCAGCCATGTGCTGAGCGGCCCCCTCGGGTGGGAATCCGGCCTCGTCGGCCCCGTCGGCCCCGTCGGCCTCGTCGGCAACCTTCGTCCTCATCGGTTCGACCTCCTCGCACGCGTCGTCGTGAGCGTCGGGCCCGCGGCCCGCGCGAAAGGGGGAAGGACCACCATGGTCGCGCCCGCCTGTGACACTCACGCCACAGGCCGACACGACAGGCTCGAAAACGAACGTCACCGAATGGACCGGGCCGACCGGTCCCCGACGGGCCAGCCCGGCCGAGTCTCAGCGGGCGAGGGGCTTGTACTTGATCCGGTGGGGCTGGTCGGCGGCGGCGCCCAGCTCGGAGCGGCGCCAGGCCTCGTATTCGCTGAAGTTCCCTTCGAACCAACGCACCACCGAGTCACCCTCGAAGGCGAGGATGTGGGTGGCGATCCGGTCCAGGAACCACCGGTCGTGGCTGATCACCACCGCGCACCCCGCGAAGGACTCCAGGCCGTCCTCGAGCGCCCGCAGCGTGTCCACGTCCAGGTCGTTGGAGGGCTCGTCCAGGAGCAGCACGTTCCCGCCCTCGGTCAGCGTCTTGGCGAGGTGCACCCGGTTGCGTTCGCCCCCCGAGAGCACCCCGACCTTCTTCTGCTGGTCTGACCCGGTGAAGTTGAACGACGCCACATACGCCCGCCCGTTCACCTCGGTGCCGGCGATGTCCAGCACGTCGTGACCGCCGGTGATCTCGTCGTAGATGGTCGCGTCCGGGTCCAGCGTCCGGTTCTGGTCGACGTAGGCCAGCTCCACGGTGTCACCGATCCGGAGGGTGCCCGCATCGGGCTCCTCGTCGCCGACGATCATCTTGAAGAGCGTCGACTTGCCGGCACCGTTGGGCCCGATGACGCCCACGATCCCCGCCGGAGGCAGCGAAAAGCTCAGGTCGTCGATCAGCAGCCGGTCGTCGAACCCCTTGGTGAGCCCCTCGGCCTCGATGACCACGTCGCCCAGTCGCGGACCCGATGGAATCGTGATCTGGAGCTTCTCGGTGCGGCCTTCCGCCGCTCGGGACTCCGCCAGCAGCTTCTCATACGCGTTCAGCCGTGCCTTGCCCTTGGACTGGCGGGCCTTGGGGGACATGCGTACCCACTCCAGCTCCCGCCGCAGGGTGCGGGCCCGGGCCGAATCGGCCTTGTCCTCGGCGGCCAGGCGGGCCTCCTTCTGTTCGAGCCAACTCGAGTAGTTGCCCTTGAAGGGGATTCCCCGGCCGCGGTCCAGTTCGAGGATCCAACCCGCGACGTTGTCCAGAAAGTACCGGTCGTGGGTCACCGCCACCACGGTGCCGTCGTAGTCGTGCAGGGTCCGCTCCAGCCAGGCGACCGATTCGGCGTCGAGGTGGTTGGTGGGTTCGTCCAGCAACAGCAGGTCGGGGTGGCTCATCAGCAGCCGGCACAGCGCCACCCGGCGGCGTTCCCCACCCGACAGGTGGGTGGTGGGCGCGTCCGCCGGTGGCAGCCGCAGCGCGTCCATGGCGATCTCGATGTTGCGGTCCAGGTCGTTGGCGCCCTTGGCAGCGATCTCGGCTTCCAGACGTTCCTGTTCGGCGCCGATCTTCTCGAAGTCGGCGTCGGGGTCCGCGTAGCGGGCGAGCACCTCGTCGTACGCGGTCAGCAGAGCAGCGACCTCGGCGACCCCGTCGAGCACGTTCTCCTTGACGGTCTTGGTTTCGTCCAGGGTCGGTTCCTGCTCCAGCAGCCCGACCGTGAACCCCGGAGTGAGCCGTGCCTCGCCGGTGTAGTCGGTGTCCACGCCGGCCATGATCCGCAGCAGCGTGGACTTGCCGGCGCCGTTGGCACCGAGCACGCCGATCTTGGCGCCCGGGTAGAACGACAAGGAGATGTCGGAGAGCACCTGGCGGTCCGGCGGATGGAACCGCCCGACCTTGTGCATCGTGTAGATGTACTGCGCGTTGTTCATCGACACCCATTCTGCGTGGTGGATCCTTCGGGCCGGTCACCGACGACCCGGAGCGTCCGAGTCTAGGGAGCCCGGTAGGGTTGAGGTCGATGACTCAACAGCGCAACTCAGCAACGTCGCTGGGCCCCAACGCATGGCTGGTCGACGAAAAATACGAGCAGTACCTGGCGAATCCGGATTCGGTGGGCGAGAGCTGGCGGGAGTTCTTCGCCGATTACCGACCCCAGACGCCCAAGAAGGTCGCCGGCGGCACCGACGGGACGACGGCGTCCCCGACCACGACGGCGCCCGCCCCGACGGCCGAGCCCGCACCGGCTCGTCCCGCTTCGGTGGCCTCGAACGCCGGCACCGACGCCGGCACCACCGATGCCCAGGACGCCGGGGAGGTGCTCAGGGGCGCCGCGGCCCGGGTCGTGGAGAACATGGAGACGAGCCTGGGCGTGCCCACGGCCACGAGCTACCGCGAGGTCCCGACCAAGCTGTTGGAGGTCAACCGCAAGATCGTCAACAACCACCTGCAGCGGTCCCGGGGCGGCAAGATCAGCTTCACGCACCTGATCGGCTACGCCATGGTGCGGGCGATCGCGGACGCGGTGCCGGCGATGAACAGCACCTATGTGGAGGGTTCCGACGGCAGCCCGCGCATCATCCGGCACGAGCACGTGGGCCTGGGTCTGGCCGTCGACGTGGAGCGTTCCGGTGGGCGACGCTCGCTGCTGGTGCCGGTCATCCGTGACGCGGACACCATGGACTTCGCCGAGTTCCATGCGGCCTACGACGAGCTGATCCGCAAGGTCACCACCAACAAGCTCTCGCCGGACGACTTCGCCGGGGCGACGGTCACGCTGACCAACCCGGGCACGATCGGCACGTCCCAGTCGGTGCCCCGCCTCATGGCCGGTCAGGGTTGCATCGTGGGCGTGGGGGCACTCGGGTTTCCCACGAGCTTCGCCGGCGCGGACACCGACCTGTTGGCCGATCTGGGCGTGTCCAAGGTGATGATGGTGTCGTCGACCTACGACCACCGCATCATCCAGGGTGCCGAGTCGGGCCTGTTCCTCAAGCGCATGTCCGAGCTGCTGACCGGGGAGCACGACTTCTACGTGGACGTGTTCCGGTCGCTGGGAGTGCCCTACGAATCGGTCGAGTGGCGCCAGGACGTCAACCCGGTCGACCGCACCGCGGCCCTGATCGAGAAGCAGCTCCAGGTCAGCCGTCTGGTGAACATGTACCGGGTGCGGGGGCACCTCATCGCCGACCTGGACCCGTTGGCCGCCGAAGAGCCCCACATGCACAGCGAGCTGGACCCGGCGACCTACGGACTCACGATCTGGGATCTGGACCGCACCTTCCTCACCGGGGGAGTGGCCGGCCAGAAGGAGATGGTGCTCGACGACCTGTTGCACCTGCTGCGCAACGCCTACTGCCGCACGATCGGCATCGAGTACATGCACATCTCCAACCCGGAGGTGAAGCGTTGGATCCAGCAGCGGGTCGAGGGGGTTCCCCAGGACCTCACCGCGGCGGACCAGCGCCACATCCTGGACCGCCTGAACGCGGCCGAGGCTTTCGAGTCGTTCCTCGGCAAGCGGTACGTGGGCCAGAAGCGCTTCGGACTGGAGGGCGCGGAGTCCGCGATTCCGATCCTGGACGACCTGTTGAACTCGGCGGCCGACGACGGCCACACCGGCGCGGTGCTGGGCATGGCCCACCGGGGCCGGCTGAACGTGCTGGCCAACATCGTGGGCAAGTCCTACGACCAGATCTTCAAGGAGTTCGAGGGGCACATCGACCCGGACACCACCCAGGGTTCGGGTGACGTGAAGTACCACCTTGGCCAGTCCGGCAAGTTCACCTCCCGGAAGGGCGCGACGATCCCGGTGGAGCTGGTGGCCAACCCGTCGCACCTGGAGGCGGTGGACCCGGTGGTCGAGGGCTTCACCCTGGGCCGTCAGGACCGCATCGACGATCCGGAGGCGTTCAGCGTCGTGCCCATCC